>JBKPCD010000224.1:0-48520 GCA_046727175.1 Acidobacteriota bacterium | reverse complement strand
CATCGCGCCTTCAAGGGAGCGACGCCGGCTCTCGTGTTCGACGGGATTTTGAACCGCGCGCCAGAGCCGCCTTCGGACCTCAACCCCGCCGTCCCGGCCGCGCTCGATCGCGTGATCGACAAGGCGATGGAGAAGGATCGCGAGCTTCGCTATCAGAACGTCGCGGACCTCGTCGTCGATCTGCGCCGCATCAAGCGTGCGCTCTCGAGCGGATCACTTAGCGCCGTGACGGTCGCGCGATTTCCGCGCCGGCGGCTGATGGGCGGCGTTCTCATCGGCATCGTGGCAATCGCGGCGCTCGCCGCCGCACTCTGGCGTCGTTCAGCATCGGTGCCGACGCTCACCGAGAAGGACTCGATTGTGCTCGGTGAAATGTCGAACACGACCGGCGATCCGGTGTTCGACGGAACGCTTCGTCAGGCGCTTGCCGTGCAGCTCGGGCAATCGCCATTCCTTGACCTGGTGCCGGACGAACGGATCGCCGAGACCCTGGAGCTGATGGGCCGTCCACGAGACGTCCGTCTGTCGCACGACACCGCTCGAGAAATATGCGAGCGCCTCGGCGCCACCGCGATGATCGACGGCTCGGTTACGAGGCTTGGTGAGTTGTACATCGTCACGCTCGCGGCGTCCGCCTGCCGGACGGGCGCCGTGGTGGCCCAGCAACAGGCGAACGCGACGAGCCGGGAGCGCGTTCTCCAGGCGCTCGGCGCCATGACATCGCCCCTGCGATCGCAGCTGGGGGAGTCCCTCGCGTCGCTGCAGAAGTTTGCCCTGCCGGTCGAGCAGGTGACGACCCCGTCGCTCGACGCGTTGCGAGCGTACACGCTCGGCAACGCGAGACGGCAGGCCGGCGCCGAAATCGAATCCATTCCGTTCTTTGAATCCGCGATACAGCTCGACCCGAACTTCGCGATGGCGTATGCGGCGCTGTCCACCGTCTACGGCAATCTCGGTGAGACACGCCGCAGCGAAGGATACGTTCAGCGAGCCTACGACGCGAGGGATCGCGTCAGCGAGCGCGAGCGCCTGTTCATCACGTTCCAGTATCACGACCGAATCACCGAGGACGAGCTTCGGGCGATTGAAACGCTCGAAGTGTGGAAGCAGTCCTACACGCGAGACTACCGCCCGCCGAACGCGCTGTGCCTCGTGTTGACACGCCTCGGGCAGTTCGATCGCGCCATCGAGAACGGGCGCGAAGCGATACACCGCAATCCGGCCCATCCATTTCCGTACTCCAATCTCGCCGCCGCCTATCGGGCAGGCGGCAGGTTCACAGAGTCGCGTCAGATTGCGCGCGAAGCCGTGGCACGACGCTTCGAGACGCTCCCGACGCGCCGCGTCCTTTATCAACTCGACGTGCTGGCTGGCGATGAGAACGCGGCCGCAGAGCACGTCAAGTGGGCGCACGGGAGGCCGCGCGAGTTCGATCTGATCGGAGCGCAGGCGCAGGTCTCGACGTATCGCGGCCGGCTTGCCGACGCCCGGCGGCTGTACGACCGCACCATCGACCTCGCCCTGAAGGAGGGGCTGAACGAAGTCGCGTCCGGGTACGCCGTGCAGATGGCGTGGGCGCACGCACTCTATGGCGAGGCTCAGCCCGCCATCGACCAATGCCGGTCGGTGCTCCGGGCCGGTCCGACAGCCGTGCCGCGGGCGCGCGCCGCCACAGTGCTTGCGCTGGCGGGAGCTCCGCAGGAAGCAGAAGCGGCGCTCGCACCTGTCCTTCAGCGAGGCTCGCGAACGACGCTGATCGGAAGCACGCTGATCCCGGTGGCGCGCGCGGCGATCAGCTTGAGCCGGTCGCACGCGCCTGACGCGCTCAACGAGCTTCGTGAATCCGCGTACGAGTTTGGAACCGTCGCGGCACTGGCTCCGACGTACTTGCGCGGCATCGCGTATCTCGCTCGACAATCCTGGAACGATGCCGCTCGCGAGTTCCGGACCGTGCTCGAGCACCGCGGAGTCGATCCGTTTTCGCCTCTTCTGCCGTCCGCCCAGCTCGGCCTCGCGCGCGCCTTGCGAGGTGCGGGCGATACTCGCGGCAGCATCGCCGCTTACGACAGCCTGCTGAAGGACTGGCAACAGGCAGACGAGGATCTCCCGATCCTGCGACACGCTCGATCCGAGCGGTCCGCTGTGACGAGTCCGACAGCTTCTAACGGCCGGTAAGGAATGGCGGTGCCGCGTCCGAGGTTCGCGATTTTCGGGTTCGTCCGCTGATGGCTGCGGTTATTGCGGGCGGCCCGCGGGCTTCACATCCTTGAGAATGAACAGCATCTCGCCCGGACGGATGAGGCCAAGCTGCTCGCGTGCGACCGCCTCGATCGCCGATGGATCCTCTCGGAGGCGGCGGACCTGTTCACGCAGATCGGTGTTCTCCTTTCGGAGGCGGGCCAGAGCTGCGGTCTCTTCCGCTTCCTGGCGGCGGGCGCGCATCGATTCCGTCAAGCCCTTTTCGCCGACGAGCGCGTCCACGACGAGCACGACCGTCACGAAAACCAGCAGGAATTGAATGGCCTTACGCCGAAGGGCGACCCGCGGCGCCATGGGGACCCGCTTGCGCCGGAAGGGCTGCACTGTCCTGACCGCGGCAGAACCGAGAATTTCTCGTGATGTGATTCCGGGCGCCATTATTGTGCGGAGTGTCCTTTTGTACAATATTTTCGGTTTGTTGCAGCCGAGAATTTAATGCCGACGCCCGTTCGGCTCTTGGCTTAGGGCGCTGGGCTTTCGGCACAACAAGATCCTTGAGATGCCGTGCCTGCTGCGATCTAACCTTACTGTCGCTCGTACATGGGCCATGCCGAAAGGCGAGAGCCTTCGGCCGAAGTCTGTGGATGCGGAGCCCTATGAATCCTGAATACGTCGTCGTGCTGACGACGCTGCCCGGGGATGTCGATGGTCAGGCCTTCGGCCGAACGCTCGTGGGCGAGCGGCTCGCGGCGTGCGTCAATCTTCTGCCCGCAATGGACTCCGTCTACCGCTGGGAGGGACAAATCGAGCAGGAAAGCGAACGACAGGTGATCATCAAGACCTCGCGCGATCGCGTCGTCGCGCTCTGGGACCGCGTGCGGGAGCTGCATCCCTACGAAGTCCCGGAGTTCCTCGTCCTTCCGATCATCGATGGGAACGAGGCCTATCTCAAATGGGTCGGTGAAAGCACCACTGAGCGGTGCTGAAAAGGTGCTGAAGACCTTATTCCAGCGCTTGCTTCAAATCCTCGATTAGGTCCTGCGGATCTTCGATTCCCGTCGAGATGCGGACCATGCTGTCGGTCAGACCGATTTCGGCGCGCCGCTCCGGCGGCACTGACGAGTGGGTCATCGATGCGGGATGGGAGATGAGGGTTTCGACGCCTCCGAGGCTCTCCGCGAGCGCCATGAGCCGGACGCGGTTGCAGACTCGTCGGGCGTTCTCGAATGTGCCGACGTCGAACGACAACATCCCTCCGAAGCCGTACATCTGGCGTCTGGCGAGATCGTGCTGCGGGTGATCCGGCAGCCCGGGGTAAAAGACCTTCGAAACCCGCGGATGAGATTTCAGGAACTCTGCGAGTGCGAGGCCGTTGGTGTTGTGCTGGGCCATTCGCAGCGCGAGCGTCTTCGTGCCGCGCAGCACGAGCCACGAATCGAACGGGCCGAGAATGGCCCCCTCGGCGTTCTGAACGAACTGAAGCCACTCGATGTCTTCGTCACGTACCGCGACGACGATACCGCCCACGCTGTCGCTGTGCCCGTTCAGGTATTTGGTCGTGCTGTGGACGACCAGATCGGCGCCTAGCTCGATCGGCCGCTGTACGTACGGGCTCGCAAACGTGTTGTCAACGACAAGCCGCACACCTCGCGCATGCGCGGTCCGTGCTGCCGCGGCGATGTCCGTGAGGCGCATGACCGGATTGGTCGGCGTCTCCAGGAACAACATGCGCGTTTCCGGACGCATGGCTGCTTCGACCAAGTCGAGACGCGACGTGTCGACGTAGCTGAACGACAGCTGATAACGCGTGAGGACCTTATCGAAGAGGCGGAACGTCCCTCCATACGTGTTGTCGGTGACGATGACGTGATCGCCGGCTTTGAGCATCGTCGCAATCGCGCCGATCGCCGCCATCCCCGACGCGAACGCGTACGCGGCACGGCCTGATTCGATCGCGGCGATGTTCTTCTCGAGCGCAAAGCGCGTTGGGTTCTGCGTCCGCGCGTACTCGAAACCCTTGTGTCGGCCGAGCTCTTCCTGCACGTACGTCGACGTCTGAAAAATGGGCGTGATGATCGCGCCAGTTGACGGATCGGGTTCCTGACCGGCGTGGATGCAGATCGTGGAAAAGCGCGCGTGTGCTGGAAGTTTCATGTGGAAGGTGGTGTCAGACCGCTCAGCAATTGAGGGACCACGTACCATAGTCTGTTATCATTCGCTTTTCAATTCGCATGGGCAGCCCACGACCACCGGCAGAGCCGTCGGCGGGGCGGCGTCGGGAGCCGGCGAGCCTGCCCCCGGCGCCGGACGTCGACACCACGGTTTCTGCCCGCGACCTCCTGATCAAATCCTGGCCGGGATGGCTCTTCATCGGCGCGACGCTGGTCAAGGCCGTCGTCGCGGTCATTCGCAGCATCGTCGAGCCACCCACCGTCGTTCAGATCCTGAGCAGCATCGCGACGATCGGCCTTGCGATCTCCGTGGGCTATTTCGTGTGGCGCCTGTTTCTCCTCGTCAAGCGCCGACTGCTCTGGCGCGTGCGGCGCAAGTTGATCGTTTCCTACATCTTCATCGGTGTCGTTCCTGCGCTGCTGCTTGTTGGCTTTTTCGTCCTTGGCGCGTGGGTGCTGCTGTTGAACGTCAGCGCCTATCTCTTCAAGGACGGGTACGACGACGTCGTGCGGAATGCAACGCTGCCTGCTGACGCCGCAGCAGCGGAGATTGGGCGGTCGCCAGCCGGGGCGCGCGAAACGCTCGAACGCATTCAGCGCAACGGAGCAGCGGGGCTCCGTTATCCGATGCTCGCCATGGCATTCATTCCTGCCGCAGGCGGCGAGGTCATCCGCGCAGGCGAATGGGAGCACGTCGAGATGCCGCCCAGCATTCCCGACTGGGTGCTCAACAAGCCGGATCCGTTCGTGGGCACGATCGCCCTCGCGCCCGATGCCCATGGCGAATCCGAGCTCGTCGTTCGAGTGGTGCGCGGCGCGAGCCGCGGTGGCCGAAGAATCGGCTCGGTGCTCGTGGACGTGCCCATCGAGGGACAGATGATCGATCGGCTGCACGAGACGACCGGCGTCAAGGCCGCCAGCGTTCGAATCGGACCCGCGGATCAGGCCGGCAACGATCCGCGAGGTGAGCTCCGCAATACGAGCGTCCAGTCCGAGAGCCTCTTCCGACAGAGCGTGACGTTCCTGGATGCGGTCGACTGGACGACGGGACAGACGCGTCGCGCGACCGTCCTGCTCACGTATCGCCCGCAGGAGCTCTACCAGAAGGTCTCGCGAGCGCAGTCGACGCAGCTCGGACCGGTGACGTTGAGTCAGGGGATCCTCCTCGTCGTGATCGTGGTGGGGATCCTGTTTCTTGTGATCGAGCTCATTGCGCTGATCATGGGCCTTGCGCTCGCGCGGTCGATCACGAGCTCGGTACATCAGCTGTTCCTGGGCACCGAACGCGTCCGGTACGGCGACTTCACGCACCGGATCACGATCAACACCAAAGACCAGCTCGGCGAGCTTGCGACGTCGTTCAACCAGATGACGGCGAGCATCGAGAACCTGCTGCAGACCGCAGCCGAAAAGAAGCGCCTCGAGGAGGAGCTCCGCATCGCTCGACAGATTCAGATGTCCTTGCTGCCGCGCGGACCGGTGGAGGTGCCGGGGCTCGGCGTGACGGCGCTCTGCGTCCCTGCGCGCGAAGTCGGCGGCGATTACTATGACTTCTTTCCGCTGCCTAACGACCGACTGGGCGTGCTCATCGCGGACGTCGCCGGAAAGGGAACGTCTGCCGCGCTCTACATGGCCGAGTTGAAGGGGTTGGTACTGTCGCTGAGCCAGATCTACCAATCGCCCCGACAGCTGCTGATCGAGGTCAACCGGATCATCTCGGCAAATCTGGACAGCCGCAGCTTCATTACGATGACGTATGCGGTGCTGGATTTGGGCAAGAGCATCATGACGTACGCCCGCGCTGGCCACACGCCGTTGATCTACCTGCCTGCGGGAGCATCGTCTCGCCGCGATGCCCAGGTGCTCACGCCGGACGGCCTCGTCCTCGGGCTGCGGATCGACGGGGCCGAACAGAAGTTTGCCGAGCTGCTGCAGGAAGAGCGAATCACGCTGCACACCGGCGACATCATCGTGCTGTACACCGATGGCATCACGGAAGCCATGAACGTGGACAGTGATCTCTTCGGCGAGTCGCGCCTCAGCCGGATCGTCGAGGAACACGGCCACCTGGATTCGGGTGCGCTTCGCGAGCGGATTCTACGCGAGATCGAAGCGTTCGTCGGCGCCGCGGATCAACACGATGACATGACGATGATTCTGATGAAGGTCGAGCGCGCCGCGGCTGCCAGAGTGGCCGTGTGAGTGACGCCTCCTGAGCGCATGGCCGATCTGCTCGTGATCTTCCGCACCCAGTCGCCAATCGAAGCCGACGTCGTGCGAGGCCTCCTCGAAACGCACGGGATCAAGTCGATCGTCTCATCGGACATGGCGCGGACGACGTTTCCGTTCTCGCTGAACGAGCTGCGCGTTGCCGTCAGCTCGGACCTCGCCGAGCACGCCAAACGAATCATCGAGAGTCATCGCGACGAGGTCGGTCCGGGCCGGATCGTGCCATTTGGATCGGAGCTCGAGCCGTTGGAGCGGCGAATTGGCTATCGCTTTCGCGACCGCGGGTTGCTCGAGCACGCGCTGACACATCGGTCGCGCGTGCACGAAGACGCGAGCGGCGGCGTGATCGACAACGAATCGCTGGAGTTTCTCGGCGACTCGGTGCTCGGCTTCGTGATCGCGGACATGCTGTTCCGGGAGTTCCCGCGGTTCAACGAAGGACAGAAGTCGAAGCTGAAGGCGTCGCTCGTATCGGCGGCGTCGCTGGCCCGCCGCGGCGCGAAGATTGGTCTCGGCAATTTCCTCATTCTCGGTCGGGGTGAAGAGAAGACCGGGGGGCGGCGAAAGGATGCGCTCATCGCTGACTGCTACGAGGCACTGATTGCGGCGATTTATCTCGACGGCGGGATCGAACCGGTGCGGGCGTTCCTCCAGCGCCAGTTCGAGGAGCTGATCGAAGAGGCGCGGCGGACGGGCGCGCAGGCGACGTTCACCGAGGACTACAAGTCCGCCCTGCAGGAGTGGCTGCAGTCGCACGATCGGGGTCTTCCGGTGTACCGCCTCGTCTCCGAGGCCGGGCCGGCGCATCGCCGACGCTTCGAGGTCGAAGTGCTGGTCGCTGGCGAATCGATCTCGCGGGCCGAGGGAAAGAGCAAGAAGGAAGCGGCGCAGGCCGCTGCGAAGGCGGCCCTAACGCTGCTGACCGGCTCGTAGAGGCGGTTCGCGAACCACTCCTGCGGGCCCGCGCTCGATCAACGTGTGCAACATTGCCAGTGATTGCTGCGCTGACGTGTTCTGGGGCTCGAGCATCAGCGCTTCATCGAACAGGGTCTGTGCGTCGTCCAGCCGTCCTGAGAGCACCGCGATGCTCCCGAGCCCCGTCGCGGCTGCTGCCGAACGCGGAGCGAGCCGTCGCAGCTGTTCGAACACGGCTTTTGCTTCGTCGAGACGCCGCAACTCCGCCAGACACAACCCGAGCTTGACGTAAGTGTCGGGATGATCCGGACGAAGCCGGATCGCCTCGCGATACGCGAGCACGGCTCGCGCGTGTCCGCCGGCATCGTGCAGCGCTTCGCCCAGCAGGAGCTGCGGGAGCCACATGTCCGGCGCCTTCTGGACGGCATCGAACCACAGCATCCGCGGATCAGTCCACACGGCGTTCCGGACGATCGTCGTACCTGCCAGCGTGAAGATCCCGACCGACAGTGCGATGGGCCGTAACAACCGAAGCCGCCAATTCAGCGAGGGCGCGCGAGCGACGAGCCAGGCGTACGCCATCCCCGCGTTGAGGAACAGACCGCAGCTCGCCAGGTACATCCGATGTTCGGCCATCGGATGACCGAGATCCAGAACGACGAGCGCGGCGGGCGGCGCCAGCGATGCGAGAAACCAGATCAGACCGAATCCGATTGCGCCATGCGCCTGTCGGCTCCGGATCGCGACGACGACGAGCCCCGTCACGAGCGCGATCGAGAGAAGCGCCCGCGGCGCGAACACGCTGTTGATCGCCGATACCGAGTGCATTATCGACTGGCCGCCCGGCCTGAAGATCAGCACAAGGTACTCCCGAACGACGTCGAAATCGACGAGGACGAGCGGCCAGTGAATCGTTCCGAGCCCCGGATTCTCGAGGAGCAGCAGCACGGCGATGCGTAGTACTGCTGCGCCAAGCGTCGCGACGAGGACCGCCGCCGTCGCACGCGCGAGCCGCAGGCGATGGAGCTCTGGCTGGTCGGCGGACATGAAGTAACGAAAGGCGAGCAGAAAGAGCGGAAATACGATAGCGATTTCCTTGGTCGCAAGCGCCATCACCCAGAGCGTGATCGAACCTGCCAGCCAGTGCCAGCCCGCCCCGCGCACCCACGCGCGCATCGAGAGGAACGCCAGAAGAAGGAGCGCGGTGCAGAGGACGTCGGCTCTCGCGCTGATGTAGCCGACGGCTTCGGTCATCATTGGATGGACCGCGAAGAGCGACGCTGCAGCAAATGCCGCGACGTCGGCGCGTATCGTGCCGGCCGGCCCCTGGCCTTCATCGACCAGCCGCCGCGTGAGCTGAAACAAGAGCAGGACATTGAGAACGTGCAGGAGCACGCTCGTGAGGTGGAAGCCGAACGTCGACGGTCCCCACACCGCGCGATCGACCGCGTACGAGAGATTCACCAGAGGACGCGTCGCATCGTGAGTGAGCACGGCGCGCAGGTTCCAGAGATCCTCGAGCGAGGCGTTCGCGGCAACGGTCCGAAAGTCATCCCACACGAAGGGATTCTCGAGGGCGTTCAAGTAGACGAGCCCCGCGAGCAGCATCGGCACGCCACCGAGGAGGGCGAGCCGTCCTGATCTCACCAGTCCGAGAGCAACAGGTGATTTAGCCGACATGGACGGACACGGACCAGGCGAGGTCGATCATCAGATCTCGCCACGGATTACAGTTTTGGGCCGTGATTCGACCTCGCATGACGGGCAACGCGTCCAATCTGCACGGTTAATGCCCGGATTTGCGGCCATGCTCGCGTCAGGCGCCATGGCGTATCGCTTGCACTCCGAGCGCTGTGGCTCGCGCGGAGCGTGAACGCTCGGCCCGAGCACGTTCTGTGCGCGTTGGGTGTAATCCGCGACGCGCGGGCGGTGAGAAGGGTGCACGGCGCGCCTTTTGCGCGCTCGGGTGCTGCGGGTGGGGCCCCACGCCCATTTATTCAATTACTCCGGTGCACCTCACGACCGTACACGTCGAGCGCTCTGTCGCAGTGGCGGACCGTACAACAGGGCAGTCCGCGCCCGCGTCAGGTGTGTGGATCATCGCGGCCTTCGGGATGTTCGTCGCGGACCTGTGGCTGCACCTGCCCATCACCGATTTCTGCGACGCGCTCGTCAAGAAGGTCGGCTGGGTTCCGTACGACACTTTTCTTCGCCGCGGATTCCTCGGCCTCGGAGTTGTGACGGTCGTCATCGCGGCAGTCTGGCCTCGACGGCGAAACCTCGTCACGACCGCTGGCGTCGCGGCGCTATTTGGCGCGGCGCTCCTCGCGCAGCGCTTTATCCTCGTCGCGGGCATCGAGAACATTCACTACCCGCAGTACGCGCTCGTCGCGCTGCTTCTGTTGCGCGGCGGCGTGCGCCCGGAGCTCGGGTTCCTGATTGCGGCGGGCCTCGGCGCCCTCGACGAGACGTATCAGTTCACGGCACTGCCGCGCGGCCGTCCGACCTACTTCGATTGGAACGATGTGGTGCTGAACACGCTCGGCGCCGCATTTGGTGTCGTGCTCGGACGCCTCTTCATGCGTGCGAATCTGCGTCACACGCTCTTACCTACCCGACGCGTGATGTGCGTCATCGGCGTCGCGCTTCTGGTCGGGCTGATCGCCGCACCTCCGATGCGCGCGCCGTTCTTCACGGTCACACCTGGAGGCCGGGAGTTCCATCAGCTCGTGGCGTCGGAAGCGGTGCTGATCCTGGGCTGTCTGTGGATGGGGATGAGAACCGTAGTGGTTAACAGGAGATCACAAGATCAGGATGTTATTTCGTAAGCCATTAATCTCCTGACCTTATGATCTCGTGTTCTTCAGTCGGCGGTTTCTATCAGGGCTTAGCGCTGACCCACCAATCTAATCGATTTCGATGATCCCCCAGCCCTTGCCGCGCTGAGCGTCCTGGCCGGCGGTGCCCGCGAGCGCCAGTGCGGGCTCGGTCTGCGGCAGACGCATCATGACGTATCCAAGAACCTCGCGTGCGAGCTCCTCGTCGGTTGGCGGAGCCGGCCGGCAGTGCAGCCGGACCCAGAGTCGCATCAGCGGATCGGCAAAGCTGTAGCGCTTCTGGCGCGAGACGATCAGATCGACGTCTTCGAGCCACGACAGGTAGTCCTTGGTCGATCCCGGAGTGCGGCGCAATCGCAGCGCGATTTCCGTCAGCGTCAGCGGCTCTTCTTCCGAGAGCACATCGAGGATCGCTTTGAGTGCGCCATAGCCGCGTGCGCGATGCAGACGCAACTCGTACGAGAAGCGGCACGCAGCCGCGAGACGGCCTTCCGGCGCAAGCAGCGCGGAGAGCGCGCTGACCGGGTCGCCGCCGCGCAGTGTGACCGCGGTTTCGGCGATCAGCTTCGCATACGCGGGTCTGCCATCGGATAAGGACTGAACGACCTTTGCGAGCTCGTCCCGCGCGCGATCGTCCTCTGCCTCGCGAAAAGGGCTCGCGGTGGCCGCATCGGCCGGCCCGGGCAGCGTCGCGCGAATCTCGGCGGTCGTGAGGGGCGTGACGTGGATGATCTCGAACCGCGCCGGAGCGTCGCGCAGCAGCCGGAGCGCACGTGCGGCGTACCGGCTCGTGAGGACGAAACGATTTCCGCTCGATGCGAGCGCGCTCGTCAGGTCTCGGAGAACGGTTCGCAGGCCGGGGAAGCTCTCGAACGTCCGCAGCTCGAGAAATTCGTCGAGCAGGAACGTCGGAGGAACCTCGCCAACGGTCCGGCCGGTCGTCAGGAATGTCAGCGTGGCATCGAACGCTTCGCGAGCGCTCACATCCTGCTCTGCGTCCTGACCGGACGCCTGCGTGGGAAACGGTGAGTGGGTCCTGACTGATCGCAGGAATCGTTCGGGTGTCGTCGCGATGCGCTCGACGTCGATGTACTGAGTCGATGTGCGCCCGATGAGATCGCGCAGGCGCAACAGCAAGGATGTCCGCCCGGAGCCGCAGCCACCAAGGACGACCGGGATCCGCGCTGTGTTGTCAGAACCATCGAGTGTCGCGAGCACACGCCGTTCGAGTGCCGGCCGCTCCGGGATGATCATCTTGCCGATCCTCCGTGCGCGGACATCGGCATGTCCAGCCCGTGCCGCCGCGCAGTCTCGATCGCTTCCGGATATCCGGCGTCGGCGTGACGCACCACGCCAAGACCGGGATCGCATGTCAACACACGTTGGAGTTTCTCGTCGGCTTCCCGCGTCCCGTCGGCCACGATCACCATCCCGGCATGGAGCGAGTACCCGATCCCGACGCCGCCGCCATGGTGGACCGACACCCACGTCGCGCCGCACGACGTATTCAGCAGCGCGTTGAGCACCGGCCAATCGGCGATTGCGTCGCTGCCATCGCGCATGTGCTCGGTTTCGCGATTGGGCGATGCGACAGACCCCGCATCGAGGTGATCCCGTCCAATCACGATTGGCGCGTGGACGATGCCGCGGCGGACGAGATCGTTGATCGCGAGGCCGAAGCGCGCGCGGTCGCCGTAGCCAAGCCAGAAAATCCGCGCCGGCAATCCCTGAAAGACCACGCGCTCGCGCGCCAGACCAATCCACCGGCATAGCGCTGGATCGTCGGCAAACATCGCAAGCGCGAGATCGTCGGTCGCGCCGATGTCCGAGGCCTCGCCGGACAACGCGGCCCACCGGAACGGTCCCTTGCCCTCGCAGAACAAGGGGCGGATGTACTCGGGCACGAACCCCGGAATCTCGAACGCGTCGGGGACGCCCGCCTTTTCGGCCTGAGCCCTGAGGTTGTTGCCGTAGTCGAAGGTCACGGCGCCACGCCGCTTCAGCGCGAGCATCGCCCGCACGTGCTGCGCCATCGAGGCCATCGATCGACGCACGTATTCGTCGGGAGCACGTTGGCGAAGCATGGCGCTTTCCGCAACCGACAACGCTGTTGGCACATAGCCGTTCAGGGGATCGTGCGCGGATGTCTGATCGGTGAGCACGTCCGGCGTCACGCCACGGCGCACCAGCTCGGGAAGAACGTCGGCGGCGTTGCCTTCGAGCGCAATCGATCGCGGCACGCCGTCCCGGCGAGCCTCTTCGACGCGCGCCAGCGCGCCATCGAGATCGCGGCACGACTCGTCCACGTAACCGGTCGCGAGACGTCGCTCGATCCGCGAGCGATCGACTTCGACGACCAGCGCGATGCCACTGTTCATCGTCACCGCAAGCGGCTGTGCGCCGCCCATGCCACCCAGGCCTGCGGTCACGACAAGGCGGCCGGCAAGGCTCCCTTCGAAATGCTTTCGCGCGAGCGCGGCGAGGGTTTCGTAGGTCCCTTGAAGGATGCCCTGCGTCCCGATGTAGATCCAGCTGCCCGCGGTCATCTGCCCGTACATCGTGAGGCCGCGATCCTCGAGATCGCGGAACCGCTCCCACGTCGCCCAGGCAGGCACGAGGAGCGCATTCGCGATGAGCACGCGCGGCGCCCATGGATGCGTGCGAAACACGGCGACCGGATTCCCTGATTGCACGATGAGCGTTTCGTCGTGCTCGAGGCCGCGCAGCGTGTCGACGATCGCGTCGAAGGCCGCCCAGCTTCGGGCGGCGCGACCGGACCCGCCATAAACGATGAGATCGTCCGGACGTTCGGCGACCGCCGGGTCCAGATTGTTCATGAGCATTCGGAGCGCGGCTTCCTGTGCCCAGCCTTTGCAGGAGATGGTCGTGCCCCGCGGCGCACTGACATGTCGGCTGAGAATGCTCATTGTTCTGAGGTTGGCGTCTTCGGACGCGCGTCGTGCGTTCGAAGAACGCGCACGACGCAATCCAAAGGTAAGCAATCTAAGAACGTACGCGCGCATTGTCAATCGAAATTGAAAAATTTCTTACTTGACTTCTGCGTCGCACGCGCTTCCGAGCGAACCGTCAGTGATCAATTTTGAGATCGCCTCGATGTCCGGCGCCGGCGGACGATCGTCGGTGAGCATCGGGACGACGGATCGCACGCGTGCGTGCACGCGTTGCAGCGCCGGCGACGTCGTAAGCGGGGCGAGCAGATCGATTCCCTGACAGGCGCAGAGCATTTCGATGGCGATCACGCGCGTCGCGAGCTGCAGCGCGCGTTCCGCCTTGAGGGCCGCGCCCATGCTCATGCTCACGTGATCCTCGCGATTCGCCGACGTCGGAATCGTGTCGACGCTGGCCGGGTGCGCCAGCGTCTTGATCTCGGACGCGAGCGCCGCGGCGGTCACCTGCGCGAGCATATAGCCTGATTGCACCCCGCTCCGGCGCGTGAGAAAGGCGGGCAGCTCGCTGAGAACCGGATTCACCAGCCGATCCGATCGCCGCTCGCTGATCGTCGCGAGCTGCGCGAGCGCGATCGCGTGGAGATCGCACGCGACCGCAACTGGCGCGCCGTGGAAGTTGCCGCCCGAGATGATGTCGCCCTGGTCGGAGAACACCATCGGGTTGTCCGTGACCGCGTTGGCTTCGATCGTCAGCGTGTCTGCGACGTAGCGAAGCGCGTCTCGCGCCGCCCCGTGCACCTGAGCGGCGCACCGCAGCGAGTACGCATCCTGCACGCGTCCGCAGTGCTCGTGGGATTGGTTGATGGCGCTCTCGGCGAGCAGTCGCCGGATGTTCGCCGCGGAAATGGCCTGACCGGCGTGCGGCCGTGCGGCGTGAATCCGGGCATCGAACGGCCGCACCGATCCGCGCAACGCATCGATCGAGAGGGCGGCGGCCACGTCGGCGGCCTGCGCGAGTCGCGTCGCGCCCGCGACGGCGAGCGCCGCGACCGCCGTCGACGGCTGCGTTCCGTTGATGAGCGCCAGGCCTTCCTTCGGCTCGAGCGTCAGGGGCTCGAGTCCGACCGCGGTCAGCGCATCACGGCCCGACATGACGTGGCCGTCATCGCCCAGGGTGGCCGAGCCTTCACCCACGAGCACGAGCGCGAGATGCGCGAGCGGTGCGAGATCGCCGCTGGCACCGACCGACCCTCGGCTCGGCACGACCGGGTGCACGCCGCGGTTCAGCAGCTCGATCAGGAGTTCGATCGTGACTCGCCGGATGCCCGAATAGCCCTTCGCCAGCACGTTCGCGCGCAGCGCCATGGTCGCGCGCACGGCGCGAAGGGGGAGCGGCTCTCCGACGCCGGCCGCGTGACTGCGAAGCAGGTTCAGTTGCAGCGCGCCAAGCGCTTGGCGCGGGATGACCGTCTCGGCGAGCGCGCCGAAGCCTGTGTTGATGCCGTAGACCGCCTCTTCCCTCTGAGCATGGCGATCGACGATAGCCCGCGACGCATCGACTCCCCGAACTACGTCCGGGGAGAGAGCGACGATGTCGCCTCGGTCGGCAATCGAGACGAGGTGGTCGAGCGTGAGCGATGCGCCGTCGAGGAGGATCATCAGAGTAGAATTACATCATATGAACATCGCGGTACTCGGCGCGCAGTGGGGCGACGAAGGCAAAGGCAAGATCGTGGACCTGCTGACGCCGGGGTTCTCGATCGTCGCGCGGTATCAGGGCGGCCACAACGCGGGACACACGGTCTACGCCGACGGCCGCAAGTTCGTGCTGCGGCTCCTGCCGTCGGGCATTCTGCACGAAGGAATCACCTGCGTCATCGGGAACGGCCTCGTCGTCGATCCGCAGGCGTTGTTTGGCGAGATCGACGAGCTCGCGGCGGCCGGCATTTCGATCGGCGATCGTCTCGTCATCAGCGACAAAGCCCATCTCATCCTGCCGTATCATCGCGAGCTCGATCTGCTGAGCGAAGCGCGCCGCGGCGAGCGCAAGATCGGGACGACCTCGCGCGGGATCGGTCCGGCGTATGAAGACAAGATCGCGCGCCGCGGCGTTCGCGTCGGGGACCTGGCGAACCCATCGTCGCTTGCCGAGGCCGTGCAGCACAATGTCGCCGCGCGCAACCGGTTGATTGCCGACTCCACGATGGATTGGCGACAGGTGCTGGACGATCTCGCACGTGCCTGGAAGCGAATGGCGCCGTGGGTCACCGACGTCTCACTGTTTCTCGCCCGCGCCCGCGGCGCACGACGATCGATCATGTTCGAAGGGGCGCAAGGCACACTGCTCGACATCGATCACGGCACGTATCCGTACGTCACATCCTCGAATGCCACGATTGGCGGCGTCTGCACGGGGCTGGGCGTCGGTCCGCGCGCGATCGACACAGTGCTCGGCGTGGCAAAGGCGTACACGACGCGCGTCGGTGAAGGCCCGCTGCCAACCGAGTTGAGCGGCGACATCGGCAATCGGCTGCGTGAGACGGGGCAGGAGTTCGGCGCTGTGACGGGTCGGCCGAGACGATGCGGCTGGTACGATGCCGTCGCCGTTCGCTATGCCTGCCGCGTCAACGGACTCGATGCGCTCGCGTTGACGAAGCTCGACGTCCTCGACGGTCTGCCCGAGTTGAAGGTGTGCACGTCGTACCGGTGCTACGGCACGACGTTGACCGAGATGCCGGGCGACCTCGCGCAGCTCGCCGCGTGCGAGCCCGTGTACGAGACACTGCCGGGATGGAATGCGCCGGTGAGCCGCGTGCGCCGATTCGAAGATCTGCCTCGCGAGGCCCGCGCCTACATCGCGCGCCTGGAAGAAGTCACGGGAGTACCGGCGGCAATCGTGTCGACCGGTTCCTCGCGCGAAGACACGATCCTCAGAGACGAGGTGCTGCCGGGCGTGTTGGTCGGACGCTAACCTCAGAGGATGCTGAAGAAACGCATCCTCCTAGGCCCTGTTCTTCGAGCAGAAATCGTTCATCGCGATCGCATCGGCGTCGCTGAATTCGATGCCGGCGCGGTAGCGCGGCGGCTCGGTGGGCTTCGGCAGCTCGAACTTGGCCCACGCGATGATCCCTCGAAAGCGCATCATGAAGTCGTCGCTCGGAATGCTGATGCGGACGCGCTGGTTGGGCCGCAGAATCGTCTGCGACAGCACCTGCGCGCCGACGATGGACATGTCCACGACACTCGCGGGGTTGCCATCGAGCTGAATCTGCAATCCCTCACGCAGCCGATGGCGCGGTGCCCGCCGGGTGCCGTGCCAGTCCAGGTCTCGCGGCGCCTCTTCGGTCGGAGGCGGAACGACCGCTGATCGCGCCGGCGAGACGGCGCCCGCCGACATCATGCTCTCCTCCAGCGCCGCGTCCGCGGCCGAGGTTGGCCTGGAGAGCTGACGCATGTAATCGCCGGTGTGCGACATCACCCGCACTTCAGCCGACGCGAGTTGCGGATCCGTCTTGACGCGATTGATCAGCGCGGCGCCGCGCGGCGTCGCGGCGAAGAGTCTCTCGAGCACGATGAGGCGAGGGCGGTGCTCGAGGATGGCCTGCAGCGCCTGAATCGGCTCGGTGTCGGCAAACGTAAGGAGCTCCCCCTCGTTTGAGAGACGCTCACGCAACGAGGGCATGAGATTGGACGCAGCCACGACCACGGCGAGCTCGGGCATCGGGCGAGTTTATCATGCAGGTCTTTGGTGCTGACGCTGTCCGTGCCTGGTGCCTCGTGCCTGGTGCCTTGTGTCTGTCGGAATCTCGCTGCGATGCCTCGTGCAAGAGATCGACAGAGACAGAATGTCGAAGCTAGGAGTCAGAGCGATCGAGACATGGTTCACTCTAGCTTCTGGCTTCTAGCTTCGAGCACCGTCAGGTCCTTTTATAATGAAGCCGATGATCCGAGCCGTCCTGTTCGATCTCGACGACACGCTGTTCGATCACCGGCACTGCGCGCGTACGGCGCTCGAGGCACTGCGGACGACACACGCGTGCTTTGCAGCGATTTCAGCGACCGGGTTCGAGCGGAACCACGGCCAGCTTCTCGAAGACTTGCACGCACGCGTCCTCGCCGGAGAGATCGGTCTCGACGACGCGAGGATCGAAAGATTTCGGCGTCTGTTTCTTTCCGCTGGCGTCGAGGCCTCCTCGGATCTCGCGCGCGCGGCGTCGGCGGAGTACCGGAGCTGTTACCGACGTTCCTGGCGGACGGTCGACGGTGCGTCGCCATTGCTCGCAGCGCTGAGCCACCGGGTTCCAGTCGGGATCGTGTCCAACAATCTCGTTGCCGAGCAGATGGAAAAGATCCGTCACTGCGGATTCGACGCGCACCTCAGCGCGATCGTCATTTCCGAGGAGGCCGGAGCGGCCAAACCCGACCCGGCAATCTTCAGAATCGCGATGGAACGGCTCTCCAGCGATCCCCAGGGCACCATCATGATCGGCGATTCGTGGCCGGCTGACATCGTCGGCGCTCGCGCAGCAGGGATCAGAGCGATCTGGTTCAATCGCACGAGCGAGGCAGCCCCGGATCCTGATGCCGCGGTCTCCGAGCTGCACTCGTTCACGCCAATCGACGACGTCCTCGCAACCATTCTCGGCACATCGGAATGGAACGGGTCACCCCTGAACGATCGACCTTCAGCATCCCAACGTCTCCACCTCACGCGCCTTTGAGCTCCGCGCTTGCGCATCGCATCGACGTTGCCGGCAGGAAGATAGAAGCGATCGCGATCGATCCCCGAAGGACGAGGGTTCGAAGTAAGAAGTACGGAGCGTGGTCTCTGTTCAGCCAGCGAGCGCGCGATCGAGCGCTTCTGCGGTGATGCGGAAATGTGACGCGTTCCAGACTGGCCGGCCGCCTCGCAGCAGGATCGCCTGAGGTGTCTCGTGGCGAATGCCGAGGCGCTCGGCCGCGTGGTCGGACACTCGTCGATGGCTCTGCACGGTGATGACCCGATACAGTGCGCCGTGCGGCGATTGCTCAACGTGCGCGTGGAGCTCATCGAGAGCCTCGTGACTGACGCCGCACGTCCGGCTGTGCTTGAACAGCAGTACCGGCCGGACGCGCGATTCGCTTATCACGGCCTCGAGCTCATCGTGGTCGCGGACGTGGGCCAGGTTCGACATGGAGATGTCCCATTATACCTGATCCAAATGGCCGCTCGCGGCCTCAACGGCGTGCCGTTGCCATCCGTTCGGCGTGGCCGCGGTCGTGCCGGCCTTCCGCGAATTCCTCGATCATCTTCCGGTTGAAGGCAGGGATGTCGTCGGGCTTGCGAGAAGTCACGAGTCCCTTGTCGACGACGACCTCCTGATCGACCCAGGTGGCGCCTGCATTACGAAGGTCGGTCTTGAGGGAAGGCCATGAGGTCACCGTGCGACCCTTGACGCCGTCAGCTTCGATGAGCGTCCAGGGAGCATGACAAATCGCTGCAATGGGTTTGTTGGCTGCGACGAACGACCGCACGAACTCGACCGCCCTGGAATTGATCCTGAGCCTGTCTGGGTTCATGACCCCGCCAGGCAGCAACAGTGCATCGTAGTCGTTCGGATCAGCCGCCTCGAGCGTGCGGTCGACCGCCACGCTCTCCGCCCAATCCGTGTGCGACCAGCCTCTCACCTTGTCTTTCTGCGGTGACACGATATGCACCTTGGCGCCCGCCTGTTCGAGCGCCTTCTTTGGTTCGAGCAGCTCGGACTGTTCGAAACCGTTTTCCGCCAACGCCGCAACAGTCTTTCCGCGGAGTTCATCAGCCATATGAATCGCACCTCCTCAGTCGGGTGACTTGTTGGAAACACTGAACGAGGTGCAAGCGATGTTCCGTGAGAGAGGATCGCTAGCTCGGCGCTTGATGCGAGCGCGTGTGGAACCCCGCGGCTTCGAGCTCGTGGCGTGCGTCCGCGAACAAGTGACCGACCTCGTCAGGGATTGCAACCGGGCTGTGCGACAGCAGTCGGTCCACGTTGAACATCCGGAAGCGAATCGCCTCGAGGTGAAAGGCGGCGACCGCGCGCTCGAGCGACTCGAGCTCGTCGACGAGCGGACGAATGAGATCATCCTGCGGAGCCCGAGAACTGAGGAGACTGATGAGAGTCCGAATATGCCGCCGAGCGGCCTCTCGATGATCGCGGTCGGTCATACCAGATTGCAGATTGAAGATTGCAGATTGCGGATTCCTGATTGCAGACTGCAGATTGCATTGCCGAGTGTTGATTGTGGATTGTAAAGGACAAGTCGGCAATTCTTACGTGTTAACGTGGATCATGGCTCTGCCTCTGGCACGCGCGGTGACTGGAGCTGCCGGTCGAGCAGGTCATTCGGTCGCCAAACCCATGATGGCACCACATGCGCCGTGGTGAATTCGAGAAGGGGTGGGAGAGCAGCGACCACCGAATGCCGACTGGCGGTGGTGAGACGATCGGGACGACACTCCATGGTATCCATCGATGCGCCTGTTTCGCCAGCGCGAGCAAGGGGATTGGGCGCCCGTGATCGAAGACGTTGGCGCTGAGCTGCAGCACCTGTGAGAGATTGATTGATGACAGCGAATCGAGGGGACATGAGCGACCCGAGAACAATGGAAGTTCCGACAGGCCCGCCCCGCACCGAGTCGAAGGACGAGTCTCCAGCGGAGTTGAGAGGCCGCGCGCGCATCGAGCCGCCGGACCTCAGCGAGAAAGGCGGTCTGAAAGGCGGGCAGCCGCAACGGTCGGACGAGCGGCTGTTCATGCAGTTCCTGGCGTTTGGCGGGTGCGAGGATGCCTCGCGCGTTACCGCAGCACTGTCCGAGGCGTCGATCACGGGCGTCCTCTACGAGGACCTCCACGATCCGCTCGGGATTGCGCTGCTGACCGTCAGCCGCACACCGGACTATTTCGTGGATACGGTCCGGCGCGTCTGCACGGGCGGTCTTTTCAGCTCGCTCGTGCGGAAGTCGGACTACACGATGTTCGGTCGCACGTACGCACTCGGCTACGAACCGGATCTGAACGAGACGCTCATCGAGCGCCCACTCCGGACCGTTCTGAACCCCGCCTGGCGATGGGCCATCTGGTATCCGCTGCGAAGGAGCGGCGCGTTCGAGCGGCTCCCGCCAGAGCAGCAGCGCACGATCCTCGCCGAGCACGGAGCCCTCGGGATGACGTTCGGCGCTGCCGACTACGCGCACGACATCAGGCTGGCGTGCCACGGCCTCGACCGCGACGACAACGACTTCGTGATCGGCCTGATCGGGAAGGAACTGTTTCCGCTGTCGGCGCTCGTGCAAGCGATGCGGAAGACGCAGCAGACGTCGCTGTACCTCGACCGTCTCGGACCGTTCTTCGTTGGTCGTGCTGTGTGGAAGAGCGACTTGTAAGCGTGGTCTGGAATCCTCCTTGCACGGTGTGACGCCATGGCTGTCTCCAACGAAATTCCCCGTCGCCGCTTCGGTCGCCATCAGGAAGAGGTGTCTGCACTCGCCCTCGGTGGTTATCACCTCGGTTCGGTGAAAACCGAACGTGAAGCCATCCGCATCGTCCACGGCGCCATCGATGGCGGGATCACGTTCATGGACAACGCGTGGGACTACCACGATGGCGAGAGCGAGAAGCGCATCGGGAAGGCCCTGAAGGACCGCCGCGACCGCGTGTTCCTGATGACCAAGGTGTGCACGCACGGTCGCGACGCGCGTACGGCAATGCGACAGCTGGAAGACTCGCTGCGTCGCCTGCAAACCGACCATCTCGATCTCTGGCAGATCCACGAATGCGTCTACTACAACGATCCCGATCGGCACTTCGCGAGGGGCGGTGTGGTCGAAGCGCTCGACAAGGCGAAGGCGCAGGGCAAGGTGAGATACGTCGGGTTCACAGGCCACAAGGATCCGGAGATTCACCTCCGCATGCTGTCGCACGGCTATCCGTTCGACAGCTGTCAACTGCCGCTGAACGGCTTCGATGCGACGTTCCGGAGCTTCGAGAAGACTGTGCTCCCCGAGCTCCTGCGGCAAGGAATTGCGCCGCTCGGCATGAAGAGCCTTGGAGGCAACGGCAATGCCGTCAAGAAGAAGGCCGTCGACGCCGAATCCGCGTTGCGCTACGCGATGAGTCTTCCGGTGGCGACGACCGTCAGCGGAATCGATTCGATGCGTATCCTGCGTCAGAATCTGCGTGTTGCTCAGGGCTTCAAGAAGATGTCAGCCTCCGAGATGAACGCGCACCGGCGCCGACTTGCGGCCGATGCCGCGGACGGTCGGTTCGAGCTCTACAAGACGACCGCGATGCACGAAGGCGACGAGGGACGCAGGCAGCACGAATTCCCGACGAGCGACGCCGTCGCGCTCTGATGGCGCGTGACAACTCTTTCAGTGCCTTGATCATCGTCGTCGTGAGTCGCTGTCGGCTGGTCCAATACTCACGCCACGGGTCCCGGCGGAGTCAGTGTGTTGAGATGGCGCGCGTGTTGCTGGAATCGACGCCAGCGCTCCACGCCGGGGCTGACGACGGCAGACGATGAGGTGCGCGTGCGAAAGCAGAAGAGCCGGCCCGGCGGCATGACCGCGGAAGAGAGAAAATCGCTCACTCATGGCGACTTCTGGATTCCCGAGGCGGAGCGGGAGATCTATCGCCGCGCGCTGGAAGCGATCACCGCGGCGGGGGTTCCGTACGTGGTCGCTGGCGCATACGCGATTTACGAGCATACGGGGATCTACCGCAAGACGAAGGACCTCGATCTTTTCTTCGAACCGTCCGGAGTCCTAACCGCGGCCCAAGCCCTTCGCAGCGCAGGGTTCGTCACGCGCCTCGAAGATCCGCATTGGCTTGCAAAAGCGACCGCGGGTGACCGTTTCGTTGATCTCATCTACGGAATGGGCAACGGGGTTGCGCGAATCGACGAGGATTGGATCCGCTACAGCCGCCCGGGCATCCTCGCGGCCACACCCGTCCGCATCGCACCCGCCGAGGAGCTGATCTGGCATCGTCTCTTCATCAGCGAGCGCCATCGACACGACATGTCCGACATCGTCCATCTGATTCTCTGCCTGGGGGACACGCTGAATTGGGAGCGTCTGCTGGCACGCGCCGCGCCGCACTGGCCGTTGCTGCTCGCGCAGCTCCTGATGTTCAACTACGTGTACCCGGGGTATCGCACGAACGTCCCCGAATGGGTCTGGGACCGGCTCCTGCAACGTGCACGAACGGAAGCCAGCCAGAACACCGACGAACTCGATCTCACTCGCGGTCCGTTGATTTCAAGGTTCAGCTTCACGATTGACATACGCGAGTGGGGGTTCGTCGATCCGCGCGCCGACCTCGTGCGAGAGGCCCGGAACCTCCCTGAGATTCGCGCGATTGAGGAGGCCGACGTGTGGGACGAGCGGGGAGAAGATCACGCGGAGTCTCGCGAGGACCCCGTTGTCGTGGAATGATCTTCTTCACGTTTCGGCGCAACAGTTGACAGCCTGGACGTGGCCCTCGGATACTGACAGCTCATGTCGAAAGCGCTGAGTCTCTCCGGCTGGTTTCGAGTCGCGACCGATCCGCTGCATACCGCCCTCGGTCACCTCGAGCGTGACGTGATGGAGGTCGTCTGGCTGCGCGGCGATCAGAGCGTCCGCGTCGTTCAGAGCCAGCTTTCGCGGCGCATCGCCTATACAACAGTGATGACGACGCTGGATCGACTGTTCAAAAAGGGATTCGTGTCGCGGCGCCGCGAAGGCCGGGCGTATGTCTACACGGCCGCTCACAGCCGCACGGAGGTTACGGCGACGCTGACGAACGGCGTCCTGCGGGATTTGTTGGCCACCGAGTCGTCCTCGGCGCGGCCGCTTCTCTCCAATCTCGTCGATGCCGTGACGGACAGCGACGCGGCGCTCCTCGACGAGCTCGAGCGACTCGTTCGCGACAAGCGCCAGCAGTTAGCCAGCGATGAACCCGAAAAGGAGCCGGCATGACGCTGTTCGTGTCCAGCGTCGTACTTGGTCTCGCATGGTTTGCGGCGATCAACATCGCGATATCAGCTGGCGTCTGGCTCATCGTCCGCGTGCTGCATGTTCGGGGAGTCGAGCCGCGCGCGGGCTTGTGGCTGACGCTGCGGCTGCTGCCTGCGGCCGCCTCGACGTTGTTCGTCATCGCAATCTTTTTGCCGGTGCATTGGCGCTACGAGCGACCCGGGACACCCGAGACGTTCGGGTACGTCCTGTATGGACTTGCAGGTCTGGCGTTGGCGTTGTTCCTGCGTGCCGCTTGGCGCGTGACCGTGGCGATCCGCGCCAATCGGCAACTGCGGATCTGGAGGGCCGCGCCGTCAGTGTCCGGCGTTGCTGGTGAGGTGGAATTGGAAGGATTTGCGGTTCTTGCTCTTGCCGGATTGTTTCGACCGACCATCCTCGTCGGCAGGCTCGTGCGGGAAGCGCTGACCGACGACGAGCTCGATGTTGCGCTCGCTCACGAGCTCGCGCATCGGTCGGCCTTTGACAACATCAAGCGGCTCGCGATGTTCTGTGCGCCCGACGTATTCACCTGCTCGGCAACCTGCGCACGACTCGAGTCCGAGTGGCGCGATCGAGCCGAGTGCGACGCGGATGCACGCGCGGCACGGGGGGATGCCGCACGCGCCGTGACCCTCGCGTCCGCGCTGGTAAAAGTCGCGCGGCTGTCGGTGAGCTCGGCACGAATCGTCAGCGCCCCGACGTGGACTGCGTTTTACCAGGAACCGCTGATCGAAATGCGTGTTCGTCGTCTCGTGGCCGGGTGCGCAACGGCGGGCGCAAGCCGCGCACCCGCCGTCGCGGCCGGATCCCTGCTCGCGTTGTGCTGTGTCATCTGGCTCGCCGCAGTTCCTCAGGTGATCTATCGCACCACGGAAGCGCTGGCGCGACTGCTGCCGTGAGCGGCCGGGCTATCGCGGTCGGGGGCCATACCCTTCGCGATAGCCTCGCCGGAACCCGTCTCGATAGCCGGCTTGGTACTCCGATTTCAGGCCAACGCGAGATTCATAACCGGAATCCGCTGTCTCGAGCTCGCGCTGACCTTCGAGGTCCCAGCCCTGGTTTCGCTCGTGGTCTTCACGGCCAGCCGCGCGCCCCTCGATCAACCCGCGATCGTAGCCCGCGCGATACGCCACGCTGCGGCCGGACGGGTTGGCCTCGAACTCCTCGCGTGTGAGGTACCCATCGTGGTTCGTGTCGCGATTATCGAAGTTGGCTCGCGACCACTGCCACTCGCTGAGCGTAATGCGACCGTCTCGATTGACGTCGATGCTCGCGAAGTCGTCGGGACGGGCAGACTCGTTTCCTAAAAACTCCGCGCGGGAGATCCAACCGTCGCCGTTGTGGTCGGCACGTTTGAAGGTGTCGACGTCGAAGCGCCACTCGTTACGGGTGATCCGTCCGTCGTTGTTGCGATCCAGCTCGGAGAAGGCGCGTGGGGTCCAATCGTCGAACCGACCCTCCTCGTACGCGTAGCCTTCGTCGGAATTCCGTTCGTTGCGACGTGCGCCTGGCCGGACTTCATCACCTGACAACACGCCGTCGCCGTTCCAGTCATGCATCCGAAACGATTGATCGCTGCCGCGCCACTCGCTGCGAGTGATCACGCCGTCACCATCGCGGTCCATATCCGCGAATCTTATGGCCCGGCCGCGTCCCTGAGCGATGACCCCGCCCGACACGCCCAGTGCAAGCGCAGCCGTGAGCGACAACAGCCTGAATGCTGCACGCATGTCGCGCCTCCTATCAGCTGAATGGAACACTGCCAGTTGCGTGCCAGCGGGTGACGGCGGTTCAGCTCGCCAGACGAATTGTTCTGTTTCTATGCCATCAACGGGAGGTGGACCGTAAACGTCGCGCCGAGGCCAGGGCCGCCGCTCGCGACCGTGATGCGTCCGCCGTGGAGCTCGGTTAGCTGTTGAACGATTGCGAGGCCGATGCCCAGGCCTCCGGCCGAGCGCGTTGTCGTGCCGTCGGCCTGGGTAAATCGATCGAAAATGTGCGGCAGGAACTCCGGTGCGATGCCGATTCCAGTGTCGGCGATGGCGACCAGCGCCTCCGTTCCTTTCGACGAGACGCGCGCGTAGACGTGGCCGTCCGCTGGCGTGAACTTCACCGCGTTCGACAGGAGATTCCAGGCGATCTGTTGCAGCCGCCCGGCGTCTCCGTCGACGGTCACAGGCTCGGAAGGAAGATCCAACTCGATTGTGACCTGCCGCGAATGGGCTGTGTGGGCGACGGTCTCGGCAGCCTGCTGCACGATCGACCGTATGTCGACAGGGCTGCGTTCGAGCTTGAGCGTGCCGACCACCGAACGTGAGAGATCGAGCAGGTCATCGACGAGCCGCGCCTGCAGTTGGGCGTTCCGGTAAATAGAATTCGCTGCCTTCTTGATCATGTCGGGATCAGTCAGCCGGCCGCTTTGGAGCATGTGTGCCCACCCGACAATCGCGTTTGCGGGCGTACGGAGCTCGTGCGAGAGATTGGCAAGGAACTCGTCTTTCGCGCGGCTCGCCCGCTCGGCGCGCGTTCGCGCCTCGCGTTCGCGTTTGAGCAGCTGCCGGCGCTCGTCTTCGTCCCGTTTCAGCAGATTGAGCTTCGCAAGCTCCACGCGCGCGTCATCGAGCTGCGAGCGCGCGGTGGCGAGCTCGATGCGTCGCTGGTCGGATTTCCGCGCAGCCTCCACCAGCGCCAGCGCCTGCGCGACGGCCGGAGGCAACGCCACCGCCGTTGCAACGGAGGCGACGGCGGTCACGATTTTGAGCGCGGCAGACGCCCAGAAATCGGCGCGCCACAGCGTCCAGACGTTCATGAAATGGGTGGCCCCGCAGGCCAGGATGAAGAGGCCGAACGCGAGGAACATCCAGTGGAACGGGATCAGACGCCGCCCCTTCCACACGAAGAACGCGAGCGCCGCGGAAATGGCAGTGAACGCAAGACCGATTGCCGCGTCCATGCTGACGTGCCAGAAAATCAGCTGCGAATCCCACACGTAGCAGAAGCCCTGCGGGTGCAGCAGCCCCTCGGTCCGGCCGCGCATGAGGGCGGGAAAAAACAGGAGGACCAGCGACGATAGCGCGGTGGTGCCGAAGATCCACGAAGGGTATCGAGATCGAGCCGACGCGAGTGTCGTCATGGCGTGTTTATTCGTCACCTCCCGATGTGGCACCCCAGCGCGCACACTACGCACCCTGGGGGCCCTTTTCGAGACGGAGGTGTTTCGTCTGGACGTATCCTACCCGGCGCCCCCACTGTTTGTCGTCGAACTCGATCTGCGTCCACTCGCCCTTCTGGCTCAACACGCGAACGCGCGTGTTCGCGGGCAGCTCCTTCAACGGCGTGCGTCGCACGGCCGCCGAGATGTAGACGGGAGTCGCGTCGAGCGTCACGGCGGTCAACGCCGTCGTGCGCGGGACGTCCGTCCCGGGCGGCGCCGGGAGCGGTTGTGGCGAGCGCGGGTTTCTGCCCGGTGTGCCCGGTGCGCCGCGGGGCGTCCTGGCCTCGCCGAGTCTCAGGCGCAAGCCTGCTCCCGCCTGGAATCCGCCGACTTTCAGCGACAAAGAGCCGCCGGCCGGTGTCGCGAGATCGACGGTAGCCGTCGTGTAACGGACGGCCCCGCCGATACCGAATCGGCGCGTGAACAGCCACGTCGCGTCCACGCCGGCGTGCCCTCCAATCTGCGCCTTGGACGCATCGCCCGACGCGGCGCGAGTGAAGGTGATCGTGTCGTAAGGGTAGGTGTCTGTGTAGAGTATCTCATCGACCAGGCTGCGCTTGACGCGAAAGACGGATGGACCGCCGAAGAATCCAAGCTCCAGATGCCTCGTCACGGGTGTCATCCACGCGGCGCTGACGTGAATGGCCTGTTCGCTCTGGCGTAAGGGAGAGGACTCCGCCGAAATGCTGCGAGGATCGCTGAATCGAAATGGATGCGGTACTGCTGCCGAAAGCGCGGCCGGGTTCGTATCCTCATAGAAGGAGTAGGTCACCGCGCCGAGGAGATTTCGCCAGACGCGGATACCGCCGCCCACTTCGTAACGTACTCCGTTCTTGACCCGATAATTCGCGGACCAGGTCGAATCCTCGGCGAACACTGTTTCGTGGTGCGTCTCGCTGAAGGTCAGCGAGTGGACCTGATACCCGCCGTCGACGGCGATGTACGCGCGGCTCGGCCACATGTGATTACCTGAAGAGGCCGGCGTCGGGCGGGGAGCCGGCGGCTTCTGCGTCGTCTGATCGTCGCCGAACGCCCGCGACACGCTGATCGAGATGCCAATCGTAACCACGACGAGAACTCGGCGCGCGCGCATGTCGCCTCTCAATTCACGCCGACGGCGGTCCATGCCTCCGTTACGGCTCGTTCGGCTGCGCTATTGGCGCCGTAGAGATCTCGCGCGGCCTGGATTGTCGCGGCGCGCGCCGTCGAGAACGCCGCCATCGACGGCAGCATCAGCGCGAAGGCTCGATAGAAGACTTTCTCGATCTGCTCGCGGCTCGCCGCGCCGACTCCGGTCACGCGCAGCCCGGATGTCCGGTTCACGCCACCTTCAATCGCGAGATAGAAGGCGTGATTGGCGATGCCCGAGTTGATGTGGACGCCGCCATTGTCCTCGGTCCCCGTGTAGCGGCGCGAGTAATGGTCGGGATCGCCGAAGCTGGCCGGATCGGCCATGGATCGGTTGCCGCCGGGTCTTATGATGTCCTCTCCAACGAGGTAATCGGCTTGCCGTAGTCCTGATCCTGGTGTCTGGTAGCGGAACTCGACGCTGGTCCCGATAATGTCAGAAAAAGCCTCGTTGAGCGCGCCGGATTCGTTTCGATACACGAGGTGAGACGAATAGTCCGTCACGGCGTGGGTCAATTCGTGCGCGACGATGTCGAGAGCGCCGGCAAAGAAATCGAAGATCTGTCCGCCGAATCGTATGTTGGGTGGCGCGCCATCCCCGAACACCATCGCACCTCGTCCCGCAGGTCCGCACCCGGGACACCAGAATGCATTGAGAAGATAGTCGTCGATGACGTCGATAGGCAGCGTGGCGTATTCACTGCGCCGCGCAGGGTGGCTGATTCCGAGAATCGGTGCATTGTTGTCGTCGAGTCCCCGACGACCGAGCCGCGTGAAATAATAGTCGTACGTCCATCCGAGATACACGTGTGCATCCACGTTGGCGGTATCGGCCCAGGCGTTGTCGTTGTCGCTTGCGATGTCGTTCGTGCTCGGCACGTAGAATCCGAACAAGTACGCATCGGTTCGAGGCCAGTCGCCCTGCATGTCATACGTAATTAGCGTGGGTGGACGAAGCGTATCGTCTGCCAGGTAACGGCCCGACGCGGAACGCGCGCTAATCTTCTTCTGATCACCGAGCACGCCCGTGCCAGTCCCGACGGCAGACTGCGTATGAAGATCGTTGTACTGCAGCACGACGTGACCATCGTGCGCATCGATGAAGGTCTGCATCCAGCGCCGGTTGATCCAGACGTGGGTGACGTAGCTGAGCTCGTAGCGGCCGTCGTCTGTGGGGAGGACAACCAGCTCGATCCTGCGGTCGCGAGGAACCTCGCGATTGGCCAGGGCCGCAAACCGCGAGCGCGCATCGTCCTCGGACAGCGCCGGTTGTGTCTCGACCGCTGACACGTCGTAGATGTGACCGAAAATCGACTCCGACAAACGGTTGGAGAACTGCCGGCTGACGTCGCCGCCGACGATGCGGACGCCGTTGACGTACTGGTCGTAGCGCTCGTGGGTCCGGTTGCCGATCAACGTGTCCTCGCGGACACGACGGAGCGCCAGCTCGCCTGTCCTCAGCATCGCGTCGATGCTGGCGTCCCACTCTCTGAGGGCAGCCCGGTTCCGGGATGTCGCAGAGACGACGCCGAACCTTCGCTGTGCAGGTGTGTTCTGTGCCGTCAAGAGCGATCCGGCAGCAAGAATACCCAGACATGACGCCAGAAGTACGCGGTGGAGCCGCATCTGTCCTCCGAGGGACCGAATAGAGTGCCCCCCACAACGTCACTTGCTCGCCTCTGGTACGCCCTGTCCTGAGCAAACGGACAGTTCACGCAAGTCGACGGGCCCGTCCTGAGCGAGCACAGACTTCAGCGAGTCGAAGGGCCTGCTCGATTGGGACGCGGATTCTACTACATCAAAAGGGGATAACGGGCGTGTGAGGGAGCCAGCAAGCCCGCCCGGAGGAACCGGATAGTTCAGGCGAGTCGAAACGCTCGACCCGGCGACGTTCTGCCTCGGGGAAGGACCGAACGGGCTAGCCAGGGCACATGCGGTCCTGGGAAGTCTTTGTGCCGAGCCGAGCAGCAAGGTCTATGGCAAAAACCCTGCCTTCGGCGGGACCGCTGTTTTTGGGCCTTTCACCCGAGATCGTGCACGCGACTTACTGAAGATGTCCCGTCGAAGCAAGACAAACGTCAGCACACCGGCACATTCCGGAAGGCGTGCACAAGAAACGGGCGCTTCGTCCGCGTGGAATGAAGCGCCCGTTGCCACAACTTAAATCGGCTCTCGGCTGAAGACCTCTTGGCTCGAGGCCCGCCGTGCCGGGGGGCTGACTCACGTCGTCAATACGCCGGCGGCAAGTCCCCGCGGTACGGAATCACCTGGCCGGGTTGCACCATCACATCGAATATCAAGGGCTGGAACCCTGCCGCGTCGACTTCGATACGGTGCATCCCCGCTACGAGCGTCAGCGGCTGACGCGTTCCGTCGAAGTCGCTGACGATGCCCGCGTACGTGCCGTCCACGTAGACGGCTGCGTCCGTCGGAACGATGTCCAGACTCACACCGCCGTAGGTCGTTGGTCCCGGCACCACTCCGATTCCGGCCGGGTACGGGTAACCGTAAATCGGTGCGCTATAGGGATAAGCGTACGTGTACGGGACTGGATAGCCGACGAACACCCCGAATCCAAGGCTGAAACGGGGTCGAAAGACGTAAGGCCGGTACGCGTAGACACGCGGGATCACGACCCGCGGCGCCACGATGACCGGACTCGAGTATCGAGGCGCGTACGGCCGTTGATAACGAGGCGCACCTACCACCGTCCGCGGGGCTGGTACGACCTGGTGCGGCGGAACTGCGCGCGGAACCGCATGTTGGACGGAAACGGATTGATCGGCCGCAGCGCGCCGCTGGCTATCGTTGTGCTGCCGGTCGTGGCGATCCGCCAGCGCGGGAATCGGTAACATCAGAGCAGCTACGACTGTTGCTGGAACAATGGATCTGGTGAACCTCATGGGAACACCCCTGACCCTGATATGCGCAAAGCCCCTGCCAGCGTCAGAGGCCCAAGTTTCCTGGGTTATTGAGGTGGCCGCGATTGCGGCGGACGAGCGTGGACGCTTTCAAGGACAGACCACGCTTGACGAGGTAACAGGCGCGAGCTCCAGGCACCAGGCAAGAGGTACGAGGCACAGGCACCGCACGGTCACTTGACGTCCACCCGCCCCTGCACCTGCCAGTGCCCCGTTTGCGACCGGACGTCCATCCACAGCAACCGTCGCCCTTGCGGCGCCTGGTATTCGAAGTCGTAGGTCTCACCGACAGCGATGATCTGCTTCGCTGCCCGGGCGATGGACTGATCGCTAGAGACGGGCGCTCCGTCCTTCGTCAGCGGTCGCCAGCTTACTGGTCCGTCCGATGTTCCGACAGACACGACGAAAATATCGTCGGATGTGATGTTGATGAAGCGGAATCGATGCGCCTGACCTGACTTCAACGTGAAGTGCGGCGCGCGCGCGCCGTTCAGGATCGTCGGCGCATCGCGCCCGGGACCACCACGCGCGATCACGACGACGTGGTCCAGCGCAGGGTCGTACGTTTCGCCCGGCTCGAGAACGAGCAGCGCGCCGTACATCCCCGAAGTCAGCTGATGGTCGTCGTGCATGTGGGTGTGGTAGATGAACGTCCCACTGCGAGGCGGAGTGAACCGTACCGTGAATGATCGACCGGGCTCGATGAGCGGTGTCACGCGCCCGGCGGATCCGCTCCAGCCGTGAACACCGTCGTAGTAACTCTCCAGTTCCATTCCATGCCAGTGAATCGCGGTGGGTTCGGGCAATCGGTTGACCAGCGAGAGCTCGACGGGCTCACCTCGTCGAAGGACCAGCGCCGGTCCCGGTACGGACACCTTATTCACTGGAGGCGTGTCCTCGCCGTCGGCAAGCGCGAAGCCGTATGCGGGCACGGATCCGTAGCGATTCGGCTCGGTCTGCATGACGAGCACGATCTTGCGCGTCGGAACCGAAGGGGTCGACGCCGACGTCGGCTCCGATCCGAGAATCGTGATGCCCAGCACGAGGCCCGCCATTCCGGCGGACGGATCGCTCTGGTGATTGCCGTCGTGCCACTCACGTGATGCAGCGCTCGCCGGCGCGCCCGGGTTTGCGTAAGCCTGCGCCTCACCACTCAATCCATCGTGTGTCGCCGATGATGACCGGTGGCTCAAGCGGCGCTCTGGCGAGATGTGCTCCGCGACGTGACAGTGGAGGATCCAGTTGCCCGCGCGTTCCGGCTGCCACAGCATTCTCATCGTCGCACCCGGCGAGAGCAGTTGGGTAACCACGCGCGGACGTTGGCCATCACCAAACGGCGCGTCCTGTAACCCGTCTCCAAGACTTCCCACTTCGTAGTAGAAACCGTGCAAGTGCATCGGGTGTGCCTGAGAGCTCAGGTTCACGATGCGCCAGCGAACGGTTTCGCCCATGCGGTACGTCAGACGCTCCGTCGCCGGCCACGATAGACCGTTGATCGTGAACGTGAACTGCGGGTTCATTGCGAGAAAGAGGGGCCCTGGATCGTCCGCGTTCGCGAGCTCACGCAGTTGCCCCCGCGTGAGGCTGGTCCAATCGGTGACGACAAAGACGCGATCCAGGTCCGGATCGGTCCCCAAGGGATCGACGATCAGCGCACCGGAGAGCTGCGTGTCGTCGACAGCGCGAAACGCAAGCGGCATCCCGGTTGTCGTCGCCCAGTAGTGATACGTCCCTGCGCGCGCGAGCGTGAAACGCACATCGCGACTGCTCGAGGGTGGCACCTGAACAGGGGCGCATACCGTGCCGTCGCGCGCGCAAAGGCCTTGAACCGCCATCGCGACGTCGAGATCGTTGCGAATCGTCGCCAGCACCTCGGTGCCTTCAGGCACTCGAATCAGCGGAGCCGGCACCTGCAGCGGTCCGCCGCCTGCGCCAAACGCTTCGATCTCGATCGCTGGACCACGTTCTCCATCAGGACGCCACAAACCAACGCCCGCCCGGAGTTCGAGCCGAAGACGGTTGTTCTCGATGGAGCCTGCCGGCCGTCGGTTGTCGTTGACGAGAACGGCCATCAGGCCGTCTTTGTTCAGCGGCCTGCTCGGGTCGCTCTGACCGTGGGCTGCGACTGGATACCGGAGTCCGGCGACCGTCAGAACGGTCGCAACGAGAGCGAATCGACAGATCATGAACGGGTATTCCTTGACGTGCGAGCCGCTTTGGTGACCGCAGTTTCCGTGCCTGTCAGTGGACATAGGTGATTCCAACCGAGCGAAATGTATCGGAGCTGTTGCCGGGACGCATGAGCGAACCGTGCACGAACGGTGAGAATTCGGTTAATGTGCCGCCGACATCGTTCTCGCTCAGCTCGAGACGCTGACCCTCTTTCTGGGAGCTACGCATGCAGACGTTCCTTGCAGAAGTGATCGGCACGATGATCCTGGTCCTCCTCGGCGACGGGGTGGTCGCCAACGTTCTTCTCGCCCGCTCCAAGGGACAGAATTCGGGGTGGATTGTGATCACGGTGGGGTGGGGTGTCGCGGTGTCGGTCGCCGTCTATGCGGTCGGGCGGATCAGCGGCGCTCATCTCAACCCGGCGGTGACGATCGGTCTTGCCGTCATCGGCAGCTTCCCGTGGACCAGCGTGCCGGCGTACATCGTCGCCCAACTCGCCGGCGCGTTCGCCGGCGCCGTCCTCGTCTGGGTTGCGTACTGGCCGCACTGGGAACTGACCGCGGACCGCGACGCGAAGCTCGGGGTGTTCGCGACCGGACCGGCGATCCATAGTCCGGCTGCGAACGTGGCGACGGAAATCATCGGCACCGCGGTGTTGATGTTTGGCATTCTCGCAATCGCGGCCAACGCGCAGACCTTGATACGTCCGGGCGACGTTGATCTGTCAGTCGTGTTCAGTCGGGGGCTCCAGCCGCTGCTCGTCGGCATCCTCGTGCTGGGAATCGGCGTTTCGCTCGGCGGGCCGACCGGTTACGCGATCAATCCGGCACGCGACCTCGGGCCGCGGCTGGCGCACGCGGTCCTGCCAATTGCGGGGAAGGGGGATTCAGGGTGGAGCTACGCCTGGATTCCGGTGGTCGCTCCGATTCTCGGAGGAATCGCAGGGGCGGGGCTGTACGCTGCCATCGGCTTTTGATCGTCAGGAGCGCGGAGCTTCAGCTCCGCGTAAACGTTCAGAGCACCCGAGAGATCGGGGTTCTCCGATCGGTCGTCGCGGAGCTAAAGCTCCGCGCTCGGGGCGTCAGAGATCCACTTTCGCACGAATGGAACGACAACGACCAAAACCGCCGAGATCAGTAGCCCGGCCGAAATCGGGCGCGCGAAGAAGATGGCAGGTCCGCCGATTGCCACGGCACGTCGAAACTGCTGCTCAGCGAGCGGACCAAGAATCAGCGCGATGACCGCCGGCGCAAGCGGCATCGACATTCTCCGCATTGCGAGACCGACGCCGCCAATCAGATAGGTCACGCCCACGTCGAGGACCGATCGATTGACGCTGTACGCGCCGAGACTCGCGAGAACGAGGATGCCCGCGTACAACAGCCGTCGCGGGATCATCAGCAGCCGCACCCAGAGGCCGACGAGCGGCAAGTTGAGCAATAGCAGCATCGCGTTACCGACATACAGGCTCGCGATCAGGGTCCAGACGAGCTGCGGCTCGTGCTGGAACAGCAGCGGTCCTGGCTGCAGCCCGTATTGCTGGAACGCGGCGAGCAGCACGGCCGCCGTCGCAGATGTCGGTAGTCCGAGCGTGAGCAGCGGAACGAGCGTTCCCGCTGCCGACGCGTTGTTCGCGGCCTCCGGTCCGGCAACCCCTTCGATGGCGCCGCGTCCGAACTCGTCGGGGTACCGTGTGAGTCGTCTCTCCAGCGAGTACGAGAGCAGCGTCGGAATCTCGGCGCCGCCCGCCGGCACGGCGCCGAGCGGAAAACCGATGATCGTGCCGCGAAGCCAGGGCTTCCACGACCGCTTCCATTCGGCACGCGTCATCCAGAGCGAGCCGACAACAGGCAGGATCTCGTCGTGCTGGCCATCGCCTCGTGCAACGGCATCGAGGACTTCGCCGACGGCGAACAACGCAATCACCACGATGACCGCGTCGATCCCGTCGAGCAACTCAGGGACGCCGAACGTGAAACGCGCCTCGCCGGTCAGCGGGTCGATGCCGATGGTTGCGAGCAGCAGACCGAAGAACAGGCTTGCCAGGCCGCGCAGGAGGGATTCGCCGAGCACGGTTGACACCGCCAGGAACGCGAGCACGGCAAGCGCGAAATACTCCGCGGGTCCGAATCGCAGCGCCAGATCCACCAGCGCCGGCGCACACACGGTGAGCGCGCCTGTTGCGAGCGTGCCTGCGACGAACGAGCCGATTGCGGCAGTCGCAAGCGCCGCGCCCCCGCGTCCGGCGCGCGCCATCTGAAAGCCTTCGACCGACGACATCACCGACGCGCTCTCGCCTGGAGTATTCAGAAGGATCGCGGTCGTCGATCCGCCGTACATCGCGCCGTAATAGATGCCGGCGAACATGATGAACGCCGGGGTTGGATCCAGCGCGAAGGTTGCCGGCAGCAGCAACGCGACTGTCAGTGCCGGCCCAATGCCGGGCAGGACGCCCACGAGCGTCCCTAGCGTGACGCCTGCGAATCCCCACAGCAGGTTGCGCGCCGTGAGCGCCGCGGCAAAACCCGCTCCCAGCGCGCTCAGCGACCCCATGGGCCGAACCAGCCTGCGGGTAACGATAGGTGCAGACCGTTCGTGAACGCGGCATACGCCACGATCGAGAACCCGAGCGCAATCCCCAGGTCTCGAACACGGTGTCGATCGTCGAGCGCCACGCTGACGAGGAAGAACAAGGCCGTCGAGGCGACGATGAACCCGGCGGCGCGAAGTAATGCAACGTACGAGACCAGACCGACAGTGATCAGGCCGAGCGATCGCCAGCGTGTCGTGCCTGCGGTGTCTGGCTCTTGCCGGGCCCTCCAGTTAGTTTGCAGTCGGACACGACACACCAGCGCGATCACGATCGCGACGAATCCACCCAGAACGAGATTTGGAAACAGGCGAGCGGACCCAGAGTGTTCGGACGTTTGCGTTCGCCGCAGATCGCGTGCGATGCGCGCGACGCGCACCCGCTCGCCATCGAGAAAACGGACGAATTCAGGACCGCTTGCGAAGAGGTCCGTCCATCCGCGATCGCGCAGCGCGCGATGCCACTCAACGGTACGCGTCATTCGTCCCATCACCTCCGCGAGTTGCCGCTGCGCATCCTCGCTGATGCCCGGTGGGGCGACGACGGCGCGCCAGTTTGCGAGCGAGACATCGAGGCCATAGTCGCGAAGCGGCCGCGCGTTGATCCCTGGCAAAGCCGACGGCGACGATACGGCGAGTGCTCGCAGCCGTCCTGATTCGATATGCGGCGCGAACTCGCTGTAGCCGCTGATCGCGACCGTGACCTGTCCGCCGAGCACCGCTGCGAGCGCCTCGCCTCCGCCGGCAAACGCGATGTAGTTCACACGCCGCGGATCGACACCTGCCGCGTTCGCGATGAGCCCCGCCAGGATGTGATCGGTGCCGCCCGCCGATCCGCCGCCCCACGAGACAGTCGCAGGATTCGCGCGAAAACGATCAGCCAGATCGCGAACGTCGCGAATTGGTGAGGATGCAGGTACGGCGAGCACTTCGTAGTCACCGGTGAGACGCGCAACCGGCGTGGTGCGGGAGAGCGATGCCGGAGAAGCGTTGAAGACGATCGCGCCGACCATGACGAGCCCGGTCACGAGAAGGGCGCGATCGTCGCCCGCGTGGCTCTTGACGAACTGCACGAGGCCGATGGTGCCGGCGGCTCCCGGAATGTTCTCGACCTGCACGACGCGTACAAGGCCTTCGGACTCGAGCACGTGGGCCATCACTCTGGCCGTCTGGTCCCAGCCTCCGCCCGGCGCTGCCGGAGCGATGATCGTCAGCCGATCGAGAGGCTGCTGCGCACCGGCGTGGGCGACGGCCAGCAGCAGTAACACGAACGTGCGGGCGGTATGCCGCATGGTCGGGACGCTAGCACAGGTCGAGGAACGGTCACTCTGATTGTTCCGCGTTCTCCTCCTCGCTCCGCGCAGTCGCATGCGCGCAATCCCGCATCGACAAGGATCTTGTTCGCCCCAGTTTCGATGTGCTAGCGTGCGAGATCGACTGTTTTTTTTCGCGTTTTTCTGCTGAGCTGACTCGAACAGTCGACCGAATTCTCGCCAGGATGAGCGCCGTCGGGGCCTCACCAAGGAGAGGAATCGGCACCCACCGCTGCCGCTACCTGGCGATCTTCATCTGAAACTGCCTGAAAGTGGTTTAAGGGAGGGAGGGACCAGTGAACGTTTCTACTCGGGGGGTTTCATCTCTAATCATCGGTTCGTGGCGCGTTCATCTTCTCGGAGCAGTCACACTCATCGCCTTGGCGCTCGTACCCACTGCGGCGCCTGCGCAAGCCCTCTATGGTTCGATCGTCGGTACAGTAACGGACGCGCAAGGCGCACTCACGCCCGGCGTCGTGCTCGTTGCCGTCAACACTGGGACTGGGAACAAGGTGGAAGTCACGAGCGACGCCGATGGATCGTACACATTCCGGAACCTGCTGCCCGGCACGTACGATCTCACGGCGACGCTGACGGGATTCCGCGAATTCCGTCAGGGGGCGATTCCGGTCACCGCCGGTAGCCTCGTCCGCATCAACATCACGCTGACCGTCGGCACCGTGTCCGAGGTCATCGAAGTCACCGGCGAGTCCGCGCTGCTGCAGACCGACAAAGCGGACGTCCACACCGAGCTGACGTCGAAAGAGATCGTCAACCTGCCGCTGAACCAGTACCGGAACTACCAGGCGCTGATCAATCTCGTGCCGGGTGCCACACCGGCACAGTTCCAGAACGCCGAGATCGACACGCCTGGTCGTTCGCTTCGCACGTGGGTCAACGGAACACAGCCGAACAGCAACGCGACCCGCATCGACGGCGCGGTATCGGTGAATATCTGGCTGCCGCACCATGTCGGGTACGTCCAGCCCGCCGAATCGATCGAGACGGTGAACATCGCGACCAACAACTTCGACGCGGATCTCGGGATGGCCGGCGGTGCCGCGACGACCGTCATCACGAAGTCGGGGACGAACGAGCTGAGAGGCTCGGCGTTCGAGTTCTACAACGGTGAGCAGCTCAACTCGAACTCACTCTTCAATAATGCCAACGACCTGCCGAAGTCTCCGCTGTCGCACAACATCTACGGCGCCACCGTCGGCGGACCGATCGTCCGGAACAAATTCTTCTACTTCGGCTCGTGGGAGCATCTGCGCGATCGTCGCGGCTTCAATCAGCAGTTTGGTGTGCCGACGGCCAGATGCGCGCGGGTGACTTTTCGGAGGTGGCGGCCGCATACGGATCGAAGTTCCAGCTATACAACCCGTTCACCGGGACTGGAGGAACGGGCCGCGACGTGTTTCCGAACTTCATCATTCCGTCCAACTTGATCAGCCCGATCGCAAAGGCGACCCTGGCGTACTACCCGCTGCCGAACACGAGCAGCGATTTGAACTCGAACCAGGTCGCCGACGATTACTCGACGCCCCGGACGGTGATGGTCGATCGCGACAACTACGACACGAAGTTCACGTACCAGCGGACGGCGGCACATCAGATCTGGGGCAAGTTCGCCCTCCTGAACGCGAACGTCACCGACAACTACATCCTCGGCTTCGATAACGGGAGCCTTGGACACACGCGCGTCTACGTCGGCACGGTCGGGCACACGTGGACGCTCGGCCACTCGATGGTCCTGGACGGCAGCTTCGGCCTCGACATCCAGAAGCAGCACGTGACCGGGCCCGACTTCGGCAAGAACATCGGCATCGATCTCGGCATCCCCGGCGTCAACGACCCGAACGACATCCGCGCGAGCGGGATGCCGACGTTCCAGGTCGGCGATCAACCGGGCGGGTACACGATCGGCGGCACGCCCAACTGGATGCCGCTTTACCGCGACGAGCGCACCTACACCTTCAGCTCCGCGCTGACGAAGGCGTTCGCGCAGCACGACGTCCGTCTGGGCGTCGACATCGTCCGCCTCGAGCTGACGCACCGGCAGGCCGAGTTCGGCACGTATGGTCTGAAAGGCGGCTTCGGGTTCAGCGGCGACACGACCGGCGCGAGCGGCTACACCTCGCTCGCCTGAAACCAGTTCGCCGGGTTCATGCTCGGCCTTCCGTCTTCGTACGCGAAAGACGTGCAGACGGAAGATCAGACGGGTCGCGAGTGGCAGAGCGCCGTCTACATCCGCGACCGCTGGAACGTCAACCCGAAGCTGACGCTCAGTCTCGGCCTCCGCACGGAGTTCTATCCGCTGATGCACCGCGCGAACCGGGGCCTCGAGCGCCTCGACTACAACACGTACACCGTGTTGATCGGCGGCCTCGGTGGCGTGCCCGACGACGTGGGGATCAAGATGAAGAGCGTGTATTTCGCGCCCCGCGTCGGTGCGGCCTACAGGCTCACCGACAACGCGGTGTTCCGCGCCGGCTACGGCCGCACGATCAACCCGCTGCCGTGGTCGCGTCCAATGCGCGGCTCGTTCCCGCAGGACATCAACTTCAACGCGTCGGCCGACACGTTCTTCTATCAGACAACGCTGGCGACCGGCATCCCGCCGGTGCCGGTGCCAGACATCAGTTCGGGCCGAGTGACGCTGCCGCAGGGCGTGTTCATGCGATCGCCGAATCCGAACGACGTCGACCGCGCGGTGATCCAGCAATGGAACGCCGCCTACGAGTACCGGCTCCCGTGGGACATCTCGGCGGAGATCGCCTACGTCGGGACGCGCACCGACGGCGGCTACGCAGACCTGAATCTCAATTACGGCGTACCGGGCCTCGGCAACGCGTCGCGGCAGTACTTCGCGGTGGCCGGAACGACCGCCATCAACGACTGGGCGGCACGCACCAAGGCGCGCTATCACGCGCTGCAGGTCGGGCTGAACCGGCCGTTCAAGAACGGCCTCGCGCTCAAGGGCGCCTACACGCTGAGCCGGGCGAAGGACATGGCGGACGAAGACGGCTGGGTGGGTCTCACCTGGAACACGCCGCTGATGTACGACCAGAACTTCGCGTTGTCAGGCTTCGATCGCACGCACATCTTCCAGGTGGGCGTCATCTACGATCTGCCGTTCATGAAGAACGCCACCGGCCCGGTCGCGCACGTGGTGCAGGGCTGGCAGCTCAACACGATCTTCGCGGCGTTCTCCGGCACGCCGTATTCGATCGACGGATCGAACACAGCGCTGAACTGCCCGGGGTGCGGCTCGATCTTCATCAACGTGAGCGGCGATCCAAAACCGCAGGGCTCCGTGGGATCGAGCACCGAACCGTACTATCCGGTGGAAATCTTCTCGCAGCCGACGGGCGTCGGGGTCGAGGGATTCGGCAACAGCGGCCGCAACCGCTTCCGCCGGCCGCCGGTGTGGAACACGGACCTGTCGCTCTTCAAATCGTTCCAGATCGGGCAGGTTCGTCCCGAGATCCGCATCGAGGCGTTCAATGTCTTCAACCACCCGAACTGGGGAGCGCCAGTGACGACGTTTACGGCGAACAACTTCATGCAGTTCACGCCGAGCTCGTACGACCCAGGCTGGGCGGGAACGCCTGGCACGACGAACACGCCGGGACCGAGACGCGTGCAGATTGGACTCCGCGTCCAGTTCTGACCTTGTGCTCTCAAACCGTGGACCGGTCGGACGAGTTCCGACCGGTCCGCGGCGTCCCCTGCCTGCAAGAACCGGCGTCCGGCCCGGCACGTCCGGCCTTCATCTGAGTCGCCCGATTCTCGATTATTTGAACCGGCCACCAGCCGGGTCCGTCCCCCCCGACCGCCCTCCACATCCCTTGCCTCAGGTAGTATCAATATGTTAGCGTCCCTTCGCACGACACTGTTTTTCTAGGCGGTAGCGCTGTACCTCGCGCTGACTGCCATTCGATCCGTACTCTCGCCGGGATCACGGCTCATCGGCAGGCGCAGAAAGGAGGAGGGCAACGCTACTGGCACCGTTCGGTCAACTCTAGCTGCACTCAGTTTCTTTTGGAGGAGGGAGGAATCTGTGAGCAAGCCTATCCGGTGTCTGTTGAAGCGACAGCGACTGACTGCGATCGCCGTCGCATCCGCGATCATCCTGTCGGCTCTACCAGCACACGCCCAAGAGCTCTACGGCAGCATCGTTGGCGTCGTCAAGGACGCACAGGGCAGCGCCGCGCCCGGCGCGACCGTCACGATTGTCGGGAGAGAGACCAATCTCATTCGCGAAACGGTCACCAACGCCGAGGGCAACTACAGTCTGGTGAACGTGCTGCCCGGCGAGTACGACGTCAAGGTTCAGTTGTCGGGGTTCCGGCAGGGCATCCGCGCCCGCGTGCCTGTGTCAATCGGGCAGATCGCGCGCGTGGATATGACGCTCGAAGTCGGAACGGTCACCGAATCGGTGACCGTCACCTCGGAAGCGCAGTTGCTGCAGACGGACAAGGCGGACGTGTCGACCGAGTTGAAGTCGCAGGAAATCACCAGCCTGCCGCTGAACCGGTTCCGGAACTACCAGGCGCTGATGAACCTGGTTCCGGGCACGACGCCAATGGCGTTCGGAAACGCCGAGACGGACACGCCGGCGCGCTCGCTGGCGACGAACGTCAACGGGCAGCCGAACACCCAGAATTCGACCCGCACCGACGGCGCGACGAACATGAACATCTGGCTCCCGAACCACCTGATGTACGTCTCCCCGGCGGAGACCGTCGACACGGTCAACATGTCGACGAGCAGCTTCGACGCCGAGCAGGGCATGGCTGGAGGAGCGGCGGTCACGGTCATCACCAAGTCGGGCACGAACCAGTTCCGCGGCTCCGGGTTCGAGTTCCACGGCGATGACAAGTTGAACGCGACGCCGTACTACTTCGGCTCGGGCGTCAAACCCGAAAAACTCCCGATCAACGCCAATACCTACGGCGGAACGGTCGGCGGGCCGATCAAGCAGAACCGGCTGTTCTTCTTCGGCTCGTTCGAGGGCTACAAGCGCACGCAGAGCCTGTTTACCTTCTTCAACGTTCCTGACGAAGCGCTTCGCAGGGGCGACTTCAGTAAGGCTGTCGTCAGCGCCACGAACCCCGCTCAGCAGATCATCTACGACCCGGCGACGGGGGGCGCGAATGGAGTCGGCCGGCAGCCATTTCCGAACAATCAGATCCCCGCAGACCGGTTCGATCCGATCGCGCTCAGAGCCCTGGCGCTCTTCCCGCTGCCCAACACGACCGGTATCGGCGTCGGCGGTTTGACCGAGAACTATCGGCGCGACGAAACGCGTCACGTCGACCGTGACAACTACGACTTCAAGATGAACTTCAACCGGACCTCGTCGCACCAGATCTGGGGCAAGTTCAGCCACATGAACGCGACCGTCGACGATCTGACGAACTACCTCGGGCCGGATCCGAACGCCGATGGCGACGGCGGCTTCACGAAGGTTTGGCAGGCTACGGCCGGTCAGACGTGGACGTTCAGTCCCACTCTTCTGATGGATACGACGTTCGGGTTCTCCCGTCAGAAACAGGACGTGTACGGCCCCGACTTCCAGGCGGGCAACTTCGGTCTTGACGTGCTGCGCATCCCGGGCACGAACGACCAGGGCATTGGTGACCAGCGATATGCCGGCTACCCGCAGTTCAGCTTCACCACGTTCAGCGAGCTCGGCAATCGTGACGGCTGGAACCCGATCTTCCGCGACGAGCGGACGTACTCGCTCGCTACGAACATCACGAAGATGAAGGGGCGCCACGAATTCCGCGGCGGCTATACGCTGAACTTCCTGTATCTCGATCACTGGCAGCCGGAGACGGGCAATCCGCGCGGTCGGTTCCGGTTCGACGGTGACAACGCGATCGCCACGGCGCTCAACGGCGGGCAGGCTCGCAACTTCTACAACTCGTTTGCGTCGTTCCTGCTGGGTCTTCCTCGAACCGTTGGCAAGAGCTTCCAGAACGAGGTGATGACCTCGCGCGAGTGGCAGCACGCGCTGTACTTCCGCGATCGCTGGAACGTCAACCCGAAGCTGACGCTCGATCTCGGCTTGCGGTGGGAGTACTACCCGATCATGGCGCGCGCGAACGGACGTGGCCTCGATCGGCTCGACCTCACCAACCTCGAGGTCATCATCGCGGGACGAGGTGGGAACCCGCAGAGCAACGGGTTGAGCACGGGCCTGGACAATTTCGCGCCGCGCCTCGGCGGCGTCTACCGGCTCAACGAGAAGACGGTCCTCCGATCAGGGTATGGCATTACCTACAACGCGCAGGCCTGGGCGCGCGCCGTGCGTGGCGACAACGACTACCCGATCACCATCGCGTCGGAGTTCTTCCCGACGCCGACGTTCGACTACCGTACGCTTGCACAGGGCATCCCCCTCATCGTTGGACCGGACCAGAGCTCGGGACGGGTACCACTCGATCGCGCAACAGCGGTCTACACGCCCGAAGTTGGCAACGTCGATCGCGGCTACATTCACACCTGGAACGTCGCGTTCGAGCGCCGTCTGCCATTCGACTCGTCGATCGACATCGCCTACGTCGGCGCGAAGGGTGTCGACGGATACGCCGCTCTGGACATCAACGCGCCGTTGACGCTCGGTGGCGGAAATGCGAGCCGCCCATATGCATCGCTCGGGCGGACCATCGCCATCAACTCGTGGGGTGAGCGCCTGAAGACTCGATACGACTCGCTGCAGGTCGCGTTCAACAAGCCGTTCACGCACGGTCTCTTGTTCAGGGGCGCGTACACGTTGAGCGAGTCGATGAACGAGGCCGGGAATGACGCCGACGGCAGGGCGACGTTGCAGTACAACACGCCGTCCGAGTTGTACAAGAACTGGGCCCATGCCGGTTTCGATCGCAGGCACAACCTTCAGGTTGGGTTTGCGTATCAGTTGCCATGGCAGACTCAGGGCGGGTACGACAACGTCCTGAAGATGATTTTCAACGACTGGCAGCTCAACGGTGTGTTTGCAGCCTTCAGCGGCACGCCCTTCCACGTGACGGCGAGCGGCACCTCGCTGAACACGCCGGGCAACCTGCAGACGGCGAATCTGAATGGGTCGTTCACAAAAACCGGAAAGATCGGTTCGTCCGGAACCTGGTTCGACACCTCGCAGTTCTCACAGCCGACCGGGGTTACGTTCGGCAACGTCCGGCGAAACCAGTTCTACGGGCCGGGAGGGTACAACCTCGATCTCTCGATTTTCCGCTCGTTCCCCCTGGGAGGACAGCGGCGGCTCGAGGCTCGGGTTCAGGCGGCGAACATCTTCAACCACCCGGTGTTCGGAAACCCGAATGGAGACATTACGAGCAGCTCCTTTGGCCAGATTACCGCTGCCAACCAGGCCGGTGGGTCGTATGCGGAACGTCAGATCGGGTTTGGCGTGCGCTTCCAGTTCTGATCTCTGTTAGAAGTTAGAATCGAGAAGCTGGATCGATCCTGAATATGGGTCGGTCCAGCTTCGTTCGTTTCTGGCTTCTGATGTCCTTTGGAATTCAAACGATGCCAGTTGCCGTCGTGACGGCGCTCCTGGCTCTGTTCGGCGCCTCCCTCCCCGCGCAAACCCCGCAGCCTCCACCTCTTCCTCGCCTGGCTCTGGATTCGTATCCTCCTTCGGCCCGCGAGGCGATCACGCGCGCCGATCAGCAGGCCTCCGCAGCGCCGGACGACGCCGATGCCGTCGGCCGGCTCGCGCGAACGCTTCATGCGTGGGAGCAATGGGAGGCAGCCCACCAGGCCTATGCGCGAGCGCAGGCGCTGGCGCCGAAGGCGTTCGAATGGCATTACCTGGATGCGCTCGTGCTGCAGCGGCTCGCACGACATGCCGATGCAGTCGAACAGCTTCGAAAGGCGCTGAGCGAAAACGCTGACTACCTTCCGGCACGCATCAGGCTCGCCGAGTCGCTCTTCGAGGCTGGCGATCGCGCCAACAGCAGGACATTGTTCGAGGCCTTGGTGAAAGAGGCGGGCAGCGAGCCGGCTGCGCAGCTCGGGCTGGGACGAATCGATGCTGCCGAGGGACGTCACGAAAGCGCCGTAAAACATTTCGAGCGCGCCGTCGAGTTGTTCCCGGAATTCGGTGCTGCATATTACGCGCTGGCGATGTCGTACCGCGCGCTTGGACGCACCGACGATGCCCGTCGCGTGTTTGCGAAACACGAGGCCTACGGGGCGCGGTGGCCGGCGCTGGAGGATCCGGTCCGCCAGAGCGTGACGGCCCTTCGCGACGACGCCGCCGCGAATCTGCAGCGGGGCGTACAGCTCGCGGGCAGCGACGATGTGAGCGGCGCCATCGCGGCGCACGAGGCCGCGGTAGCGCGGGACCCGTCGCTCGCGCAGGCGCACGCCAACCTGATTCGACTCTACGGCGGCCAACGAAACTGGACGAAGGCCGAAGAGCACTATCGCGCGCTCGTTGCGCTCGGAGGCAACCTGGCGGACGCGAACTACGACTACGGCGTGCTGCTCGCGATGCAGGAAAAGTGGGAGCAGGCCGCCGAAGCGTATCGACGAGCGCTTGCGATCGAGCCATCCCACGTGCAGGCGCACAACAATCTCGGTCAGATGCTGGAGCGCCGGCAGGATTTCGAAGGCGCCGCCCGCGAGTATCGTAAGGCTGTGGCGGCTCAGCCGACATTCCGGCTCGCGCGCTTCAATCTCGGCCGAATGCTCGTCGCGCTCGGCCGGACCGGCGAAGCGATCGGCGAATTCGAAAAGCTGACGCAGCCGCGCGACAGCGAGACGCCGCGGTACCTCTTCGCACTCGCCGCCGCCCACGTTCGCGCCGGCCATCGGGAAGAGGGGATCAAGCGCGCGCAAGAAGCGCGGCAGCTCGCGCTGGAGTACGGCCAACAGGAGCTCGCGGCAACGATCGAGCGCGATCTCGCGCGCATAAAATAAGACGCGGATGTTCGCAGATCTCCGCAGATCAAACTATCTCCACACGCGGATGCTCTATCCGCCGCGCTGGTGCGCACTGGCGACCGTCGTCTGTGCTCTGACCTCTTGGTTCGATGACCCGAGGCCTTCCGCCTCGCGCGCAGGACCGCTGTTCGTCGAATCCGCCGCCTCCTCGGGTCTCAACTTTACACACATCAGTGGCGCGTCAGGGCAGTACTACATGCCCGAAGTGATGGGAGCGGGCGTGGCGCTGTTCGACTACGACAATGATGGCGACCTCGACGTGTTCCTCGTGCAAGGGGGAACGCTCGATCGAGCCGCTTCGAAATCGGGGGAGCCGGCCACGAGCCGGTTGTTTCGAAACGATCTCACGATCGCTGCTGACGGACGCCGGACGTTGCACTTCACCGACGTGACCGAGCGTGCTGGCGTGGGCCTTCGCTCGTATGGCATGGGTGTCGCAACGGGCGATTACAACAACGATGGCTACCTCGATCTATTCGTCACCTCGTTCGGCTCGACCACGCTCTTCCGCAACAACGGCGATGGAACGTTCACCGACGTGACGCGCGAGGCGGGGCTCACCGATTCCCGCTGGAGCACCAGCGCCGCCTTCATCGACTACGATCGCGACGGAAACCTCGATTTGTTCGTCGCGAATTACCTGGACTTCACGATCGCCGGGAACAAGCAGTGCACCGATGCGGTCGGCGCTCGCGACTACTGCAGCCCGCGCACGTATCGTCCGGTGCCGGATCGTCTGTACCGGAATGAGGGGAACGGTCGATTCACGGACGTCACCGAGTCGGCCGGCATCAGCAAGGCCGACGGCGCTGGCCTTGGCGTCGCGATGGGCGATTACAACGGCGATGGCTGGCCCGATCTGTACGTCGCAAACGATGCCACGCCGAACCAGCTCTGGATCAATCAGCGCGATGGTACGTTCGTCGATGACGGCCCGCTGTCGGGCGCGGCGCTGAACGCCGCGGGCAACCCCGAAGGCAGCATGGGAGTTGCGTCAGGCGATTTCGATCTCGACGGTGACGAGGATCTGTTCGTCACGAACATCGTCGGCGAGACATTCGCGTTGTACGTCAACGACGGGCATGCCAACTTCACCGACGAGCGTGTCAAAGCCGGGCTCGCTGCGCCGACGGCAGCGTTCACTGGCTTCGGCACCGACTGGTTCGACTACGACAACGACGGATGGCTCGATCTCTTCGTCGCCAACGGAGCGGTGAACATCGTCGAGGCGCAGCGCGGGCAGCCGTTTCCGTTTCGGATGCGGAATCAGTTGTTCCACAACACCGGGAGCGGGAAATTCGAGGAGACCAGCAGGATTGCCGGACCGGCGTTCGACCGTGCCGAGATCGGCCGTGCGGCGGCGTTCGGGGACATCGACAACGACGGCGACATCGACATCGTCGTCACGAACAACAACGGGCCGGTGCGGCTGCTGCTCAACCAGGGGACGAGCGGTAATCACTGGATCACACTACAGGTCGAGCAGGAACGAACGAATCGATTTGCGTTCGGTGCATGGGTATGCGTCGAGCGCTCGGGACAGCCCACCATCTGGCGGCGCGTCAGAACCGACGGAAGCTATCTGTCCGCAAGTGACACCCGCGTGCACTTTGGTCTCGGGTCGTCACCGGCAATCGCGGGCGTCATCGTTCAGTGGCCCGACGGTCAACGTGAGCGGTGGAACGGGATCACGGCGGACAAGCTGGTGAAGCTGAAGCGCGGGACTGGCCGGTCCTGAGGCTCTCGGCTCTAGAGACGTTCGGCTCTCGGCTTTCGGCTTTTGGCACATTCACGATTTAGACGTTTTCCGCATGGCGGGCCTAAAGCCTAAAGCCATGAGCCCAGAGCCGAGTCCGATGGCACGCCTAAAGCCCAGAGCCATGAGCCCAAAGCCGAGTTTTTTCGTTATCTCGGCGGCATCGCCTCGAACGTCTTCTCGATGTTCTCGAGAACTGCCAGAGTCGATCGAACACCCACCTCGAGATAACGCTCGCCCATCTCGGGCGTGGCCGCGCGTGCGTCGCCCCACGTGCCGGACTTCGTGGCCCAGTACACCGATCCAGGAGACGTGAAGAAGAATGCCGTGTGCACCGGTCCCGTGTTGACGGTGAACTCGGGGAAGGGCGGAAACTCCGCATTCGCCCGCTCGAGATCCACGAGGCGCGGATCGATCGCGAGAATCGCGGACGTCTCCGCCGCGTTTGCGTGCAGCCCGTTCTTTAATCCCGAGAACTCTGCGACGTCTTCGGCAGTCATCCCGTCCCAGTAGTTGACGGGAAACGCCTTGACCGTCTTCGGAAGCTTGTCGGCGGCGTTCGCGCACGCGTACGCGATCGCATACGTGTTGTCGTAGTGGCCGTTGAGAAAGACGATGCGCTTGAATCCCGAGGTTGCAAAAGCGACGCAGAGGTCCTCGACGATCGCCATGAACGTCGGGATGCGAACGTGGACCAGACCGGTGAAGCCAACGTGAGGGTACGAAAGCGCGTAGTTGATCGGCGGTGCCACGACCGCGCCGATGCGCGGCGCAATGCGCTTGGCGATTTCCTCCGGAATGAGGACGTCCGTCAGGAGCGGGGCGTGCGGACCGTGCTGCTCGGTCGCGCCGGTTGGCACGATCACGGTGTGGTGAGTCTTCAGAAAAGCTTCGACTTCAGGGTTGGTCATCTCGCCGAGGAACACAGATGGCGGTTTCATTGAGCCTCACTCTAGTCCGGGGGACTTCGTCCCCCGGACCCCCTTACGCCGTCGCTCGCGGGGGCCCCTGTGCCCCGCTCCGCTCCGGCGGCTCGTTCGCTATGCTCGCTCGCTTCCCTTGTCTGACGTCGTCCTCCACGACCCCCTTACGCCGTCGCTCGCGGGGGCCCCTGTGCCCCGCTCCGCTCCGGCGGCTCGTTCGCTATGCTCACTCGCTTCCCTTATCTGACTTCGTCCCCCGGAC
>JBKPCD010000223.1:0-27216 GCA_046727175.1 Acidobacteriota bacterium | reverse complement strand
GTACGCGGTCGTCGACCGGTTTTGCGTGCGCACATAGAACGTCGAGCCGCCCTTGCCCCACTTCGGGACGAACACCTGCCGTCGTACGCCTTCGCGCGGACCTTCGTACAGCGAATCCGCGACCACACCGACAATCTCGATGTTCAGTTTCGATCGCGGGCCGCTGCCCCATCCGACGTGCTTCCCGATCGCACTGGTGCTCCCGAAAAAGTGCTCCGCGAAACGCTTGTTGACGATCGCGACGGTCGCGTTCTCTTTCACGTCCATGCGCGTGAAATCGCGGCCTTCGAGCAACGGGATCCGCATCGTCTCGAAGTAGCCTGGAGAAAGCGCGTTCATGAAAGCCTGCATGTCCTCGCCGTCTTTCGGGCGGTGGCCTTCGACGGACATGTAGCTGTCCCACTCGTTTCCGCTCAGGATCGACTCCGCGACCATCGCCGCTGACCTTACACCCGGCGCCGCGCGGAGACGTTCGAGCAATTGCTGGTAGAACAGCACCGCTCGCTGATTGTCGTAGCCACTGAGTTCCGGCGAGACCTGGAATACAACGAGATTGTCGAGAGCAACCCCCGTATCCGTGGTCCTCAGATTCTGCAGGCTGCGCACGAACAGGCCGGCGCCAAACAGCAACAGAAAGCTGAGCGCGACCTGCACGGTCACGAGACCCTTGCGCAGGAACAGCGACCCCGTCCCGCCGGTGATCGAGCCCACGGTGTCCTTCAGCGTCGCCCACGGGTCAGGTCGGCTGGCTCGAAGCGCCGGCAAGAGCCCGAAGACGATCGCTGTGAAGAACATCAGGACGAGTGTGAATCCGAGGATGCGCAGATCGGGATGCGCAGTGATCAGCAGGGGTTGACCTTCGGTCGGCACGAGCGCGAGCAGACCGCGCGTGAGGAGGACCGCGAGTCCGAGACCAACCAGACCGCCCGCAAAAGACAAGATCAGGCTCTCGACCAGGAGCTGCCGCACCAGACGGCGGCGCGACGCGCCGAGCGAGAGTCGCACCGCAATCTCCCTCTGCCGCATGAATCCTCTGGCGATGAGCAGGTTGGCCACGTTGGCACACGCGATGAGCAGCACCAGACCGACCATGCACATCAGGACGACCAGCGCCGTCGAGAAGTCGTTGCGGATTCCGGAGAACCCGGTGGCTGCCGGGTCGACCAGCAGCTGCCCCTTCATGAACTGCTCTCGCGAATAGGCGGACCACTCCTTTGCAGCCGGCAACGTCATCTCGTATGCGCGAATCTGTGTGAAGAGTCCCTGAAGGGGTGCGCGTGCCGATTCGACCGTGTAGCCGGGCTTCAGACGCCCGAAGACCTGCACCCATCGAGCGCGACGATCGTCCATGTGCACCCAGCCCCAGTTGGGCACCATGACTGGTTTCATCAGGATCGGAACACGAATCTGCGGCGACTCCGCCGGATCGATTCCAACGAATCCTTCGGCCGATACGCCGATGACCGTCATCGGATAGTCGTTCACGAGGATCTTCTTGCCGACCACGGTGGGATCTCGCGCGAATCGACTCACCCAGTACCCGTAACTGAGCACGACGTTGGGATGCCCCTGATAGACCTGATCGTCCTCCTGGGAATTGAAAACACGCCCCAGCGCCGCTCCGACTCCCAGCATCGAAAAATAGTTGCCCGAGACCATTTCGGCCTGCACACGCTCCGTCTGATTGTCGATGCTGACCGACGCCGGGACGAGGCGCCGACACATTACTTCGGCCAGCGGCTCACCACGCTTCTGGAAGTCTTGATAGATCGGATACGAGTGCATCCGGATCCCCATGTTGCTGCCCATGTGGAGGCCTCGCTGATACAGCATCACCAACTCATCAGGTCGTTTGACGGGAAGCTTGCGAAGCAGCACCTGGTCGAGGAGCGTAAATATGGCGGTATTCGCGCCGATGCCGAGCGCCAGGGAGAGGATGGCAACGATCGAAAACAGCGGACTCCGCCGCAGGCCGCGAACCGCGAGCCGGAGATCGGACATGGAACTGGTCATGGTTCTTGGACGGGGCGCGGCGGAGAAGCGTTTGCCGGGCGGCGGACGAGATCGTGGACGTACTTCAGCTTCGCGATCGCGGGCGCCGACAGGATGAACGGATACGCATCCGCCAGCCCGAGCCCGCGATTCAGGTTGTTGAGCACGTACGTGATCGGAAACCAGCTGTCGATTAACCTCTTGAATCGGACGTCCTGCGACGCGACGAATGGTGGCAGTCTCGTCAGCGACGGCTCATCGTGTCGTGCCGGCTTCAAGGAGAGGCCGCATGCCGCCGCCGTCTCGATCGTGTCAATCATGTGCAGGTAATGTGCCCACGTCTCGGCCCAGTCCTCGAACGGGTGCGCGCTCGCATACGCCGTCACGAACCGTGATTGCCAGTCGGACGGCGGACCCTGGTCGTAATAGGCCTTCAGGGCTGCGTTGTAATCGTTCCGTTCATCGCCAAACAACCTGCGGAACGATCTCAACGCCGAGCTGTGCCCGATCAGGCGGTTCCAGTAATAATGACCGCTTTCGTGACGGAAGTGCCCGAGCAGCGTTCGATACGGCTCGCGCAATGACTTCCGTCGTCGCTCTCGTTCCGCATCGTCGGCTTCGGCGATGTTGATCGTGATCACGCCATCCGCATGCCCGGTGAGAACAGCGCCTCCCCCATCCGGCGTCGGCACGTCTGCTTTGAACTCGAACGCCAGCCCCTGCTCGGGATCTTCTTCGCGGTTGACGAGTGGAAGGTGCAATTGCAGGAGTGTGACGATGACACGCCGCTTCGCGGCCTCGAGCCGGTACCACGCCTGCCGATTGCCCGCCGGCGCAAGGTCGGGGATCACTCGCGTGAGACGGCACGACACACACAGCGGGTTGGTTTCCTCTACCCCGACCGCCCAGTTGCAGACCTGTTCCTCGGTGTAGTTCCGGCAGAGGCGATACGCAGGCGCGGCCGATGCGTTCAAAGGTGACCGCCACTTGCCGTCCGCATCCTCCTCGAGCGAGCCGATTACCCCCAGATCGGGAAGATACGCCACACGGTGATGGCAGGTTACGCACTCTGTGTTTTCGAAGAACAACAAATGGTCGCAGTGATTGCAGTGGAAGACCCTCATGGTTGGCGCGTATTCATGATTCGAGCCGACGCCAGGCTTTGGGCTCTTGGCTTTGGGCTCTTAGCTTTGGGCTCTTAGCTTTGGGCTCTTAGCTTTGGGCTCTTAGCTTTGGGCTCTTAGCTTTGGGCTTTGGGTTTTTGGTCGGTCGAAAGATTCGTCGCGCAGTTGTGCCGTTCCCACAGTGGACAGCGCAAATCACTGCGCAACTGCCACGTTTCTGCGGACAGGCCCAAAGCCCGAAGTCTTGAGCCTAACGCCCGAACTCATTGGATGTGGATTCCGGCTCCACTCTTACCACATCCACGCGCACGCGAAGGCTGTGGGCGCCACCTCCGAGAATCACACCACGAACCGGGCTCACATCCTCGTAATCGCGGCCCCAGGCGAGCGTGATGTGCGTGTTGGAGGGGAGCAGATTGTTCGTCGGATCGACCGGGATCCAGCCGATGTCGCGACAATAGAACGCGAGCCACGCGTGTGACGCATCGGCCCCGAGCAGTCGCGGCGTGCCAGCCGGGGGAACGGTTTCGAGGTAGCCGCTGATGTATTGCGCCGGAATGCCGAGCAACCGCAGACAGGCGATTTCGAGGCGGGCGAAGTCCTGGCACACGCCGCGACGCGACGTGAACACGTCGGCAAGCGGTGTCGCCACCGTGGTCGCCTTGGAATCGAACGTGAACTCGTCGTGGATGCGTTCCGTCAGCTCGACGACGGCATCGAGGAGCCTGCGTCCTTTTTGAAACGACGCGCGAGCGTAGGTCTCCAGCCCCTGGATCGGTATCCAATGAGATTCGAACAGGAACTCGAGTGCCTCGAGCGGAAGCGCCGATCGATCGGTGGCTGCTTCCCACGGCGGCGTCCCGGCTGCGTCGGCGGTTTGGGTCCCATGCATTTCGACCGTGCTGCGCGCGCGGACGATCAATTTCTTGTGCGCACCCTGCATCGCGAAGAACGTGACGGGGTTGCCGAAGTAGTCCGCGTGCGTGCTCGTGACAGCAGGCGCAGGCTCGATCTCCAGCTCGTGATGGACGCATCGCTGGTGAGGCAGATCGCGCGGCCGGAGCCGCGCCATGTGATGCGACACGGCGACCGATTCGCTGTAATCGTACTGGGTGGTGTGGACGACGTCGTAGCGCATCGGAAACGGCTCTGGGCTCAGGGCTCAGGGCTTTGGGCAGGCCTAAAGCCAAACAGCCTTGAGCCTGAAGCCAACTACCGTCATCCGCTCACCCTCAGCTCCGCGTGGCTGAAATAGTAGTACGTGATCGCATCCGAGAGCGCCTTCAGATCGTCCTCGATCGCGCCCAGTCGTTCGTCGATCGTCGCGACCTGGTCTTTTGCGGTCGGTCCAGCCATGATCGGCTCCATGCTCGACAACACCGCGCGTGCGTCGCCAATCAACCGTTCTTCGCGCGTCGGCGACGGCGCCCTCGGATCGCGCGGCAGGTGGACGATGTGCTCGGATGCCGCCGCGAGCTGAAATGCGAGTGCGCGTGCGTTCGTTTCGTCGGCAAGCAGCAAGACCAATGCGGGTACCATGCGCGGCTGCGCGAAGTACCGGCGGCGATACGTCAGCGAGCTGTCTGCAATCTCGAGCAACGGCTCCACGATCGCATCGCCGGCGTGGTGCGCGATCGCGAGACCGCTCCGCAGCACGCTGATCAGGTTGATCGAGCGCTCGAGACGACGGCCGAGATTGAGGAAGCGCCAGCCGTGGCCGCGCGTCATGTTCTCCATTTCCATGCCGCTGAATGCCGCCAGGTCGGTGATGATCCGATTCAGATGCGCGAGGACCTCTTCGAACTGGATGCGTCCGTGACGCAGCCGGACGTCGTGCTGGAGCAGGCTCAGGATTCTCCAGGTGTCGACCGACAACCGATCGCGTACGACCGTAGCAATGCGGCGGACCTCGTTCAGTGTGCTCCGAAGACCTGCGTGCGGACTCTGCTGCGCGATGAGGTCGAGCATGTCCTCTTCGAGCTTTCGCAGCCACACGTTGCCAGCGAACTCGTCGGGCAGCACCTGCAGTGTTACCAGCACCTGCAGCAGCGCCGACAACTGCTTCGCGTCGTCGGGCGTATCCTGATCCGCCAGCCGCGATACGAAGCTGCGCAGCAGTCTCGCGGTGTTCTCGGCTCGCTCGACGTACCGGCCCAACCAGAACAGGTTTTCGGCGACCCGACTGGGCAGCTCCGTTGTTGCAGGCTGCATCCGGACGGGGTCTGACGACGTCAGCAGCGACACGGGAGCCACAGGGCCGTTCGAGAGCACCCAGGTATCTTTGCTCTTCGCTCCGAATTGCATCGAGACGATCGGCGAATCCTGAGCGCTCGACACGCGGGTCAAGCCGCCGGGCATCACGACGAACGAATCGCCTGCGCCGGCTACGTATGTCCTGAACACAATCGGCCACGCCTCGAATCGATGATGGTGCCACACGGGCGCCGTCGACAAGCCGACGTGCGTTTGAGCGACGTACTCCTCGGGCTGAAGACGGATCCGATCCGACAGCGCCGTTCTCTGCAGTCCGGTGAGTGTTCGGCCGAAGAACGCCTCGTGGGATTTCGACGGAAACGCCGGCATCGTCACCAGGTGCTCGAGATGATCGACCACGTGGCGTCGCCCGGAAGGATCTCCACACCACCAGGTCGGCACTGATCGAAGCAGCAGGTCTTCTCCGAGCAGGGCCCTGCACAATGTAGGCAGAAAAGGGATCAACGCGGGTGTCTTCACGACGCCCGATCCGAGCGCGTTCGCCACCACGACGTTCCCGGCGCGCACGGCTTCGACCAGACCGGCAACGCCGATGAACGAGTCGCCACGAAGCTCCAGCGGATCGCAGAGCCTGTCCTCCAGACGCCGGAAGATGACGTCTACCTGCTGCAATCCTTCGAGCGTCTTGACGAAGACGCGCCGATCGCGGACGGTCAGATCACCACCCTCGACGAGCGTCAGGCCGAGATATCGAGCGAGATACGCGTGCTCGAAGTACGTCTCGTGGGACGGACCAGGCGTCAACAGCACGACTTTCGGCGGCCGATGTTGATTCGGCGCGAGCGCGCTGATCGTGTCGCGGTGCGCGCGAAAGAACGATGCGAGGCGCTCAACGTGGCTGGCGAGGAAGACCTCCGGCAGGCTGTGCAACAGCACGAGGCGGTTTTCGAGCGCGTACCCGGCACCCGATGGTGTCTGCGTTCGGTCGGCGAGGACACACCAGGCGCCGTCAGGAGACCGCGCGAGATCCACGCCGTGCACGTGCAGGTACAGATCGCGAGGCACGCGAATGCCATGGCAGGGCCGCAGAAACGCAGGATTCGCGAGCACCAGCGGGGCGGGCAGCAGCCCGCGCCGCAAGAGATCCTGCGCGCCGTAGATGTCCCTGAGAATCAGATTGAGCAATCGAGTGCGTTGGATGAGACCTTTCTCGAGCGTCGCCCAGTCATCGTGGGCGATGAGCAGCGGCACGAGGTCCAGCTCCCACGGGCGATCGGCCCCCTGCGGATCGCCGTAGACGTTGTAGGTGACGCCGTTCTCGCGGATGGCACGCCGCGCGTGATCGCGGCGCGACGCGAACTCGTGCGGACCAAGCGACTCGAGCTCGCGCACGAACGCTTCACAGTGCGGACGCAGCACGCCCGGCGCTGAAATCATTTCATCGAATACTCCTGAAATCGGACGGTAGTCCACGGTGAACCGCCACGGGGCCGCCGCCCCCGGAGTATTCGTCGGAGAGCTCATTTCAATTTCTTAGACCGGGAGACTTCGTCCCGCCGGACCCCCATTCCACCCCACCGCGCGAAGAACGCGCGGTGGGGGCCCCGGTTTCGACGTCGCTCGCGGGTCCGGGGTCCCCAGCGTGCGTTTCTGTGCACGCTGGGCTGGAGGCGACCCCTTCGCCCCGCTCCGCTCCGGCGGGGCCCGCCTGCGGCGCGACTAATCCGAGGACGTGCGGGTGCGCTCCGCTGGGAACCGCAGGACACCGGAGATCGAGCGTCAACGGACTGTCGGGCCGCGGCTTCTCCGGCGCGCAGACGATCGGACCAGGGGTGTGGCCAATCGCCGCGAACCGCGCGAGACGGCGGCTCTCCGCTTCGAACGCGTTGACGGGGAACGTCTCGAAGTGTCGACCGCCGGGGTGCGCCACGTTGTAGGTGCAGCCGCCGAGCGACCGCTGGTTCCATGCGTCGATCAGATCGAACACGAGCGGCGTGTGCACCGGGATTGTTGGATGCAGACACGCCGGCGGCTGCCATGCGCGGTACCGGATGCCCGCAACGAACTCTCCGTCGGTGCCCGTGGGATGCAACGGGACCGAGCGTTCGTTGCACGTGAGGAAGTGGCGCGAGCTCGTCATCCCGGTGACCTTCACCTGCAGCCGCTCGACCGACGAATCGACGTGTCGGACCATCCCGCCGGCGCCGGGCTCCTCGCCGAGCACGTACCACGGTTCGAGCGCCTGCCGCAACTCAACGTGGATCCCGCGGAGCGTCATCGAGCCGCAGACGGGGAATCGGAATTCGATGTGCGGCGCGAACCATTCGGCCTGCACCGGATATCCGTCCCGCTGGAGATCCGCCACGACGTCATGGAAGTCCTCCGCGACGAAGTGCGGCAGCATGAACCGATCGTGCAGCACCGTGTCCCATCGCACGAGTGGCTGATTGTACGGGATCTTCCAGAAGCGGGCGATGAGCGCGCGCAGGAGCAGCTGCTGCGAAAGGCTCATCATCGGGTGCGGCGGCATTTCGAAGGCACGAAACTCCACCAGCCCCTGCCGTCCGCCGCTCGCTTCTGGGGCGTACAGCTTGTCGATGCAGAACTCCGCGCGGTGTGTGTTGCCCGTGACATCGACGAGCAGGTGACGAAACACGCGATCGGCGAGCCACGGTGGAGCTTTTTCGCGATCGGGAATCTGGTCGAACGCGACCTCGAGCTCGTGGATCGCATCCTTGCGTCCCTCGTCGACTCGGGGATGCTGACTCGTCGGACCGATGAAGGCGCCGGAGAAGAGGAACGACAGCGATGGGTGGTTGTGCCAGTAGCCGACCAGACTGCGGAGCATGTCGGGCCGACGAAGGATCGGACTGTCCGCCGCAGTCGGCCCTCCGATCACGACGTGGTTGCCACCGCCGGTGCCGGTGTGACGGCCATCGAGCATGAACTTCTCGGTACCCAGCCGCGACTGCCGCGCCTCCTCGTACAGCGTCGTCGTCTGAAAGACGAGCTCTTCCCAGCCGTGCGCCGGGTGCATGTTGACTTCAATCACGCCGGGATCGGGCGTCACCTTGATGTGATTGAGACGCGGATCGTGATCGGGCGGGGTACCTTCGATGATGACCGGCATTCGCAGCAACGCCGCGGTCTGCTCCACCGCGGCAATCAGATCGAGGTAGTCGTCCGTCGTGTGGACGGGAGGCATGAACACGTGCACCCGGCCGTCTCGTGGCTCGACGCAGAGCGCGGTGCAAATCACGCCGGCTGCCGATTCTCCGCGCGGCGGCCGCCCCATCGTACCGAACGGACCGGCGGCTCTCGGCTCGCGCGTCTCGGTGCGAACAAATTGTTGACGCGGCGGTAGCGGCTCGAGCGGAGCGAAGGGATCGCGAGGCTCGATCGTCGTCTGATCTTCGGGTGCGGCCCACGGCAGCGAATCGAGCGGCAGGCGGTACCCAATCGGCGAGTCACCAGGAATGAGGAACATGTGCTCGGACCGGAAGAACCATCGTCCGCTCACCCATCGATCCCCGCTCGCGTCATCTGTGGTGTCCGGCTTCAGCCGGACTGCAGTGTCCGGCGTCAGCTCGACCCTCTCCAACGGCAGCACATATCCCGCGACGCGATCGAGCCCCCGCTCGAAGATGCGGGACAGACGCGCGCGATCTTCTTCGTTACGCAGGTTCGACTCGAACGGATCGACGTTGACCGGCAGCCGTCGCTCCGCCCAGAGATAGTGCCAGACGTCCTCGAACGCCGGAATCACGTAGCGGTTGTCGACGCCGAGCACTTCCGTCAGCGCATCGATGAATCGCTTCGCCTCGGCGTCGCCATGACCGTAAGCGATCGTCTCGTCAGCAATCAGCCCATCGTCCACCCAGATCGGCATGCCGTCGCGGCGCCACCAGCAGGCGAGCGCCCATCGTGGGAGCGATTCGCCCGGATACCACTTTCCCTGACCGTAGTGCAGCAGACCGCCGGGCGCGAATCGCTGCTTCAGACGTCGGATCAACGCGCCGGCCAGGTGACGTTTCGCGGGTCCGAGCGCGGTGAAGTTCCACTCGGCGCCGTCCATGTCGCCGATCGACACGAACGTCGGCTCGCCGCCCATCGTCAGCCGGACATCGTGTGTTCTGAGCTCCTCGTCGATCTGATACCCGAGCCCATCGATCTCTCGCCACTGTCGATCGGTGTACGGCTTCGTCACGCGCGGTGATTCGAAGATGCGCCGAACGTGCATCTCGTGCGTGAACGAGACCTCGGATTCATCGACGGCGCCCGTGACGGGCGCCGCACTCTGCGGGTCTGGCGTCGCGGCGAGCGGAACATGACCTTCGCCAGCGAGCAGACCCGAAGTCGGGTCGAGGCCAATCCATCCCGCGCCCGGCACGTACACTTCGGCCCATGCGTGGAGGTCGGTGAAGTCCGCGGTCGGTCCTGGAGGTCCGTCGAGCGCTTTCACGTCAGAGGTGAGCTGAATCAGGTAACCGGAGACGAACCTCGCCGCGAGGCCCAGATGACGCAGCGCCTGCACGAGCAGCCAGCCGCTGTCGCGGCACGATCCGCTTCGGATCGACAGCGTCTCTTCGGGCGTCTGCACACCCGGCTCGAGACGAATGATGTATTTGACGTCGGTCGCGATCCGGCGATTCAACTGCACGAGGAAGTCGACGGTGCGCTGCGGCTGAACGTCGATGCCGGCCAGGAGCTCGCGAAGCAGCGGACCCGTAGCGACCCGTTCGAGAAACGGCGCGAGCTCCTTCCCCAGCCAGGGTTCGTACGAAAAGGGGAACTCCTCCGCGGATGGCTCGAGAAAAAAGTCGAACGGATTGAGCACCGCCATCTCGGCAATCACCTCGACGTCGATGATCAGTTCCCGCGTCTGCTCGGGGAATACGAGACGCGCGAGGTAATTGCCGTGAGGATCCTGCTGCCAGTTGATGAAGTGCTTCCGCGGCGCCACCTTCAGCGAGTAGCCGAGGATGGGTGTCCGGCAGTGCGGCGCCGGCCGCAGCCGGATGATGTGCGGGGCCAGCGAGACCAGCCGGTCGTAGCGATAGCTCGTCTGATGACGAAGGGCGACGTGAATGGCCATTCAGGTTCCCAGGTTCCAGGTTCAAGGTGCCAGGTGCCCCGCCTCCCAATTCCGCGGTTCTGATCAGGCTGCGAACCGCAACCCTGGAACGGGGAACCGGGAACCGAGAACCTCACCGGCCGTCGTTGTTCGACGGCCAGTCAGGCGTTCGAATGCGAAATGATTCGCCGGCCGCGAGCTTTCCTGCGGGCCGGCGTGGCGGCTCGCGGACCCGCAAAGAACGTCCCGGAGATGCCGTCACCCACGAGGTTCATTCTGGTCTGCAGCCGGTCGAGATACTGGTGCAGGCCCGCGCCGATGATCTCGTCGACCTGCGCGTACGCGAGCTCCGAGCAAAGCTCCCCCAGCAGACGCTCGACGGAACTGCGAAACATTTCCTCCGGCGTTCCCGAGATCGCGTGAACGGATTCGCGCGCCGTTATCAGGCAGCACTGGATCGCGCGCGGGAATTCCCGATCGAGCAGCAGGAACTCGACGATCCGCTCCGGCGCGAGTCGCCCGTGGCGCTTCCGATACATCTCGAAGGCGCTCGCGGACCGTAGCACGGCCGCCCACTGAATGTCCTCGAACGTCGTCCCGACGTCGGCAACCGTCGGCAGCAGCAGGAAGTACTTCACGTCGAGAATGCGCGATGTCTTGTCCGCGCGCTCGAGATGCCGGCCCAGGCGACAGAAGTGCCACCCTTCGTTGTGGGTCATCGTTGCGTCGGTCACGCCGGCGAGCTCGTGGCTCGACATCTTCACCGAGGCAAAGAGCTCCTGCGGATCGGTCATGTTGTCGCGGTCGAGTGCGGCCGCGTTCACCATCAGGTAAAACTCATTCAGCTGCTCCCACATTTCCGACGAGATCACTTCGCGGACCGATCGCGCGTTCTCACGTGCGGCCCGGAGGCACGAGCGGATCGAGTTGGGGTTTTCCGTATCGAAGGTGAGGAACTGAATCACGCTCTGCTGCGTGGCGGCGCCGTATCGGCGCGCGAATTCCTGTGCGTCCCCCGTGGTGTCGACGAGCGGCTGCCACTGCTGCACGGAGCCGACGGGCATGTCGAGCATCAGGTTCAGCGTGACGTCGACGAACCGCGCGACGTTCTCGGCTCGCTCGATGTATCGGCCCATCCAGTAGATGGAATCTGCCACTCGACTCAGCATGATGCCTGCGTTCCCACCGCTCCCGCGGTGACTGCGGATCCGCGACCTGACCCGGGCCGACCAGTCTGGTCGCCGTCCTGCTCGTCCGCGATCACCCATGTATCCTTGCTGCCGCCGCCTTGCGAGGAGTTGACGACCAGGGATCCGGCCTGGAGCGCCACGCGCGTGAGGCCGCCAGGCAGGACGAAGATCTCTTCACCGTACAGAATGTACGGACGCAGATCGACGTGGCGTCCCTTGAACTCGCCGTTGACGATCGTCGGCACGCGAGAGAGCGACAGCGTCGGCTGCGCGATGTAGTTGCGAGGGTCCGCTTCGATGCGCCTCGCGAACTCGGCGCGCTGCTCCTGCGTGGATCGCGGACCAACGAGCATGCCGTAGCCGCCCGACTCGTTGGCGGCCTTCACGACGAGGTCCGTGAGGTTCGCAAGCACGTGCCGGCGCTGCTTGTCGTCGGCACAGACGAAGGTCGGCACGTTCGGGAGGATGATGTCCTCGTCGAGGTAGTACTTGACGATCTTCGGCACGTACGCGTACACGACCTTGTCGTCGGCGATCCCCGTGCCCGGCGCGTTGGCCAGCGCCACGCGGCCGGCTTTGTACACCTCCATCAGACCTCTGACGCCAAGCAGCGAGTCGGCACGAAACACCGTCGGATCGAGGAAGTCATCGTCCACTCGCCGATAGATCACGTCGACGCGCTCGTATCCCTTCGTGGTACGCATCCAGACGAACCCGTCGGACACGACGAGGTCACGGCCCTCCACGACTTCCACGCCCATCTGCTGGGCGAGGAACGAGTGCTCGAAGTACGCCGAGTTGTAGATGCCGGGTGTGAGGACGACTACGCGCGGCGCGTCCACCTCCGACGGCGTCAGATATTCGAGCATGTCGCGCAGCCGGCTCGGGTAGTCGTCGACCGGGCGGATCCTGGACGATTCGAACAACTGCGGAAACGTGCGTTTGATGACCAGCCGGTTCTGCAGCACGTAGGACACGCCGGACGGGCACCGGAGATTGTCCTCCAGCACGTAGACCTGCCCGTCGCGGTGCCGAACCAGATCGGTGCCCGTGACGTGGCACCAGATGCCGCGCGGCGGCGAGAGCTGGACGCACGGCTCGCGAAAGCTCTTCGCCGAGCGGACGATGTCCCAGGGGATGACACCGTTCTTGACGATCAACTGCCGATCGTAGATGTCGGCAATGAACAGATTGAGGGCGCGAATCCGCTGCCTGAGTCCGAGCTCGATCACGCTCCATTCGGACGCGGACACGATGCGGGGAACGAGATCGAACGGAAAGATTCGCTCCGTGCCGGCGCGATCGCCGTACACGTTGAACGTGATGCCCATGTGCAGCAGCGCGCGCTCCGCCGACTGCTGGCGGCGAAGGAGCTCGCCTTCGGGAAGCGTGTCGATCAGATGGCTCAAGGCTTTCGCACCCGGCCTGGGATCGTGATTCGCCTCGAACATCTCATCGTAGAAGTCCCCCGGGTCGTAGTCGGCGAATCGCATCGATCGTGAAGTGTCGGTGGGGAGTGTTGCGCGCATGGCCGGCAACTCGGGTGAATGACTCTGATCCGCGTCAATCCCCTAATCCGCGTCAACCGCTAATCCGCGTTAATCCGCTAATCCGCGTTAATCCGCGTACCGGAAAAGCGTCATTCTCTCTCAGCTTCGCCGCGGGGAGATTCAAAATTTTGCCGACAAGAATGTCGATTCTGGTCTGACAGGATTGTCGGAAATCAAGGCTCCGGCATTGGCCATCGTTTCAGCGGCTGTCTCACCGGAGATCAGGAGATCAGGAGGATGGAAGCTCATTGGGTTTAGGGTATTTGAAAGAGCTCTCCTAACCTCCTGATCTCCTGTTAGACTGCCGGCCTCCCGAACCTGGAGAACGCCTGATGACGAAGCTTCGCGCGTGTCTGGTCGTCGGATTCCTGTCGATTGGGTCTCTGTCGCTGTCGGTCGATGCGCGACGGGCAACTCCACAGGTCCCGGATTCCGGGGATCGAGTGGTGCTCGTCACTCTCGACGGCGCGCGTACCGAGGAGATCTTCGGCGGCCTCGATACGGACGTGCTGAAAACGACATTGAGGGAGAAGCAGACGCTCGACGATCTCGCCGTGTACAAGCGGTTCAACGCCCCGTCGGCCGAAGAGCGCCGCCGCAAGCTGATGCCGTTCTTCTGGACGCTGGTGTCGGAACAGGGTTCGATCGCAGGCAATCGGCGCCTTGGAAGCTCGGTGCAGCTCGGAAATCGACACTGGTTCTCCTATCCGGGCTACGCAGAGATCCTGCTTGGCGAACCGCACGATGCCGACATCAAGAGCAACGATCCGATCCGCAATCCGTACCCAACGGTGTTCGAGCGCATTCGCGAACGACTCGGCCTGCCGCCTGAACAGGTCGCCACCTTCGCGAGCTGGTCGGTGTTCAACGCCATTGCCGAACACGTCGAAGGCAGCACGTTCGTGAACGCCGGGATGGAGGCGCTCGAGAGCACGCGGGAAGGGATCGCGATGGCGAATCAGCTGCAGCGTGAAGCGGCGACGCCGTGGGATGGCACGAGGTTCGACGCGTTCACGTTCCGGCTCGCGATGGCGCATCTCGCCGCCGCCAGGCCGCGCGTGCTGTACCTCGCGTTCGACGAGACCGATGACTGGGCGCACGACGGCCGCTACGACCGCGTGCTCGAGACCTACGCGCGCATCGATGGTTTCCTGCAGGAGCTGTGGAACTGGCTGCAAAGTCAGCCGGACTATCGCGGCCGCACGAGCCTGCTGCTCACCACCGATCACGGACGCGGGCACACGCCGCAGGACTGGCGCAATCACGGCGCGAAAGTCGAGGGCGCGCAGGACGTGTGGATGGCGTTCGTGTCGCCGCGCATGAACCGGCGCGGGGAATGGCGCGACGTCCCCGCGCTCTCGACGAGCCAGATCGCCGCCACGCTCGCCGACTGGATGGGCGTGGATTGGACCGCCGATCACCCGGACGCAGGAAAGCCGATCCGGTGAACCAACCCGGGCTGCCGTCTTGACACGCCCGGCCGCGAGTGTTATTTTTATCGCACTAGTGCTACGGAAATAACACATGGCGACGTCACTGCTGACCGTGCTCACGCGCCGCGAGCGCCACATCATGGACATCCTCTTCCGGCTCGGCCGCGCCACCGCCGAAGAGGTGATGAAGGAGCTGTCCGGCAAGCCGAGCTACTCGACCGTGCGCACGCAGTTGCGCGTCCTCGAGGAAAAAGGGCACGTGCGCCACGAAGAACACGGCCGCCGCTACGTCTACATGCCCGTCGTCAGGCGCGACGCGGTGCGCCGTTCCGCGCTGCGCCACGTGGTCGACACCTTCTTCGGCGGCTCGGTCGAGAAGGTCGTCGCCGCGCTGCTCGGCGGTGAAGCGGCCCGCGTATCGGAAGCGGAACTGGATCGAATCGTCGATCTGGTCGCGAAAGCCAGGAAGGAGGGATCGCGATGAGCCTGCTCGTCGAAACCACGCTCAAGGTCTCGTTGATTCTCCTGATTGCCGTGGGGGTGATGCCGCTGCTGCGACGGCGATCCGCCGCACTGCGCCATTCGATCCTCTCCGCGAGCCTCCTCTGCGCAGCCGTGATTCCCGTCGCGCAGCTCGTCGTGCCATCGTGGCATCTGCCTGTGGGGGTCGTCCTTGTTCGGCTGAACGACCCGCTGCAACGAAACGCCCCGGCGCAGCAGACACCGTCTTCGGTTCGGAGTGCCCGCGATACCGTCCGCGTCCCGTCGCGAACAACGTCGCCGGCGGATCAGCTCCCGCTGACCCCAGCGTTGCGCTCGATCTGGATCGCCGGCGCGACCTTCGGCATCGCGGTGCTCCTCGTCGGGCTGTGGCGGCTCACCAGACTCGCGAGCGCAGCCCGGCCGATCGCGTCCGGAGTCTGGGTGGATCGCGCCGAAGAAATCTGCCGTGGGTACGGATGGCGCCGGCCTGTAACGGTCTTGCAAAGCGCGCATCCGACGCTGCTCGTCACGTGCGGACTCGTCCGCCCGAAGATCATTCTGCCCGAGGCGGCGCGGAGTTGGACCGACGATCGCGTACGCATCGTCCTGTACCACGAGCTGGCGCACGTCCGCCGCCGTGACTGGATCGTGCAGCTCGCCGCAGAGCTCGTGCGAACGATCTACTGGTTCCACCCGCTCGTCTGGATCGCGTGCAACCGTTTGCGTCAAGAAAGCGAGCGCGCCTGTGACGATGCCGTGCTGAATCGCGGCGTGGAGGGTTCGGAGTACGCCACACACCTGGTGGATATCGCTCGCAATCTGCACCAGCGCCGGATGTGGATGCCGGCGCCAGCAATCGCCCCGACGTCAACTCTTGAAAAGCGAGTCAGAGCCATGCTCGATACCCGTCTCAGTCGTCGTCCTGTTTCTCGATGTGCGTCGGCGGCAACGCTGATCGCACTGCTGTCGATCACGATTCCGATCGCCGGCCTCGCGGCTCAAACCGCCTTCGCGACGCTCACCGGCTCGATCGTCGACCCGATGAACGCCGCACTGCCGAACGTCACGCTCGTGTTGACCAACGCGCAGACCAAAGCGAAGTACGAGATCAGCTCCGGGCGCGCCGGTCAGTACGAGTTTGTCGGCCTGCCACCCGGCGATTACGTGCTCGAAGCGCGGCTCCCCGGTTTCGCGGTGCTGCGCGGGAACGTGACGCTGGCGGGGCAGAAGGTCCAGCAGGACCTGAAGCTCGAAATCGGCACGATCGTCGAGACCGTCACGGTCCGGAACAACGGTTCGTCTGCGGGCGGAGCGCCGCAAGCGCAGCAGGTCCGCGCCCCCCGCCCCGTGACCTGCGGCGGTACTCCTGAAGCCGCCGGGGGCATTCCTATCGGCGGCAACATACGGCCGCCGATGAAGTACAAACACGTGGCACCCGTATACCCCGCAAGTCTTGCGGCCGCGGCGGTTCAAGGGACTGTCGTTCTTCAGGGCCGCATCGGAACGAGCGGCACGGTGGACGAGTTGAACGTCCTGAGCTCGCCGAATCCCGAGTTCGCGGATGCGGCCGCCGAGGCCGTGCGCCAGTGGCAGTTCGATACGACGCTGCTCAACTGCGTGCCGGTCGAAGTCGCGATCAAGGTGACCGTGAATTTCGTGCAGGACGCGGGCCGCTGAACTCCGACGGCGCGATGTTCGCAAGGTGCGTGAGCGTCCTGCGACGGCTAACGACGTTTACGTGCGGCCTTCCGGCGCGGGCGGTTGGCTGCTCTCGATGTGCGCGCGTCGCGAGGCTTCGTCGCCACAATCTCCCAGGCCAGGCTCAGGGCGCCTCGCACGGTCGACTCGTCGGCGGCCGCCAGTTTGATGTTCGTCCATCCCTGCCGTCCCCACGCGCCGCTCGAAGGGACGAACACGTCGGGATGCAACCGCATGAGCTCCTCTTGCTCTTCGGGCGCCACCTTCACTGTGCCCCAGAGCAAGTCCGGGTGGAGCGTCGCGAAGATCCGTCCGTTCGCGCGGAAGTCGGGATGCCCCATGTGCGAGAGCTCGACGGCGTCGGGCATGCCGAGCGCGAGACGTCGGAAGTCGTCGTCAGTCACAACCAGTTTCTTAATCCGCGTCAGTCCGCGAAAACCCGCGTCTCGTTCGGTCTGATCCGCGAAAATCCACGTCTCTACTTCGCTGCGAGCTGGCCGAGGTAGTGCGACATGAATTCATCGCGTTTCGGCTCGAGGCAGACGGTCACGTTCCGGCCCTTTGCCTTGTCGACGCGCGTGTAGCCTTCGGCATCGACACTGAGCGGCATCGGATCACACCGGCCGAAGAATCGTCCCGGGTGCTGCGCCTCGGCCAGCGCCATCTGATCGTGCAGCGTCATGCGGCTGCCCGGAGAGTCCGCCCAGAGGCGCAGCAGCGCCTCGAGCGCGACGACGAGCGGCGTCCCTGCTTTGCGCAACGTCTCGCGCTCCCTATCTTCGAGGCGCACGTACGTCGTCGAATCGAGCGGCACGATCGTCAGTGGCCAGTCAGCCGCGTAAACAGCCTGCGCTTCGGGGATCGCCAGCTTCACGTTCCATTCGGCAACGGCCGCCGAGCTCCAGGCATTTGGACCGATCGACCCGCTCATGAGAACGACGCGTTTCACGAGACGAACGACATCCGGATGCTGCCTGACGAGGTCGCCGATGTTCTGCAGCGGCCCCACGGCAATCAGCGTCACCTGGCCGGGGTTTCGTCGGATCGTGTCGGCTAGGAATTCGACCGCGGGCTTTGCGATCGGCTTGTATGCCTGAAAGTCCTCGGCCCAGGTGAACTGGTAGTCGATGCGATCCGGAGGAATCGCCTCGGTCTGCCGTCCAACCGCGACGGGCACATCGGTGCGGCCGAGGCGATGGAGCAGCTTGCACGCGAGGCTCGCGCGATGCGGCGTGTCGGCGTCGGTTACCGTTACGCCGAGCAAATCGAAATACGGGCTCTTCAACGCGTACCCCAGCGCCCACGCGTCGTCGATGTCCGTTCCGATGTCGGTGTCGAGCAGGACCTTCGCGCGGGCCTGGCGCGCGGCGGCCGGCACCGCCGTCGTCAGCATCAAGACCACTGCGAGAGCAGTTGTTGCGGCGTTGGACATACCCATAATCCCTAATCCCTGATCTCGAATCCCTTAATCGGTGAATCCCCAATCGTTGAATCGTCGATCGCCGGGTCATTGAACCACTGATCATTGAATCCGTGAATGCTTACAATTATTGAGTCCTGAAAGACAAGCAGTCGCAATGGATCAGTCAGTTCCCTGATGGAGTGATTCAGGGACCCAAGGAATCAAAGATTCAGTGACCCAACGTTCCAATGATCGAGCGCTGCACTGATTCAATGATTTGGGATGATTAGGGATTAGGGATGATTAGGGATTAGGGATGAGGGATTCAACGCCTTCCCGCGTCGGGCATTACGCGATCGAGCGCAAGCTTGGCGAAGGCGGCATGGGCGTCGTCTACGCGGCGCGCGACGAGCGGCTCCAGCGAGCCGTCGCGCTGAAGACCATGCTGGCGCTCGCCGACGACGAGAACGCGCGGAAGCGTTTCTGGCGCGAGGCGCGCGCGGCGGCCAGCGTCAATCATCCAAACATCTGTCAGATTTACGAGATCGGCGAGGACGGCGGCGAGCTGTTCATCGCCATGGAGCTCCTCGAGGGTGAGGTGCTCGCGGACCGGCTGCGGCGTGGACCGGTGAACACGACGGACGCGATCGCGGTAGGCCTCGAAATGCTGGCGGCACTCGCGGCCCTGCACGCACGCGGGATCGTTCATCGTGACCTCAAGCCTTCGAACGTGTTTCTGACATCGCACGGTGTCAAGCTGCTCGATTTCGGTCTCGCCCGGCCGGAGATGGAAGGACCGCTCAGCGACACGGGATTGACACGAACCGGAATCCTGATGGGCACGCCGCGCTACATGTCGCCCGAACAGGTGGCGGGCGAAGCCGTCGACGCCCGCAGCGACCTGTTTGCGGCCGGTGCGATCCTGTTCGAGATGCTTGCGGGCCGGCCAGCGTTCGCGGGACGCACGCTGGTCGAGGTGCTCCACGCAACACGCTACGAACAGCCGCCGGCGCTCACCGGGTCACCCACCATTGCCGCTATCGACCGCGTGATTCGTCGGGCGCTCTCGAAGCGGCCTGGCGAGCGGCACGCGTCCGCAACCGAGATGGCCGGCGAGCTTGGCGCGATCCGCGGCGGGAACGGCGACTCCACACCAGCTGTGGCGCATCCGCTCACGCGTCTCGTGGTGCTGCCGTTTCGTGTGCTTCGTCCCGATCCCGAGACCGACTTCCTCGCGTTCAGTCTTCCCGACGCGATATCGACCTCGCTCTCGGGAATCGGCTCCTTGATCCTGCGGTCTAGTGCTGTCGCCGCCCGTTTTGCCGGTGAGGCGCCGGATCTCAAGGCGCTCGCGGCCGAGGCTGACGTCGACCGCGTCGTGATGGGCACGCTGTTGCGTGCCGGGGATCAACTGCGGGCGACGGCGCAGCTCGTCGAAGCTCCGGCCGGGACGCTGCTCACGTCACTCACGGTGCAGTCGTCGTCGAACGACCTGTTCCAGCTGCAGGACGACATCGCGCATCGCGTGACGGAAGCGCTCTCGCTGCCGTTGACCGGCGGAGTCTCGCCGACGCCAGATGCACCGCGAGACGGACGCGCGTACGAGCTGTACCTGCGCGCCAACGAGCTGGCGCGGACGTACGACGGCCTCGCAGCCGCGCGCGATCTGTATCAGCGCAGCCTCGAGCTCGATTCCCGCTTCGCGCCTGCGTGGGCGCGCCTCGGCCGCTGCCATCGCGTCATCGGCAAGTACATCGACGGCGCGCCCGAGAGCGAAGCGCGGGCTGAAGATGCCTTTCGTCGCGCGCTGGCACTCAACCCACGCCTGTCGCTGGCGCACAAGTTCTATGCGAACCTCGAGGCCGATATCGGTCAGCCGCAGCGCGCGCTCGTGCGTCTGCTGGAAGAAGCCAATCGTCACGGAAACGATCCCGAGCTTTTCGCCGGGCTCGTGCATGCGTCTCGTTATTGCGGACTCTTCGAGCAGTCAATCGCAGCGCATGCCGAAGCGCGCCGGCTCGATCCGAACGTGCCGACGAGCCTCGAGCAGACGCTGCATATGGCGGATGAAATCGAGAAGTTGCTTGCCGTGGAGGCGCCCGCGCTGATCGCCGGCGCCGACGACGGCATCAGGGTCATTGCGCTCGGACTGGCAGGGCGTCGCGACGAGGCGCGGGAGAAGCTGTACCGCATGCGTCAACAGCCGTCGCGCATTCCGCTCTTCCTCTCGTGGATCGACTACCTCACGGCATGGCTCGAGTATCGAATCGACGATATGCGTGTCCGGATGTCAACGCTCAGCGCGCTGAAGATTCAGGACGATCCCGAAGCCATCTTCCAGGAAGGCTGGCTCCTCTGCGACGTCGGCGAGCACGAAAAGGGACTCGAGTTCCTGCAGCGCGCCGTCACCAAAGGCTACACGGTCGCCGCAACTCTTTCGAGCCGTCGTCAATTCGATCCGCTGCGAGGGACCCCTGCGTTTCAGGCGCTCCTGTCCGAGGCCGAAGCCGGTCGCGAGCGGGCGCTCACAGCGTTCCGGGACGCCGGCGGGGAACGGCTCCTCGGAACATGACGATCATCGTCATCGCACGGCACGGAGCGGGCGCGCGATGAAAAGTCTGGCCGACAATCGCCGCAAGGCCGAGATTCTTCGACGGCTCAAATCTGTGCGTCCGGACAGCACTCGTCGATGGGGACGGATGTCCGCGCATCAGATGGTGTGCCACCTCAGTGACTCCTTCCGCATGGCGATCGGCGAACGGCGCGTCAGCGACGCCAGCAGCCCGCTCCAGCGAACGATCGTCAAGTGGATGGCGCTGTTCGTTCCCGTGCCGTGGCCGAAGGCGATCACGACAAGGCCGGAGATCGATCAGGAGGTCAGCGGAACGTGCCCGGGCGATTTCACGGCGGACGTCGCGGAGCTCGAAGCGCTCGTAGAGCTCGTCGCCGCGCGGGAAGGAAACGTCAAGTGGGCGACGACGCACCCGATATTCGGCCGGATGTCGAAATCCGCCTGGCTGCGGTGGGCGTACCTGCACATGGATCACCACCTGCGCCAGTTCGGGGCCTAGCAAACCGTTGCTCGAGCGCCCGGCTGATCCCCCGCCAGCGGATCAGCGACGCCTGACCGATCGCGTCAGGCGTGGGCGCCGAGTCTTTTTGTGTTTCTTCTCACTCTCTGACTTCCCACTTCTCCGCTTATCTTTCTTCCCGCTCGTCTTTCCACTGCCCCGGCCCGTGGTCGGTGGTGCAGCAGCCGTTCCCCGCCAGCGCGCCACCAGCCCCTCGAGCTCCGCCATGTGCGCCACTCCGAGCCCGGGCAACCCCCCCGCCGTTGCCTTGAGCTTGCTCAGCGCGTCTTCCATCGCGGGAAGATCCACGCGGCCTTGCTCGGCTCGTTGCATGAGTGCCAGGAGCAGGTCATGCCGCGCATACGCGTAGTCGGGCATCAGATCGAGCGCACGCCGGTAGTTGCGAATCGCGGCGTCGAGATCACCGCGCGCGTAATAGACGTTCCCCAGTCCATTGAACGCGCTGGCCTTCTCGCTTGCAGCTCCCGCGCCGGTGTCGCCGATGCGATTGAACATCGCGAATGCCAGTTCAAGGCTTCGGTTCGCTTCGTCGCGTTCGCCAGCCGCATCCTGGACCTGTGCCTGAGTCTTGCAGAGGTAGCCGAGTTGAAGATCGAGCGGCACGTCTCCGGGACTCCATTCGAGCAGCTGCATGATGACGTCGAACCCCTCCGCGAGCTCGTCGCCGGCCCGATCGACCTCATTTGCCTCGATCAGCTCGATGGCTCTGACCTGCAGCCGGCTGACCTGTCGCTTGAGCAACTCGATCGCCCGCTGCTGCCGGTAGGCCGATCCGCCATCGGGCGCCGCGGCCTCCGGGACCCGCGACAGCGCACTGTCGAGAGCCGCGAGCAGAATGTCAGCATCGCGATCGAAGTACTCGTCGCCAATCGTCATCGCATCCTTGCGCAGGAACGCGGCCAGTGCTTCGGGCAGAGCCGTGGGTGCCGGCATTTTCGAGCCACCCACCAGACAGGGAATGAGGAGGGTTCCACGTTCGAGGATGGCGGCGATCTCACGGCGCACGAAGTCGTCGGCACTTGCCAATCGGTCGATCGCGTCGAGCCACCCTCTGCCGACGATAACCACACACGCCGCACATTGCCTCAACGCCGCGTCCAGCACGTTGACGAAGTCCTGTCCCGGCGCGATGCTCTCGAAATCGCGGAAGACGCGCTCGGAACCGAACTTCTGCCCCAGCGCCTTGTATAGCAGCAGGGCGTAGGCACTGTCGGTCCGGCGATAGCTGACGAATACCCCGGCCATGCTCGAATGTAGCTTCGGTTGCGACGTGCGATCGGAGGATAGCACGGCGAGATGAGCCGGCAGCCTGGGACACGGCGCCGCGAAGCACGCACACGGAAGGCGAGCCCGGCGAGCGTCAGGAGCCGTTCACTGCAGTTTCGCGCAGCGCAGTCGGATCCCGCTGAAGCCTCTCGTCTCAGTGCAGTGCACGCGGATTCCGTTGACAATCTTCCCTGGGCCGCATGTGATCTTGTCGTACCACTTGTCGGCGTTGGCACCCGCCTATTCGAGGAACGCCTGTTCCGGGGGCCAGCTGTCCCATCGCGCTGGGTCGGCGGCGAGCGCCGCGTGCGCCCGCTGCCTCACGTCATCCGGCATCGCACAGGATTTGCGGGTCTGTGTGTCGATGTGAACGCCCTTGAGGACGGTCGTCGCCACCAGCGCCTCCGTCTCGTCGTTGCGCATTTCGTGGACGAAGCGGATGCTGCTGCGTCCAATCTCGATCGCAGCCGAGCGAACGCTCAGAACGTCACCCGCGTGCAGCTCGCGTCGATACGCGAGGCGCTGATCGACCGCCACGGCAATTCCGTCGAGCGCGGTTTCAAGAGCGACGGAGTGATTGTCGTCAACGTGCGCAGCACGCAGCCGTACGACGCCGCGCGAGGGTTCGCCGTCCAGCAGGCGATGCTCGAGCGGCTCAGGAGCCTGCCCGGCATCCAATCGGCGAGCGCTGGTGCGGTGCTGCCGATCGGCCGCGGGCTCTGGACGCGCGGTGTCCAGATTGAAGGCTACACGTTTCGAGCGGACGAGTCCGACTCGGTCGGCTTCAACGTGATCGCGCCAGGTTACTTCGCGACCCTTGGCACACCGGTCGTCGTCGGCCGCGAGTTCGACGACCGCGACACCGCCACGTCGCCGAAGGTCGCCGTCGTCAACGAGAGCTTTGCCCGCTATTTCTTCGGCAACGCGACGGCGCTCGGCCGGCACGTCACGTCCGTCGGCGTGACCTATGAGATGGTCGGGGTCGTCCGCGACGCGAAGTATCAGAATCTGCGCGAGCCGATCCTGAAGACGATGTACATCCCGTGGCTGCAACGAGTGGGGGACCAGCCGACGCGCTACGGCTACCTGGCGCGGGTGGGCCAGGGGGATCCGATGCGTGTGATGCCAGGCCTCGAGCGCCTGGTTCGGGAGGTCGATCCCTCGCTGCGCGTGCGGACGACGCTCACGTACGGCACACTCGTGGATCGGTCCATTGCGACGGAGCGGATCATGGCCACCCTCGGCAGCTTCTTTGGGGTGCTCGCGCTCATGATCGCGGCCATCGGCCTGTTCGGCATCCTGGCGTTTCAGGTGTCCCGGCGGACGAACGAGCTCGGCGTGCGCATGGCCCTCGGGGCGACGCGGCAGTCAATGATCGCGCTAATACTGCGCGAAGTCGCGGGCATGGTCGTGCCGGGCATCCTGGTCGGCATTGGCGCCGCCCTCGCGTTGAGCGGCCTCGCCCGAGTATCCTGTTCGGACTGACGCCGACGCAACCTTCGACCTTCGTCACCGCGGCGTTCATCCTCGGCCTGACCGCGCTGGTTGCCGGGTGGCTTCCGGCTCGCCGCGCCTCACGAGTCGATCCACTGGTCGCGCTCCGGCACGAATAGCGGCCCTGACCCACGCGCGCTGCCGGTGCACGACGTCCAGCGATGGGCGGCGCAGCGTAGCGTGGGCTGTCCGTGAGACCTCGCTCCAGTAAGTAGGACGTCGGTCCTCGTGGTCCGGGTGGCCCACGGCCTGGACGTTCTGCCACACGCCGATCACTGAATCGATCGCCGATGTCGGAGACCACCGAGAATCAGCCGACACCTTCAGGCGTGGTGCCCTGTGATGCGGCGTCGGCAGCAAGAGCCTCAGCCTTCTGGAGAGTCCGTTCAAGGTCGAACGCCACCGAGGCAGCTTGCACGACCGCGACTTTCGGCCTTGCCTCGGATGCACGAGAACGTTCCGTCGGATGTGCGGTGTTCATCAACCCCGCGCAGGGTCCGATCATCACACGCCGACGACCAGTCGACACGCTGACTCCAGGATTTCGTCTTGGCGTCCAACATGGCGAGCATCCTAAACCCGCGCATGCAGCCCATTGAAACGCTCCATTCTGTGCGATTGAACGCCACCTAGACCGGCCCGCGAGCCGTCGTCTCTGGTGCGCACCAGACGTGATTGATGCAAGGTTTCATGAATCAGCATCGCGGCCGTGATATGATGATAATGTGCCAAGAACGACACTGCAGCTTGATGACGATGCGATGGAGGTCGCCAGGGCACACGCCAACCGGCATAGGCTGACGCTTGGTCAAGCGGTTAGCGAACTGGTCAGGAAAGCCGCCGAACGTCCGCTGCTGACGGAAGAACGCAGCGGGCTTCGTATCGTCCGTCTCACTCGGCGGTCGCCGAAGGTCACGGCCGCGCGCGTGGACCAACTCCGCGAAGAGCTGCCGTGAAAACGGCGCTGCTGGACCTGAACATTCTCACGGCGCTGCTGTGGCCGGCACACGAGCACCACGACGCGGCGCATCGGTGGTTCGCAGCCCGCGAGAAGGCGCGCTGGGCGACGAGCGCGCTGACGCAGCTAGGCTTCGTGCGAATCGTCTCGAACCCTTCGTTCTCGCGCGATGCCCTCTCGCCGGCCGAAGCCGTGGCTCTCCTTGCGGAGAACGTCAGGCACCCGGGTCACGAGTTTTGGGCCGACAGCGTTCAAGTCCCTGCAGCCGTTCAACCGATGGAGGCCCGACTCCAGGGTTCTCGTCAGCTCACAGACGCGTACCTGCTGGCGCTTGCGAACCGACACAAGGGCGTCCTCGCCACGTTTGACCGGGGGCTTCGGACGCTGGCGGGCGACGCGCTTCCGGGGGCTCTCGAAATCGTTCCGACGAGGTAGGGAGCGCGTTGGCTCCCTTTTCCTTTTCCCTTTTACCATCCCGTCCAGGAGAACCCAGATGGCCGACGTCGCACGCGTATCAGGTCGCAGTCGCCGGGATTTCATGAAGGACATAGCCGCATACGGCGCCGGGACCATCGTTGCTGCCCGCCTCGGCGACAGCGTGGGAGAGGCCCAGACCGCCAGTTGGAAGAGCAAGATCGGCCTCGAGTTGTACACCGTGCGCGATCTGCTGATGACCGACTACGAAGGCACGCTCGCGAAGGTCGCCGAAATCGGATACACCGAGGTCGAGCCCACGGGCTATAACAACATGTCGCCCAAGGAATTTCGCGCGATGCTCGATCGGCTGAAGCTCACGATGCCGAGCACACACGCGCCCGCGCGCGGCACCGGAGCGGATCTCGAGGGGCAGCTCGAGGGATTTCAAGTCATGGGGATCAAGTACACCGAGATTGCGGAGCCCGCGTCCGCGCGCGGCGGGGCGACGCCCGATCCCCGTATGCCCGCGACCCTCCCGCCGGGGGCGTATTTCGACGCCGGCACGGGCCGCGTCCGGAACGCATTCAAGGAAACCGAAGCGTTCGGACCCTATCAGCCGGCCGTGTCGCTGGAATCCGTCAAGCAGCGGGCTGCGCGACTCAACGCCAACGGCAAGATCGCGCAAAAGTTCGGCATGAAGCTGTTGGTGCACAACCACACCGGGGAGTTCGAGAAACTACTGGACAGTCCACGAACCGGTTTCGACATCCTCGTCGAGGAAACCGATCCGGCCCTCGTCACAATGCAACTCGACCTTGGCTGGACGTTCATCGCCGGCGTCGATCCGATTGCCTTGTTCAAGGCGCATCCGGGCCGGTTCGAGCTGTGGCACGTCAAGGATGTGTTTGGCCTGAAAGACGGTCAACCCGTCGCTCGGGCCCAACGCGCGTGTCAGCAGCATGGCGCTCGTGCCCGTGGGTACCGGGCACATCGACTTCAAACCGGTGTTCGCGCAGGCATCACTCGCCGGCCTGAAGCATTTCGTGATCGAGCAGGACAACGCGGCTGCCTGGGGCGATTCGCTCGCCGCTGCGCGCGTGTCGTATCAGAATCTGGGGCGGATCCTGCAACCCGGCGGCTGAGCGCCCGATGTTTCTCGATGAGGCGTGCACGGGAGATGACGAAGAAGGCGGCCAGGCCTGGCGTTACAAGTACTATGTGCCGTACCTCCGAATTCAGGGCGAGCACCTCCAGCGTCAGGCCCTCAAGAAGAAGTAAAGCTTCAGTTCGGCATCAGCCGACCGCCGTCGCGACTCTCGGTTGAGGCGCGTCCTTCCGTTTCGCGGCCTTGGGCTGCTGGCAAAGCAGCAATACCGTGCTCCGCGGATTGACGACGTAGTGATCGGCGGGATCGATCTCGATTTCCTGCCCTGCCTCGAGGAAGTCCTCGCCGCTCGGGAGGCTGGTGTCGATCGCACGGTGCCAGCCGCGATCGGCGCCCAGCTGCGGCAGCTTGATCCACTGCGGTTCGTAGTGACCGTTGAAGATGAAGAAGAGCCGGTCCACGCCGATATTCGAGCCGTCTTCAGCTGCGTCGAGCTGCACGCACACGGTGCGTGCGTTCGAGTCCTGCCAGTTCGGAACGCCGAGCTCCTGCGAATACCAGGTCAGATCCGGCACGCCATCGTCGTCGAGGTCCTTGCCGAGCGCGAACTTCCGACGCTGGAGAACCGGGAAGCGCCGGGTCATCGCGATGGCTTTGCGAAAGAACTCCGTCAGATCCTGGTTCCTGGCTGACGCGTTCCAATCGAACCAGCTGATCTCATTAT
>JBKPCD010000222.1:0-33890 GCA_046727175.1 Acidobacteriota bacterium | reverse complement strand
CTGCCTTCGAGCGTGTATGTATTCGTCACTGCCATGCCGTTGCGGTCGATGACAGAGAAATGTGTTGTCTCGCCGGGCTCAGCGGGTTGCGTCGTCGTGAGGATGTCTTTGCCCAGTTCGATGCTGCTGGACGCTTTGTCGAGGGGAATTGACGCAGCAAGCGACCTGGCATAAGCCTTGGAGGTAAGCCGCTCCACTGGCACATCGACGAAGTCCGGATCGCCAAGGTAGCGGGCGCGATCGAGATACGCCCGGCGCATGGCTTCGATCTGCACGTGGAGTGCGGGTGCAGTCAGCGCTCCTTTGCCCTTGAGATCGAATTGCTCGAGCATGTTCAGCATCTCGATGAGCGCGACACCGCCGGAGCTTGGCGGGCCCATCGAAACGATCTCGTAGCCGCGGTACGTGCCTCGCACCGGCGGCCGCTCCCTGGCTTGATACGCGGCGAGATCTGCTCTGGTGATCAAGCCGCCGTTGTTCTGCATGTCGTCGGCGATACGGTCGGCGATCCAGCCCTTATAAAACGCGTCGGCACCGGCAGTGGCGATTGCACGGAGCGTCTTCGCCAGGTCGCCCAGCACGAGCCGGTCGCCTTCCTCCCAGTCGCCACCGCCGGGTTTACCGTACGCCGCAACGGACGTGGGGAAGCGCGCCATCGAGCCTGTGAGCTCGCGATTCAGGCTCTGCGCAAGGTCGGCCGAGATCGCGAACCCGTTCTCCGCCAGCGCCACGGCTGGCATCACGACCTCGCTCCACGGCAGCTTGCCGAATTTCTTGTGCGCCAGCTCGAGCCCCCGCACCGTGCCAGGCACGCCGGGGGCAAGATAGCCCGACGCAGTCAGGCGGCGGTCGATTCTGCCATCCTTGCCGAGATACATCGGCGGGGTCGCCTTGAGCGGCGCTTTCTCGCGGTAGTCGAACGAGGTGACGTCGCCCGATGCGGTCCGGACGATCATGAATCCGCCGCCGCCGATGTTCCCAGCCGTGGGATGCGTGACCGCCAACGCAAACGCCGTTGCGACGGCCGCATCGACCGCGTTGCCTCCCCGCGCGAGCACGGATGCGCCGGCATCACACGCCGGCGGCGAGACGCAGACGACGAGACCGTCCTTGGAAGGGACGCCGAGGTTGTCTTGCGTGTGAACGACCGGCGCAGGGAGCGCCAGGGCGACCACGATGAGTAGAGATATGAGTTGTCGCATGCGTCTGATGAGTTGCGTCAGGCGCTTTCGGAGGAGACGGAGATCACGGCACGAGCCAATCACCGCGGGGTCACGAAGGGCACGGAGTCATGTGTCTTGTCTCCGTGTACTTACCGACTCCGCGGTCAGAACTCGTTCCGAATCCGAATCCCGAACCGCGCATCCCGCCCCGCTGGCGAGCTACCGAGCTACCGAACTCCCGACCCTCCGAGCCCCGAGCTACCGGTCCACCGACTCCGAAGTCGTCGTCTTCCGATCCCCGCCTTTCTTCCACTTGTCAAACCAATACCGCAGATACAACTGCGTGCGCATGAAGTTCGACGGGTTGCTCGTCGTGCCGTGCCACTCGTCGTTGAACCGAATCATGGCAGTTGGCACACCACGCAGCTTCAGCGCGCTGTAGAACTGCTCGGTCTGAGGCATCGGCGTACGGAGATCGTTCACGCCGGTCATCAGCATTGTCGGCGTCTTCACGTGGCCGACGTAGGTGAGCGGCGAGCGTCGTAGATGCTCGGTCGGATCCTCCCACGGCAGTTTTTCGAAGTTGTAGTACCAGCTGGCGCCGTCGGTGGTGCCGACGAAGCTGAGCCAGTCGGTGACCGGGCAGTTGGCGGACGCTGCGGCGAAGCGATCGGTATGGCCAACCGTCCAGGCCGTGAGCACGCCGCCCCCGCTGCAGCCGGTGACGAACATGTTCTGCGGATCGACGAATCCCTTCGCGAGCAGCGCATCGACGCCCGCCATCAGATCATCGAAATCCTTGCCTGGATACGCGTTCTTGATCGCGTTGCCGAAGGCGCTGCCGTAACCGGTGCTCCCGCGGGGATTGGTGTAGAGGATCACGTAGCCGTTCGCAGCGTGCTCCTGCCAGCCAAAGTTGAAGCCCACGCCGTACATGCTGTGCGGACCGCCGTGAATGTGCAGCTGCATCGGGTACTTACGTGCCTGATCGAAGTCCGGCGGCGTGATGTACCAGCCCTGGATCTTCGTACCATCCGGCGCGGAGTAGCGAAGCTCGTGTACCTCGCCGAGCTTTCGACCCGTGAGGACGTCTTCATTCACCGCCGTGAGCTGCTTGATCGTTCCCGGCGATTTGAGATCGAACGTCACGATATCGCCAGGCTGATGGAAGCTCGTGAGCGTTCCAACCACCGTTCCTTTGGCGGAGATATCGGAGACCGTCAGCATGTGAGTGCCCCTGGTGATTTGCTGAACGGTCCCGCCCGAGATCGGCAGGAAGTACAGATTCTGTGTTCCTTCATTCTGCGCGGTGAAGTACAGGCCGGAGCCGTCCGCTGTCCAACGCAGCTCGGTCGGCGAGCGATCCCAGTTGCCGGAAATCAGCCGCGGGTTCGATCCGTCGACGTCCATCAGATAGATCTTGCTGTCCATCCACGTGTCGGTGGACCAATCGTTGCCCGTGTACGCGACCCGCTTGCCGTCGGGCGAGATCGTGGGATTCGCATCGGGGCCCTTGCGCCGTGTGAGCTGACGCACGGCGCCGTCCTTCACGTCGACGGCGTAGATCTCCGACTCACGCCAGTGGTATTCGTCCTTTTCCGAGCGCAGACCGCTGAAGAGAATGCTGCGGCCATCCGGCGTCCAGTCGCTGCCGCTCTGATCGTAGTCACCTGACGTGAGCTGACGGGGCGTGCCACCGATCGCAGGCACGATGAAAGTCTGCCGGTAACCGCTGTCGGTGAAGCCCGCTCGATCGCGCCGGTAGTTCAGGCGCTCGACGATCCGCGGAGCTTCGGTCCATTTGGCGCCTGCCGGAGCCTTCGGGAGCTTGATTGGCCAGTTGTTCTTGTCTTCGACGAGCATCGTGAACGAGATCTGTTTGCCGTCGGGCGACCAGGCGATCGTGGAGGGCGCCTGATCGACTCGCGTGATTTGCGACGACGCCCCTTCCGCATCCATCCAGCGGACGAAGACCTGTGATCCTTTGGGCTCGCCTTGCGAGATGTATGCGATGCGGTCGCCTGTCGGCGACCACCGCGCGCCTGAGCCCTTCGTAAGGAAGCGATTGTGGCTGCCGTCCGCGTTCATGATCCACAACGCGGACTCGCGCTTGTCGTTCATCTTGTCGACCCAGCCGCGCGTGTAGATGATCTGCGATGCGTCGGGCGACAACTGCGGCTCGCTGACGGACTCCATCTCGAGAAACAGATCGAGGGTCAGCCGGTCGGAGCGGCCTCGTTCCGGTGGAGTTTGCTCCTGCTGGATCGTGGCACCCGCGCCCGCCACCAGGGCAACCGGAATCGACGCGAGCATCAGCGCCCACGGACACAGACGTTTCACCATCACATCCTCCAGGCTTGCAGACTTTCGGCGGCAGCTTACACCCATCAGCTTCGAAATGCGCAACAGCAATTTGATGCGAGCGACTTGCGGCATAAGCGGTACGGGAATGATACGCTTCGCTCCGCGACCATTCGTGGCTCCGGAAACGCGTATCCTTTTCAGTCGGGGGGTGAATGCAGATTTGGCCAGGGACGCCCTTCCCGCTCGGCGCGACGTTCGATGGCGTCGGCACGAACTTCTCGCTGTTCTCGGAAGTCGCGGAGCGCGTGGAGCTCTGTCTCTTCGAGACCGGTGGCAAGGAAAAGAAGATCGAGCTGCCGGAGACGACCGCGTTCTGCTGGCATGGCTATCTGCCCGACGTGCGTCCCGGACAGCTCTATGGGTTTCGCGTGCACGGACCCTGGGCGCCCGATCAAGGGCATTGGTGCAATCCCACCAAGCTCCTCATCGATCCGTACGCCAAGGCGATCGAGGGCACGTGGGAATGGAACGAAGCCGTCTTTCCGTATCACTTCGCCGATCCCGAACATTCGAAGAACGATCGCAACAGCGCACGATGGGTCCCGAAGAGTGTCGTAATCAATCCGTTCTTCGACTGGAAGAACGATCGCCGCCCGAACACGCCCTGGCACCGAACCGTCGTGTACGAGACGCACGTGAAGGGCTTCACGATGAAGCATCCCGACGTGCCCGAGGAATTGCGCGGCACGTATGCCGGCATGGCACATCCGGCGGCGGTGAAGTATCTGCAACGACTCGGCGTCACGGCCGTGGAGCTGCTGCCCGTCCATCAATTCGTCCACGACGCGACGCTCCAAGCTCGAGGACTCCGCAATTACTGGGGCTACAACTCCATCGCGTACCTCGCGCCGCACAACGAGTACGCGCGGCGCCAGGAGGGCGGCCAGGTGCAGGAGTTCAAGCATCTCGTGAAGACGCTTCACGAAGAGGGCTTCGAAGTGATCCTCGACGTTGTCTACAACCACACCGCGGAGGGGAATCACCTCGGACCGATTCTGTCCTTCAAGGGCATCGACAATGCCGCGTATTACAGGTTGGTCCCGGACAAGCGCAGGTACTACACGGACTACACCGGTACGGGGAACACGCTGAACATGCGTCACCCGCACGTGCTGCAGCTCATCATGGACAGCCTGCGCTACTGGGTTCTCGACATGCACGTCGACGGCTTCCGCTTCGATCTGGCGTCGACGCTCGCGCGTGAGCTGCACGACGTCGATCGGCTCTCGGCTTTCTTCGATCTCATCCAGCAGGATCCAGTCGTCAGTCAGGTCAAGCTGATTGCCGAGCCGTGGGATGTCGGCGAAGGGGGCTATCAGGTCGGGAACTTCCCGCCGCTCTGGTCGGAGTGGAATGGCAAGTACCGCGATACGGTCCGCGACTTCTGGCGCGGGACGGATCGGACGGTCGCCGAGTTCGCGTACCGCCTCACGGGCAGCTCCGACCTCTATCAGGCCAACTCACGCCGTCCGTACGCCAGCATCAACTTCATCACAGCCCACGACGGTTTCACGCTTCGCGATCTCGTGTCGTACAACGAGAAGCACAACGAGGCGAACGGCGAAGAGAATCGCGACGGCGCCAACGACAACCGCTCGTGGAACGGTGGCGTCGAGGGGCCGACCAGCGATCCGAAGGTGAACGCGCTTCGCGATCGACAGGTCCGCAACTTCCTGACGACCCTGATGCTGTCGCAAGGCGTGCCGATGCTCCTCGGCGGCGACGAAATCGGTCGGACGCAGCACGGCAACAACAACGCGTACTGCCAGGACAACGAAGTCAGTTGGTACACCTGGGCGGCGGCCGACCAGAAGCTGCTCCGGTTCGTGCGGCGCTTGATCAGGCTGCGGCACCGGCATCCGGTCTTCTGCCGGCGCCGCTGGTTTCAGGGACGCTCGATTCACGGCTCGGACGTGGACATCGGCTGGTTCACGGCCGCAGGGACCGAGATGTCGGAGGAAGATTGGCGCGCCGGCCTGGCGAAGTCGCTCGGCGTCTTCCTCAACGGCGACGCGATTGCGACCACAGACGAACGCGGCGAGCGTGTCGTCGACGACAGCTTTTACGTGATGTTCAATCCGAATCACGAGCCAGTAGAGTTCCGGCTGCCCGAGGAGAAGTTTGGCCGCCGGTGGACCGAGGTGCTCAGGACGAACGAGTGCGCCGACCAGATGTCCGAGGAGGTCGCCGGCCACGAGTTCGCCGCCGGCGGCTCCGTCCCGCTCGAGTCCTCTTCGCTGGTGGTCCTGCGCCGCGTTTCCTGACCACGAGTACCGTCTCGTTTCAACAGTTCCTCGAATACCGGGGGCCGACGCTTCGGTCCCGAGACGAGGGGCGGCTTGGCCGGCGTTTCCGCATGCAGAGGGTGAATGGCGATCACGTGTCGACCTCAGCATGCCAACTCTGGTCGCATGAATTTGGGGAAATCGCGATGGATGATCGTCAAGCCAGACGTGGATCGTCGCGGAGCGATGCTTCGTGCCACGCAATTCGTTCTGGCTGGGTTGCGGGTGGAAGCGGCACGCGTAATAGATCAGGCGCTGGCCAGCGCGCCGCCCGGCAATGCTGGATGGCTCATTCCGATCGAGCCCTTGCTGGGCGTCACCACCGAGCCAACCGTGTGGGCCGCTGTCCTGGCTACGCGCGCCGCATAGCGCCCGATTGGCGCCGCCGTTCGAGCGATATGGAAGATCGCCCATCCCGGCATGGAAGAGTTTGTAAGTCCTGACTTTCACCGCTGGCTGCTAAACTTTCACCGCGCGCTTTCCGTCGAACGGAGCATGATCAACCTGAAGCTCGCCGGCAGGACCCTCTTCAAAACACCATTCGTGACACTAGTGGCGATCGCATCCCTCGCCCTGGGCATCGGTGCCAACGCCGCCATTTTTTCCTGCTTCAATCAGATCCTTCTGCGGTCGCTGACCGTGCCGGAATCCGATCGCCTCGTGAACCTGAGCGCCCCGGGGCCGAAGCCCGGCTCGCAGTCGTGCAACCAGGCCGGCGATTGCGATGAAGTCTTCAGCTACGCCATGTTCCGGGACCTTCAGAAGAGCCAGACGGTCTTCACAGAGATCGCCGCGCATCGGCTCTTTGGCGCCAACCTCTCGTATCAGGGTCAGACGCTGAGCAGCGAAGGCCTGCTCGTCTCCGGTAGCTACTTTCCGGTCCTGGGCATACAGCCCGCTCTCGGCCGGCTTCTGAGTCCGGACGACGATCGGCTGGTCGGAGAATCGCTCGTCGTCGTGCTCAGCCACGGATACTGGTCAACTCACTTTGCTTCGGACCCGAACATCCTGAATCAGTCGATGATCGTCAATGGCCAGACTCTTACGATCGTCGGAGTTGCGCCGCGCGGGTTCGACGGCACCACGCTCGGCGCGAAACCCCAGGTGTTCGTCCCGATTACTTTGCGAGGCCTGATGCAGCCGGCGTTCAGAGGCTGGGCCAACAGGCAGAACTACTGGGCGTACCTGTTCGCTCGCTTGCGGCCTGGCGTGTCGATCGAGTCCGCACGCGCGACGCTCAACGCGCAGTACCACACGATCGTCAACGACATCGAGGCTCCGCTCCAGAAGGGCATGAGCGAGCAGACGATGGCGCGGTTCCGGGCGAAGGCGATCGGCGTGGAACCCGGTGGTCACGGCCAGAGCGGAGTGCCGTCGGAAGCGAAGACTCCGCTCGGATTGCTGATGGGCGTCACAGCGTTCGTGCTCGTCATCGCGTGCGCGAACATCGCGAACCTGCTGCTCGCACGGGCCGCGACACGCTCCGGCGAGATGGCGATCCGGCTATCCATCGGGGCGAGCCGGTGGCAGCTCATCGTGCAGCTGCTCGTGGAATCGTGCCTTCTCGCGCTGCTTGGAGGTATTGCGGGCGTCTTCGTCGCGCGCTGGACGCTTGCGTTGATCACCTCGCTGATGCCGGCCGAAGTGCAGGAGACCCTCAACTTCTCGATTGACCCGCCGGTGCTGCTGTTTGCGGCAGTTCTCGCCCTCGCGACCGGCCTGGCGTTCGGGCTGTTCCCGGCGCTCCACAGCACCCGCCAGGATCTGCTGACGACGCTAAAAGGGCAGGCTGGTCAGCCGACCGGCGCGCGCGGCGCCGCCCGGTTCCGCGTGGCGCTCGCGACGGGCCAGATCGTGCTGTCGATGGCACTCCTTTCAGCGGCGGGATTGTTCGTCAAGAGCCTTCTGAACGTCAGCAAGGTAGACCTTGGCGTCAAGGTGGACAACGTGATCACCTTCGGTCTCTCGCCGGAGCTGAACGCGTATACGCCCGAGCGATCGCGACTGTTGTTCGAGCGGCTCGAAAACGAGCTGCGAGCCGTTCCTGGAGTGACGAGCGTGACGGCGTCGCTCGTCCCGCTCCTCGCGGGCAGCAACTGGGGCAACGACGTCGCCGTTCAGGGATTTCCAGCCGGTCCCGACACCGACAACGGATCACGATTCAACGAAGTCGGACCGGGCTATTTCTCAGCGATGGGTGTGCCGCTGCTGTCCGGACGGGAGTTCACCGCTGCTGACGGATTGAAGGCGCCGAAGGTCGCCATCGTCAACGAGGCGTTCACGAAGAAATTCAACCTGGGTCACGACGCCGTCGGGAAGCTGATTGGATCGGGCGAGGGCTACCGCAGCAAGCTCGACACCACGATCGTCGGCGTCGTCCAGAACGCGAAGTACAGCCAGGTGAAGCAAAAGGTTCCGGCTCTCTTCTTCCGTCCGTACCGGCAGGACGACGAGATCGGGTCGATGTCGTTCTACGTGCGCACGTCAGGAGATCCGGCTCAATCTGCGTCGGCGGTGCCCTCGGCGGTCAAGCGGCTCGATCCGAACCTGCCGCTCGAGAGACTGAAGACGCTGACCCAGCAGGTGCGCGACAACACGTTCCTCGATCGGATGATGACGACGCTCTCGGCGCTGTTTGCGTTGCTGGCGACGCTCCTCGCTGCGGTTGGCCTCTACGGCGTGCTCGCGTATACCGTCGCGCAACGAACTCGCGAGATTGGGTTGAGGATGGCTCTTGGGGCTGATCCAGGACGAGTGCGGCGAATGGTGCTGAGACAGGTCAGTTACATGACGCTCGTCGGAGGCATCATCGGGATAGCGCTTGCGGTGGGACTTGGGTGGGCAGCGCAATCGATCCTGTTCGAGCTGAAGGGCTGGGATCCCGCGGTGCTGGCCGTTACCGCCATCCTGCTGACGATCGTCGCGCTGGCCGCCGGTTCCATCCCCGCGCAGCGCGCGGCGTACATCGACCCGATGCGGGCGCTGAGATACGAGTGAGGAAGGGCGAAGGGTGAAATTGTGAATCGTGAGTCCCACGGCTGGCGTTCCGCCGCTCTGCTGATTCACTTTGGGCGAATCTTGGTTTCCTTTGTGCGTTCGCGGGCAGCCGCGGCCGTGTTTGAGTCGAAGCCTAAAGGTTCTTCGAGAACCTGGAAAAGGCAGGAGCCCGGAAAATTTTGACTCTCAGGTCGTTCCCCTCCTATACTCCGAAACTCGGCCATATCGAACCAGACGGAGGATGGTGAAAAACGCATCGCAAGGTTCCCGAGTTCTCGGTTCCCACTTGGAAACGAGAACCTCGCTGGCCGCGCCTTTTCAGCGGCCTGTCAGTGTCGATCATCGAGTAATCGCCTGAGAGCCGGCAGCCGATGTCTCCGCTGTCACTGCGCGAGGCCGAGGCCGCCGGCGCGTCACAACGGCTGAAGGAGCTGTTCGTCATGACGACACGCAGGTTCGTCATTCTCGCGATTGTCGGTTGGGCCGTCATGGCGACGTTGTCATCCGTCCACGCCCGACAGACTCCGAATGGTCCGGATGGCGCGATCGATGGCGCCACGCGCCGCCAGGTCATCGACGGTGCGATCGAGCGGCTGAAAACGGCCTATGTCTTCCCGGAGGTCGCAGAGAAGATGGCTGTGGCCCTTCGCGAGCGCCTGGATCGCAAGGAGTACGACGGGATCACCAGCGCCCGCACGTTCGCCGAGACGCTGACCAGGAATCTGCAGGAAGTCAGCCACGACAAGCATCTTCGTGTTCTCTATTCGGCGGACCCGTTCCCCGCACGTCCCGAAGCGCCCTCGCCCGAGGAACGTGCCCGCGGCCTCGCTGAAGAACGCCGCAGGAATTTCGGATTCGAACGCGTCGAGCGGCTCGAAGGGAATGTTGGCTATATCGACCTCCGAGGCTTCAGCGGTTCACCCGAGGCCGGTGAGACTGCGGTTGCCGCGATGAATCTTCTGTCGGGCACCGACGCGCTCATCTTCGATCTCCGTCGCAACGGCGGCGGATCGCCTGCCATGATCGGCCTCATCTCCAGTTATCTCTTCGACGATGTAGTGCACCTGAATGATTTCTACTGGCGCGAGAGCAACGAGACGCGGCAATTCTGGACGTCGCCCCACGTTGCCGGGCAGCGGTATGGCGGCACGAAGCCGGTGTTCGTCTTGACCAGTGCGCGTACATTTTCAGCAGCCGAGGAGTTCACGTACAACCTCAAGAACCTGAAGCGTGCGACCATCGTCGGAGAGACGACCGGCGGTGGCGCGCATCCAGGCGGCGTGCGACGGATCACCGATCATTTCGGCATCTGGGTGCCTGCGGGGCGGGCGATCAATCCGATCACGAAGACAAACTGGGAAGACACTGGCATCGAGCCCGACATCAAGGTCGACGCGCCTCAGGCACTGCAGACGGCACACCTCGAAGCCCTGAAGAAAGTTCGCGAGACGACAACAGACGCGCGGTATCGCGAACAACTCGATCGGGCGATTGCGGCGGTCCAGAAGAGCAGCAGCTCCGAGTCGCCGCGCTGATCGCGGGGATGACGGCTCGCCGTTCAGGCATTCCACATGCCCATGCCGCTGAATACCGGGACACGACTCGGCCGGTACGAAATCCTCGCACCGCTCGGTGCCGTGGGGATGGGGGAGGTCTATCGCGCCAGAGACACCCGGTTGCAGCGTGAGGTCGCGATCAAGATCCTGTGTGCTCGTGTACACCCCGACGCTGCTGACGAAGCTGGTCGAGGTCGACCGCAGCGGTAAACGCGAGGCACTCGCGACCGAAGACCGGCGTTGGCATCATCCACGTTATTCCCCGGATGGCACTCGGATCGTCGTCGATTTTGTCGACGACGCCAGGGAACGCGATGTCTGGATCTTGGATCGGAGTGCGCTGAGCATCTCGCGCGTGACGCGCATCGGTGACGCGCACGATCCGTCGTGGCTGCCCAATGGACACGACGTGTCGTTCTTCACGTTCAAAACCGGATCTGGCCCGCTGATGGTCGTCCCGGCCGACCGCATGAGCGCGCCGCAGCCGGTGCGCGTCGCCAGGGGCTTCGCGCCAGCGGACCTCGTCGATCCCGGTGGATGGTTGCCCGACGGCTCGGCATACATCGGCAGCGTGCGAGATCACGGCGCTCCGGCAGATGTCTGGCGTATCCCGCGTGATGGTAGCGATCCGCTTAAAATCGTGGGCACGTCCTACGACGAGATTGCGCCGTCCGTCAGTCGGGACGGCGGCTTGCTTCTGTATCAGAGTGATGAGACGGGATCGATGGAGGTCTACGTCCGTCACCTCGATCGGGAACAGGAACGCGTGCAGGTCTCGAGGAGCGGCGGGACTGCGCCGGTCTGGGATCCCAAGGGGAGCATCGTGTACTACGTCGAGGCCGCTGGAAGTCGACGTCGGCTGGTCGCGGTTACATTGCGGACCTCGGGCTGATTGGGCGTCGTCGAACGCACGATCGTCATTCCCGATCTGCGCCTCGACGAATCCGATAATCATCCGAACTACGACGTGCATCCGGGCGGCGATCGGTTCGTCATTCCGGAATTGCAGGAAACCCCTGGGCTGGCGGCGGTATTCGACTGGGCGAAGAGCGCCCAACCCAAGTAGTAACGCAAGGGTGCCGGGGCTCGTTCAGGTACTGCGCCTTGTTCGCAGCGTCGCGTCAACGTCGTCGAGCTGTCGGCGCCGCCGCCGCGCGCGCGATCATGACCTCGGTGGACTTGATCACCGCCAGCGCCTCGTCGCCGCGGCGCAGCTTCAGCTCCTCGACGGCATCCCGGGTAATCACCGCCGTCAGCGCTTGATCGCCGATCCTGAGCCGGACCTGCGCGAGCAGCCCCTCGATCCGGACCTCGTCGACGATGCCCGCCAGCTGATTGCGTCCGCTCAGCGCGACAATCACGCCGCCGCGGGCACGTGCAGGTGGCAGCGCGGCTCCGGAGGACGCCTGCAGACGCTGGAGCTCGGTCTCGGGAATCCGATGATGTCCGCCGGGGGTCGGTCGGGTTCGAAGTGCGCCCTGATAGATCCATTGCTTGATCGTCGGGTAGCTCACGCCCAGACGACGGGCGGCCTCGCGGGGAGTGATGAAATCCATGAGTCGAAGAATCGTCTAAAACTGCTTTTGAATCAATATAAATTGATACTAAACTGCGTAAATGCCTCGCGTCCTGATGGCGCTCTGGGTTGGCCTGGGCGTCGCTGCTGTGGCGCCTAGGGAGGTCCTCGTGTCGGCAGCGATCAGCCTGACCGATGCCCTCGAGGAGCTTGGCCCGATGCACACGGCATCGGGGGGCGCGACGATTCGATTCAACTTCGCGGCCTCGAACGTGCTCGCGCGCCAGATCGCCAACGGCGCGCCCGCCGACGTGTTCATCAGCGCAGACGAAGCGCAGATGCAGGTCGCCGAGAAGGCCGGCGCCGTGATCGGGTCGACGCGCGTCGACCTCCTCGGCAATCGTCTCGCCGTTCTCGCAACAGCATCGCTTGCCGGCCGAATCAAGGACGCCAGGTCGTTGCTTCAGCCGGATGTGAGACGCATTGCGATCGCCGACCCGGACGCCGTGCCGGCCGGCGTGTACGCACGCCAGTACCTGCAGGCCGCGCGTGTCTGGGACGAGGCGCGAACGCGCGTCGTTCCCGTCGGGAACGTCCGGGCGGCGGTCGCCGCGGTTGACGGTGGAAACGTGCAGGCCGCCGTTGTCTACGAGTCGGATGCGACGACGGCGCGCAATGCGGTACTGGCGTTTGTCGTGTCTGGACCCGAGGCGCCGAGAATCGTGTACCCCGCGGCAATCGTCACCGCCTCGCAGCACCGCGCGGACGCCGAGCGCTTCCTGCAATTCCTGCGAAGCGCACGAGCGAGGGAGGTATTCACGAAGCATCGCTTCGTTCCACTGGGCGGATTCGACTGATTGACACACCGCATGGAGCTCTGGCGGATCACGTACTTCACGGTGCTGACGGCGGCAGGCGCGACGGTCCTCATGCTGCCTCCCGGCTTGTTGCTTGCGTGGCTGCTCGCGCGTCGCGAGTTCCGCATCCGTGTGGTGCTGGACACGATCGTGTCGCTGCCGCTCGTAATGCCACCGGTCGCGACCGGCTTGATCCTCCTGCTCCTCTGCTCGCCGCGAAGCGCGATTGGCCGTTTGCTCGAGGCCGCCGGCCTCGAGATCGTGTTCACCTGGAAGGCGGTCGTGCTCGCAATGACGGTAATGGGACTGCCGCTGTTCGTCCGCACGGCTCGCGCGGGCATCGAGCAGGTGGATCGGCGCTACGAAGCGGTTGCCGCGACGCTTGGCGCCACGCCGCTCCGTGTCTTCTTCACGATCACGCTGCCGCTTGCGTTCCCGGCCGTGCTTGCCGGCGCCGTGCTGGGCTTCGCGCGGGCGCTTGGCGAGTTCGGCGCGACGATCATGATCGCGGGCAGCATTCCTGGCGTGACCCGTACGCTCGCGGTGGCGATCTACTCATACGCCGAGACCGGCCGCGATCGCGAGGCTGCGCTGATCGTCGGCGTCTCGGCGTCGATTGCGTTTGCCGCGCTCTGGCTGTCCAATCGACTCGCCGCCAGGGTCGCCACCCCAACGCGCAAAGAACGCGCGTCGGAGACCCCGGCCGGGCTGCACGGGTGATCCTGCTCGACTTCACGCTTCATCAGGGCGCGTTCACGCTCGACGTGCACGAGCGGCTGGAGTCGCGCGTGACGGCGCTCTTCGGGCACTCCGGCGCCGGCAAGACGACTGTTCTCGATTCGATTGCCGGCCTTCGTACGCCATCGTGTGGCACCATCGCCGTTGGCGAACGGGTCTTGTTTGCGAGTGATCGTCGGGTCAACATGCCGGTCTACGAGCGGCACGTCGGCTACGTCACGCAGGACGTTGCGCTCTTTCCGCACATGAACACGCGCCACAACGTGCTCTACGGCCGGAGGCGCGGGGAACGGCTCGCGCTCGAGAGTGTTGCCGCAATGCTCGAGATTGACGCGCTGCTCGATCGCCGTGTCTCTCAGTTGTCGGGCGGCGAGCGGCAGCGCGTCGCGCTGGCTCGTGCCCTGATGTCCGCTCCCGAGGTCCTTCTCCTCGACGAGCCGCTAGCCGCCGTCGACCTCGAGCTGCGCCGCCGGATTCTGCCCTACCTCGAACGCGTGCGCGACGAGCTCGGCGTGCCGATCATTTACGTAACGCACGACCGTGCCGAAGTGCACGCGTTCGCGGATCACGTGATTCGGTTGGATCACGGACGCGTCGTCGCGTCTGGTCTCGCGTCTGAGACGCTCGAATCCCTGATCCCTAATCCCTAATCCCTATCGCGGACATCACTCATCTTCGAGTCGTTGAATCGTCGAATCCTTGAATCTACGGTTCTGCGGTTCTACGGGTTGTCTGGAGCTCCATCCAGCATCTGGCGCGGCGTACTACTGGCTCGCGTCGTATGAACGAAAGGGCATGGAGGATCGTGCCGCGGCGGCCTACCTGCATGCCCCGCCGGGGAGCGTGTCTCCATGACTGGAGGCTTCCAGTCGCGCGTTCCAGAAGGGGGATTGCGGGGCTACTGGCTCTATCAACTCGAACCCGAAAGTGCAGCGCCACGGTGACGTGGCGGTGCTGACGTACAACGTGGTGAACTATCAAAGGCAGCAGGACGGAACTGAGCGCCAGACGACGCGATGGAACTCAACAGCGGTGTTTCGCCATCTCGATGGCAAATGGCGAACCATTCATTCGCACTTCTCCTACACGAAGCCAGAACTGAAATAACGATGCGCGAACTGCTCGTCCGCGCCGCCGTGTTACCGACGCTGAAGCTAGCTTAGGAGAATGCCATGTTGCGGTTCTCGCGGTTCGTGAATGTCGCGCCTCAATCGCGTCGATCGCAATCTCGACGATGAGATCTTGTTTCAACCGAGCGACGGGGTTATGGACCAGAACAGCGCCAGTTGGAACCCTATGATCAGCTGGTTGTGTAACATCGCGGCGCTCCAGAGTGGCGCCTGAGAGCGCCTCACTCGTGACGCAATGCGGCCATCGGATCGAGCCGGCACGCGCGCCGCGCAGGCACCCAGCCCGCCATCAGCGCCACAATCAGCATCGCGGTCACCGCGCCGCAGATCGCGATTGGATCGATGGCCGTTACACCGAACAGCATCGCCTCGACATAGCGCCCAAGACCCACGGCGACCGCAGCGCCCACGATCACGCCAATCACCGCGAACAGCGCCGCCTCGCGCAGCACCATGACGAGCACGTCGGCACGGGCAGCGCCGAGTGCGACACGAATGCCGATCTCACCCGTCCGGCGCGACACGTTCTGCGCCAGGGTGCCGTAGATCCCCACCGACGCGAGGATCAGCGCGAGCACGCCGAACGCCGATGTCAACGTCATGAAGAGCCGCTCGCGCGACATGGTCGAATCGATTTTAGATTGTCGAGGCCGCGCGCGCCGTGAAGCAGACAAAATCGGCTGCGGGCGATCCATTTCGTGCGGCAGCGTCGCGCGGACCGCCTGTTGCAGCGTCGACTGCATCGCGGCCTGCGCCGCCGCATTGCTGACGCCGGGCTTCAGCCGTCCCATGACATCGACCCACCACTTCTCCGGATCGTCGAGCAGGTTCCCGGGTCTTCACCCACGGCGACACCATGACGACCGGCTGCATCGTCAGCGTCATGAAGAGGTCGGGCGATACCTTCGCAGAAGCGGCATCATTGCCCCTCCTCACCAGTCGGCTTGAGTAGGAACCCAATCGCGCGAACGAACGCCTCCCACTTCGAATGTTGGCTGGCCAGCTGCTTTCGCCCTTTCGGCGTGATGCGGTAATAGCGCGCGCGCTTGCCCTTGTCTGAGCGCTCCCATGAGGCCGCGACACAGCCATTCGCCTCGAGCCGGTACAGCGCGGGATAGAGCGACCCCGTTTCAACCTGCAGCAAATCTTCCGTCGTGCGTTGAATGTGCTTGGCGATGGCGTGGCCGTGGCTGGGTCCCGACAGCAATGTGCGGAGGATCATCAGATCCAGCGTGCCTCGGAGCAGTTCGAGTCGTGTCCCCCGTTTGCCATTCATTTGTGTAGGAAAACTACACTATATAGTGTAGGAAGTCTACACATCGGTACAGTCACGCAGCCTCTCTATCTACTTGGGGTTGGACTCACGGAGTGGGTCGCGGAGGTGAGGCCGGTTGGAATCAATGACTTGGAGATGGTGGACCAGATTTGTGCGAGTTCGAACCGACTGATCACCTGGCTACGTCCGCTCGACAGACTCAGAAGCCCCGCATAGTTCGAGACACGTTTGATCGGATACCCGGCTCGTCCGATCGAACAGTTCCATCCAGAACAGCCACACGCATCAATTCCTCCTATTCTTGGCGCAGGGCAATCATCGGATCGATGCGCGACGCGCGGCGCGCCGGAACAAAGCATGCCAGTGCGTGCTGAAAGGTCTGTAGGAGCAGGCCGCCGCATGTCAGCAGCACAACGGCGAGCGCCGTCTCGACGATGATGAGGGCGTGCTGCAACCAATGACTGCGCGCGCCTGCCGTCCCTCGGCCGCCGTCGCGGAGTCCTTCCTGCGGAGCGACTCGTGCCCCCCGTAGCGCGGGCGCTAGTCCGAAGGTCAGTGCTGCTGCTATGGCAACGGCAGCAGAGAAGGCGAGTAGACGCCAGTCCAGGGTGAGCCGCACTGCGCCCATGGCCTCGGGTACAAGCCCTTCAAGAAATCGCATGGCAGGGAGAGCGAGGGCGAGTCCGGCAAGCGTACCAAACGCGGTCAGGACGGAGCTTTCGGTGAGGAACTGCGCGATGAGCCTTCCGCGGCAATGCCCCAAGCGCGGTTCGCACGGCCACTTCCCGCCCACGCACCGCACCACGCGAAAGCAGAAGATTCGTCAGATTGACGCATGCGATCAACAGGAGCGCCGCCGACGCGGACAGCAGCAAGATCAGCGCAGTTTGCGTCTTGCCTGCGATCTCTTCTCGCAGAGGCGTGACGATCACCGCATGGGGACCGCGAAAATCCTTCGCCGTCACCTGCAGACTCAAGGTCGCCATGGATTGCCGTGCGTGCTCCAGCGTGACGCCGGGCTTGAGCCGCGCGACGATCTGGGCGTCGTGCCATGTGAAGTTCCGACGCATCCACGGAGGGAACGACGCAGGCATCCAGACGTCGATCTCGCGCGACGGCATGAAGTAGAAATTCTCCGGCATGACGCCGATCACTTCGTAAGGCTCGTCGTTGAGCGAGATCTTTCGTCCGACGATGTCCGATGCACGGCCGAACCGGCGCTGCCACAGCCCGTGGCTGATCACGACGACGTGCACGCTCCTGTTGTCCTCGCCCTCCGTGAAGACACGCCCGAGCGTCGGCTGCACACCAAGCACGCCCCAGAAGGTCCATGTGACCTTGCGCGCGGGAACCTGCTCGGGTTCGCCGTCACCCGAGAGCGTCGCGTCGGCGGGCTGAGTCGACGCGAGATCCGTGAAGACGGTATTGAGACGGCGCCACTCAATCCATTCCGCAGGTGTAGAGTTGTGTCTCGACGTGACGTCAGTCTCACCCATTGCGTCCCAGATCATCACGAGACGGTCGGCATCGGTGTAGGGCAGCGGCCGGATCAGCACCGCGTCGAAAGCGCTGAACATCGCAGTGATCCCGCCGATGCCGAGTGCGAGCGTCGCGATCGCAACAGCCGAGAAGGCAGGATTGCGCCGGACCTGCCGCAATCCGTAGCGGACGTCCGACCCAGCGACATCGAGCCACGCGCCATGGCGACCACTTCGAACGTGTTCCTTGGCCTGTTCCATTCCTCCCAGTTGGAGCAGGGCCAGACGGTCGGCCTCGGCGGGCGTCGCTCCGTCGCGGACTCCGTCGGCCGCCGCCATGTCGACAAAAGCCTGCAGTTCGTCGTTCAAATCCTGCTCGGCTCTATCCCGACGCGCGATCCAGCGCACGATAGATGTCAAGCGATGCAGAAGCGTCATGCGCCCTCCAGAACACTTGTCACCGCGAACGACACCCGGTTCCAGCGCTCGCGATGCTGTTCGAGCTGCCGCCTTCCAGAGGCAGTGAGGCGGTAGTACTTCGCGCGCCGATTATTCTCGGTGGCGCGCCATTGGGCTTTCAGCTTGCCGTCCTGCTCCAGCCGATACAGCGACGGGAACAGCGACCCCGGATTGACATGGAACTGATCGTGACTGAGTGCCGCGAGACGCTGCGAGATACCGTAGCCATGCATGGGCTCGCGCGACAGGATCATCAAGATCATCAGGTCGAGCGTGCCTTGGGGAATGTCCAGCTTCTTCACGGGTGTCGGTCTTGTAGGGAACCTAGATGAATGCGAATCGTCGCACGGCTCATTTAGGGTGTCAAGATGAGTATCGCGCTGGCGTAAGCGTCAGCGATCCCGGCTCGATTCGGCGGCGTTGGCAGTGCGGATCGAACCGTAATCGAGCGTTGTTCCGATGACGGTCGAGGGTCGCGTCAACGCCTTCAATTAGGGCTTGATTCCCCGCAGTTTTTCCATTGTGAGGTTCTCGGTTAGCCTGCCGTGCGTGACCGCCACGGGCCGGTGGAGAGAGCGGGGAAGGATGCGCGGAAGGAGCAGAAGGGTGCTCAGCGGGCTCCAACGCCCTGGCGCCTTGTCGTATAATCCGCCTACTCCGCTCAGAAAATGGGTCTCGCCCCTGGCACCCGGATCGGCCCCTACGAAGTCGTGTCCCCAATCAGTGCGGGCGCCATGGGCGAGGTGTACCGAGGGCGCGACTCGAGACTGCATCGCTATGTCGCCTTGAAGATCCTTCCCGAGATCTTCGCTTCCGATCCCGACCGGTTGGCCCGCTTCGAGCGGGAGGCCCGGACTTTCGCTGCGCTCAACCACCCCCACATCGCAGGGATCTACGGCGTCGAGGAAAGCAACGGCATCCGGGCTCTGGCGCTGGAGTTCGTGGACGGGCAGACGCTGGCGGACCGAATTGCACGCGGCCCTATTCCGGCTGACGAAGCGTTACCAGTCGCGAGGCAGATTGCTGAGGCCCTGGAAGCTGCGCACGAGCACGGCATCCTTCATCGTGATCTCAAACCAGCGAACATCATCGTCCGCCCAGACGGCGCGGTGAAACTGCTCGATTTCGGATTGGCGAAAGCGCTCGACCTCCAGACAGGATCAGACGCGGACGCCATGAACTCACCGACCACCATGGTCGGCGCCACGCAGAACGGGATCATTCTCGGAACCGCGGCGTACATGTCACCGGAGCAGGCGCGCGGACGGATCGTCGACCGGCGGGTAGACATCTGGGCGTTCGGATGTGTCGTGTACGAGATGCTGACAGGCGTGGGCTCATTCGCCGGAGCAACCGTTTCCGACACGCTGGCTGCTGTCATCAAGAGCGAGCCGGACTTCACGAAGTTGCCGGCCGATACCCCACCGGCGGTACGCCAGCTGCTGCGGCGCTGTCTGGTCAAGGACCCACTCAGGCGCCTCCAGGCTATCGGTGACGCGCGGATCGTGCTCGAAGAGATCCTGGATGGGACGCTGCTCGCAGAACCCATTCGGCCCCGCGATGGAAACCCACGGCGTGCACTTGCGTTCGGAGCCGCTGCCGGAGCGCTGGCGCTGATAACGATGGTCACCTGGATGATCTCCTGGCGTTCGCGAGCGCCGACTGCGCGGCCTCCGATCCGGTTGAATGTCGATTTCGGCCCCGACGCACTGCCTGGCCAAAACACGGCTGTTGCGATTGCGCCCGACGGTTCGCGTATCGTGTTTCCCGCCCGTGGTCCCAATGGCGTCCAGCAGCTCGCAACGCGCCGATTGGATCGAGCCGAGGCGACGCTGATCGCGGGGACGGAGAACGCGGTCGACCCGTTCTTTTCGCCGGACGGACTGGAGATCGGATTCTTCGCCGGTGGCAAGCTGAAAAAAGTGTCGCTCGAAGGTGGCGCTCCCGTGACGTTGTGCGACGCCTCAAACGCTCGGGGCGCCGCCTGGGGTGATGACGGCAACATCATCCTGATGCCCTGGGCAGGCGCGACCGGTCTATGGCGGATTCACCAAAACGGCGGACCCCTGCAGGTTCTGACGAAGCCAGCCGAGAAAGGGCAGGCCACGCACCGTTGGCCCCAAATCCTGCCAGGCGGCCAGGCCGTGCTGTTCTCTGCGGGCAGGTCGCTCGGGAACTATGAGACCGGCAGCATCGAGGTCCTGTCGCTGAAGACAGGTGAATGGAAAGAAGTGCTGCACCCCGGCTATTTCGGCCGGTACGTACCCGGTGGCTACCTGCTGTTCATCCGGCAGCGGACGCTGTACGGCGTCCGGTTCGACCTTGACCAGCTCGAGGTCCGCGGCGCGCCGGTGCCATTGCTCGAAGATGTCGCCGGAAATCCGGCGACCGGCGCCGGACGCTTCGATTCTGCAGCCAACGGCACGTTCGTCTACCTCGACGCGTCCTCGGCGGCGTGGCCGATCCTGTGGCTGGATCGTTCTGGCAAGACCGAGCCACTCGTCGCCACGCCAGGTTTCTACGAAGCGCCTCGCTTCTCTCCCGATGGCAGCCGTCTGGCGCTCACCACCGGCGGCCTGGCAGATATTCAGATCTACGACTGGAAACGGGACACCACGACTCGTCTGACGTTCAATGGTCAGGGTGGCGCACTTCCGGTCTGGACACCAGACGGGAAACATATCGTGTTCCGCTCCGTCACCCCGACTGGCTACGCGCTCGAATGGATGCGCTCCGACGGAGGCGGATCTCCCCAGCGTGTGTTCGAAAGCAAAGAAGATCTTCGACCGTATTCGTTTTCGCCGGATGGCAAACGTCTCGCGTTTGCTCAGGTCACCGCGACCAGCGCAAACGATTTGTGGACGCTGCCCATTGACTGGATCGATCCAGACCATCCGAAGCCCGCGCGCGCGGAGGTTTTCCTGCAGACACGCTTCAATGAGCTGGAGCCAGCGATTTCACCTGACGGCCGATGGATCGCTTACACTTCGGACGAATCTGGCAGAGGTGAAGTGTATGTACGCCCCTTCGTCGACGCCGGTGCCGAGTGGGGGAAGTGGCAGATCTCGGCAGGAGGACGCACCCCGATCTGGGCGAAGAACCGAGCCGAGCTGTTCTATCTCGCGCTCGACAATCGGATCATGTCTGCCCGCTACACAGCCCAGGGTGACACTTTCGTGCCCGAGAAACCGACTGTCGCGGCCAACATGCAGGTGTACGCCCCAAATGCCTCCTCCTGGAGCTTCGATGTGGCGCCGGACGGACAGCGCTTCGCCGTGCTCGCGCTTCCCAACTCGGTCGGCGGTACGACGAAGTCAGTCCACGTCACGTTTCTGCTGAACTTCTTCGATGAACTGCGTCGGCGCACTTCACCGGACAACTGACTGGATTGCTTTGGCAACTCAGAAAGTGCAAACACTGGCCCAACGGAGAAATTCGAAACAAGGTGCCGCCGGGGGCTATGCTCGACTGATTCGCTGGTTGCGCCGAGTCGACGACCTTAGGCGAGTGGGCCTAGGATTCCAATCCGTGGCTGCGGCGATGAAATCGCGCACGTCAACATAGGAACCGATCGTCGGAGACGCGGCCGCGAATGTCACCTTTGTGTTGGGACCCCGCACGAACCGATCGCAGGGTCTCAAATATTGTTTCCTGAGCGGAGTGTCTCCTGCAGAGCGACCCCTCGATTCAAGGATCTGCTCGCCCGCATGCCCTCGAACCGCGAGCTACCGAGCTACCGAATCCCGAACCAGGCCCAACGAAGCAAAGCCGCTACGATATCGCCACCCGCAGGAGGAAGAGGATGAGATCGATACAGCGCCGGCTGGTCCTGACGCCCGCATTCGTCGCCGGCTCCCGCTCGTCGGACCTGCGGCACGCATGCAAGCGCCCGCCAAGCGCCCGATCGAGTTGGAGGACATCGTCGCGTGGAAGTCGATCGGCCCGACAGCGCTCTCGAACGATGGGCAGTGGTTCGCATATCGGGTGGGCCCGTCGGAGGGAGACGCGCAGGACAAAGTGGGCAATGGCATTCAGCTTCGCGACATGTCGCGCGGCACCGTCACCGTGCTCGACAGCGGCGCCGCGTCGTACGAGCGGCCGACGTGGACGGAGAAGGGCGACGGTCTCGCCGTGCTCAAGGGCGCCGACGACAAAGCGCTTCGCGACAAGCTGTACGCCGTCGTCGGCTTGACGGGATTCGGGCCGGGAACGCCGCAGAAAACATCGTTCGATCCGGCAAGCGACAAGAGTTTTCCGGCCGGCATGACGATCAGCTCCAATCGCGATCCGCGATGGACGCAGGATCTCCAGGCCATCCTCTTCGGCATCCACATACCGCGCAAGAAGGACGCTGCCGCCGAGTCGACAGATACTGAAGCGAAACCGCCGTCACGCGAAGGCGACGATCAGCGGAGCAACGGCAACGCCGATACGCCGAATCCAGAAGAAAAGGTCGATCTCGTCCTGTGGCACTGGGTAGGACAAGCGGCTCCAGTCACAGCAGGAAGTACAGGAAACCCGCGATCGCGCGTTCAGCTACATCACTGACGCGAGCTTCGGCAAGGGCGATCGATTGACCGACTCGCGGCCGCAAGTGGCCCAGTTCACGTGGACCTCCGGTGTACAGCTCGTGAACCGCTGATGATCCTCCACAACGACAAGGACGGCGCCGTCGACTTCACGCAGGGCATGGAGTACTTCAACACGCTACGCCGACTTCAGAAGCCGGTGATCATGCTCGAGTACATCGGCGAGAACCACGGCTTGAGGAAGCCGGCCAACCAGCGTGACTACACCGTGCGCATGATGGAGTTCTTCGACCACTATCTGAAAGGCGCGCCTGCCCCCGACTGGATGACCAAAGGCGTGCCCCGGCTCCAGATGGAGGAGCATCTGAAACTGCGCGCGAAGCCGACGCCGAAGAAGGTGATCACGACTTCGGACGCGGGGAAATAGAAGGGACCCCTTCTCCTTTCTCCCTTCTCCCTTGACAAGCGTCAGCGATCCCCGCGACGCTCCGGCCGCGGTGAATCATCAACAGCAACCATCCGTCCATCAACGAAGACGTGCTTCACGCGGGTGCGTTCTTCGAAGAGGTCGCCATCGGTGACGATCACGTTGGCGATCTTTCTTTGTTCGAGCGAGCCGAGTCGATTCGCAACGCCCGCGATCCTGGCGGCATTGATCGTGAGCGCGCGCACGGCGGCATCGGTGGCAAGTCCTTCCTTGACGGCGCGGGCGGCATTGCGAACGAAGTCCTTCGGCTCGCGTATGCCCGACGATGAGAACGCAAAGAGGATGCCCGACTTCTCGAGCGCGGCGGGCGTCTTCGGCGCCTGCGCCCGCGCCCGCAGCTCGCGGATCGGCTCGTCGGCCTCCGGCGCCAGCAGTCTGGAACGCGCGGGATAGTTCAGACTGAAGATGACGCGAGCGTTGCGCGCCTTGAGATCGTTCGCGACTTGATCCGCTTCGCGGGCGCCCGTAATCACCGGATCGAGCTTGAACTCCTGCGCCATGTTCAACGCGCGCAGAATCTCGCGTGCGAGGCCGGCCTCGAATGCGACCGGCAGGCGTCCCGCGAGCGCGGGCTGCAGCGCCGTGAGACCGGGATCGTAGAGAGGACGCGTCACGCCGCTCTTGAGGCGTTCGTAGCGTTGCTGTTCGAGCTGCTGGTGCTGCGCATCGAGGAAGCTCTGACGCACGAACGCAATCGTGCCGAGGAGCGACATGGGATACCCGTCGCCGCGCACACCTTGCGCGAACTCCACGTGCAACGCCACGGGTGACCGAACGATTTGCAGCCCTCTCCGGGAATCCGCCAGCGCGCCGATTTGCGGCTCGTCGACCGGTCCGACTACGTTGACGAGCGCACTTTGACCTTTGATGACGACGCCGGGTGGTGTCGAGAGGACGCTGGTGACTCCGGTTGCGGCCAGCCGCGCGAGCTCGTTCGCGTCGGAACGCAGATGATCGGCGGCCTCGAGATCCGGCCTGAAGATCACGCCGCGCTTCCATCGCTCGGCGTCTCCGGTTGTCCGAAGGTTGTCAGGCTGGCTCTGCGGCACCGAGACGTCCAGGCCGGCGCTGTTGCCCATGTCGATCAGGCCCGGGTAGACGGTCAGGCTCGCGCCGTCGATGACCATCGCGTCCGCCGGCGCCTGCACGTCAGCGCCAACCGCATCGATGAGCCCGTTGCGAATCACGATCGTGCCTGACGGGATCGGCTCGCCGGCTGCGGTGACGAGCCGTGCGCCTTTGATGGCGTAAATGTGTGGCGCATCAGCCCGCGCACCGGCCACCAGGATTACCGCGACGATGGTTGCGATTGAGGTGTATCGAAGATTCTTCATAAATCTGCCCATTGAGCTTCTCGAATCGCGAGTGCCGCGTGGCATTGCGTCAGCATCTCTTAATGCGCTTGGGGCCCCACCCCCAAGCGCTGCGGCTCGACTCGCTCCGCTCGCTCGCCGCGGCCGCAGGCGCTGCCGCTGAACAACCGAACCCCGAATCCCGAACCCCGAACTACGGCCTCGCGATGTACTTGCGATACAGCGCGAAGTGCTTGTTCTCCAGCCCCACGTCCTGTCCTTCGATGATCACGTGCGTGACCTCAGTCCGAATCTCGAGCGGATCGCCGTTGGCGACGAACAGGTTCGCGTCCTTCCCGGGCTCGAGACTGCCGACGCGATCGGCGACACCGAGGATCTCGGCGGCGTTGATCGTGAGCGCTTTGAGCGCCTCTTCGTGATTCATGCCCCATGCTATGGACATCGCGGCGGTGTAGGGCACGAGGCGAACATTCGAGCTATCGCCCGTCGAGAACGCGACCTTGACGCCCGCCTGAGCGAGCTCGCCCGCTGCCTGATAGCTGGCTGCGTGGAACATGTCCTCGCGCGTCGGGAGCGTGAGAATGTTGCCGAGGATCACAGGGATGCCTCTTTCCTTCAGCAGCGGTGCCACCAGATTGGCTTCTGCTCCACCGCTGATGACGATGTTGACCCTGGCACGCTCGGCGAACGCGACCGCGTCCTTGATGTCCTCCTCACGATTCGCGCTCACGATCAACGGAAGCTTGCGATTGACGACTGGAACGAGCGCAGCGAGCGTCCAGTCGACGGTCTTGTCGGGCCCGGCCTTCGCATACGCGCGCGTCTGATCGAACAGCCGAACGATGTCGTCGAGCTTGCGATCGCGTTCTCGTTTCAATTCGTCGTACGTGCGATCCTGCGGTTGCGCGCCACGTCCGCCGCCTCCGCCCCCGCCGCCGCGTCCACCACCGCCGCCAGTCGTCGGGAAATTGAACTCGATACCGACATTCGGCTTCAGTGTCGCTTCTTCCCACGTCCAGCCGTCCAAATTCATCACGGCGATCTCACCGCCGAACGTGCCGCCGCCAGGCGCCACAGCGACGGAGGTGATGCCGTTCGCGCGTGCAACGGGGATGGCGTCGCTTTCGGCGTGGTACGCCACTCGGGCCCGCAGTTGCGGGTTCACGTCCAGCATCTCGTTGACATCGTCGAACCCGCGGGGTCCGGGCTCCGACAAGCCGATCGTCGTACGCGCGTTGATGAAGCCCGGGTAGACGTGCGCGCCGGCAGCATCGATCACTTTTGCGCCAGGCGGGACGGCCACATCGGTCCCGATCCCGGCGATTGTGCCACCGCGCATCAGGATCGTTCCGCGTTCAATCGTCGGCCTGGTGATCGGATGAATCGTTGCGTTCGTGATCGCCAGCACCGCGTTGCTGTTCTGCCGGCCCAGCCGTGGCGGCGGCGATGTCACGGCCGTTGGTCCGGCGGTCCCGGCCGGCTGCTGGCCGTCGTCGTCGCCGCGCGGTCCTCCATTCTTCGGCGGCTCGCGTGCGATCTTCGGCCGGTCCTGCGGCTCCGCGGTCGGCGTTCGTGAGCCGGCACGCTCTGCGGCGGCGAGATCGCTCTTCTCTTTCTTGAGCTCGGTCAGGCGACGCTCTTCAGCCTTCCGGTCGTAGTAAAGCGCCCCGTCGATGTAGACGCGGTCCGCGATCGCGTAAGAACTGAGCGGGTGATGAGTCCAGACGACGACGTCGGCGTCCTTGCCTGCTTCGAGCGAACCGACGCGATTGTCGATTCGAAGTTGTTTGGCCGGATTGATGGTCACGAGCGCCAGCGCTTCGTCTTCGCTGAGGCCGCCCCATTTCATCGACTTGGCCGCCTCGGTGTTCAACCGCCGCGCGTGTTCGGCGCTGTCGGAGTTCACCGAGACGACGACGCCCTTGCGCGTCATAATCGCGGCGTTGTACGGGGTCGCGTCGACCGCTTCGATTTTGTAGCCCCACCAGTCAGAGAACGTGGACCCGCCGGCGCCGTGCGCGGCAATCTCTTGCGCGACCTTGTAGCCTTCGAGCACATGCTGGAACGTGGCGATCTTGAATCCCATCTCTTCGGCGAGGCGGATCAGCATCAGGATTTCGTCGGCGCGATAGCAGTGCGCGTGCACCAGCCGTTTGCCTTCGAGCACTTCGACCAGCGGTTCGAGCTGCAGATCTCGCTTCGGCGGCAGACCGGGGTCCCCGGCGCGCGTGGTTTGCGCGCTGGGGTGGAGGAGATCCTGGTCCGCGGCCTTCGCCTTCTCGTAAATTGCCCACGCTTTCTGATACGCTTTCGCACGCGTGAACGCATCGCGAATCACGAATTCGACCCCCTCGCGCGTGACCGGGTAGCGTCGAGGACCGGTCTGTCCGAACTGCCGCATGTCCTTCGGGTTCTCGCCGAGAGCGAACTTGATCCCCGGCATCGCGCCTTCGAAGATCAACTCCTCCGGACGCGTCTTCCCCCAGCGAAGCTTGATGACGATGTTCTTTCCGCCGATCGGGTTCGCGCTGCCATGAAGCACATTCGCGGTCGTGAGCCCGCCGGCCAGATCGCGATAGATGTTGATGTCGGTGGGGTCGAGGACGTCCTGCATTCCCGTCATCGAGCTGACGGTCGTTCCGCCCTCGTTGATCGAATCGTTCGCGATGTGCGAGTGCGCATCGATGATGCCCGGCGAGACGAATCGTCCGCTCACGTCCACGACGTCCGCGCCTGCAGGCACATCGACCGTTGCCCCGACCGCCGCGATCCTGCCGTCCCGCATCAGAACGGTTCCGTTCGGAATCGTACCCTTCGTGACGGTCACGATCGTGCCGCCGCGGAGCGCGATCAGCCGCGACTGCCGCGCCGTGCCGGTCTGTCCGGAGAGCCGAGAGCCTGTGGCTGGCAGGCCGGCGAGCGCTGCAGCGAGCGTTATGCGAACCAGATGTCGGCACGTCACGTTTGACCTCCAGATTGAGCAGCCGGCCGGCACCGAGGAGACGGAGCCCCACGGGACAAGCTTTTCACCACAAAGACACGGGGATCACGGAGAATTCCACAAGGAAACAACAGAATCCTCCGTGTGCTCCGTGACTCCGCGGTGAAAGGACTTTCTCCGCGATCTCCGTCACCCGCGATCTCATCGACGGCCGTCAACCGACGTCGTCGAGGCGCGCTCACCAAACACGTATTGGTTGAACCACTCGAGATTGTGTTCCATCGCCGCGCGCGCGGCTTTCGGTTTGTTCAGGCCGTGGCCGAAGCCTTTATAGACGATCAGCTTCACTGGCACGCCTTGATCCTGCAGACCTTGATAGAGCTCGTACGCGTTCGGGATGGGAACGCGCTGGTCGTTTTCGCCGTGCTGGATCAGCGTCGGCGTCTTCGCCTGCCTGATCGTCGTGATTGGAGACGTCTTCGCGTAGATCGCTGGATCGTCCCACGGCGTGGCCTTCAGATACTGACGCGTGAACGGATGGATGTCGGTGTTGACGTAGTACGTCATCCAGTCCGAAATGCCGGCGCCGACGGAAATTGCCTTGAACGGCTGGCGCTCGTGAGTAGCGAGGAACGCGGAGATGTAACCGCCCTGGCTCCAGCCCATCACTCCCATCCGGGCCGGATCCGCGATGCCTTGCGCCACGAGATAGTCGACCCCGGAGAGAACGTCCCATGCGTCACCGACGCCGAGGTTGCGAACGTTCAGCGATCTGAACTTCTCGCCGTAGCCCGCGCTGCCGCGGTAGTTCGGTTCGAGGACCACGGCGCCTTTCGCGAGCCACAGCTCGATTGGATACGTTCCGCCCATTTGCACGCGCACGGGCCGCGAGATTCCCGTCGGACCTCCGTGAATCACGACAAGCAATGGATAGCGACGGCCCTGCTGGAAATCGGCGGGCTTGTGCAGAACCCCTTCGATTGTCGTTCCGTCGGTGCTCTTCCAGGAGATCACTTCGCGATTGCCGACCGTCCACCACGAGATCTGATCGGCGAACGTCGTCAGCTTTCGGCCGGTCATCGTCGCAGCCGGCGCGATGTAGACTTCCGGGAACGATTTCGCATCGCTGCTCACGAATGCGACGGTGGAGAAGTCTCGGCTGAAACTGTAGCTGCCAATCGACGCGCCCGTGGCCGGAATCACCGGGGTGACTTCGGCAGTCGTCGGGTTCAGCCCGAACAATCGGGAGCTCGTCTTCTCGAGGCCGGAAAAGATGATGCCCGTTGGCGTCCACGCGACGATCGACGGCTGCTCGTCGAAGCGATCGCTGATCGATTTCGGAGCCCCGCCGCCCGCCGGCACGACCGCAATCCGGCTGTTGGAGTAAAAGAACCACTGGTTCGCCATCGCGCTCTCGAACGCGATCCGCGATCCGTCCGGCGACCACTTCGGGTTCGTGTCCGGACCGTCCTGCGTCACCAGCTTGCGGACCGAGCTGTCCGATATCGTCACCATCGAAATATCCGCTGTTCCTCCATTCGCGAGGTTTGGATCGATGCGGTGATCGAACGCGATCGCTTTCCCGTCCGGTGACCAGTCGAAGCTCCCGACCGTGAACGATCCCTTGGTGAGCCGTTTCGGCTCAGCGGGAGTCGTCTTCTGCGGATCGACTTCGATCAGGTAGAGATGCGTCATGCGGTAGTCGTGATCCACGACGTCGAACTCGCCGTACCTCTTGTCTCGCTCCTTGATCGCATCGGTCTTTGGCTCGGTCATGGTGAACGCGATGTGGCGGCCATCGGGCGACCAGGCAAACGCATTCACGCCGTCCTCGATCGCCGTGAGCGCTCGCGCCTCACCGCCCGCCGGGTCGATCAGATAAATCTGCCGCTTGTCCGTGCGATCGGAGATGAAGGCGAGCGTTCGGCCGTCGGGCGTCCATGCGGGGGCGCTGCTGGACTTCTTCGCGCGTGTGAGCTGGATGGGCGGTCCGCCGCTCGAGTCCGCCAGGAAGATTTCCGTCTCGTACGCGTTCTCCTCCCAGTTCGTTTCCGTGACGGTGAACGCGACACGTTTACCGTCGGGCGAGATCGCGACTCCGCCCGGCCGTTTCAACTCGATGAGTTGATCGATCGTGGGGACGGTCGTCGCGGCGGCTCGCAGGCCATGCGCAGAGATGACGACCGCAAACGCCAACAGCATCTTTCGCATAATCGCGCTCCAGAGTTCACCAAACGCGCTTCACACCGTAGCGCCGGAAGATCGGATCCGCTGAAACGACGGAGAGATCTTCGTCGAGCGCCTGGGCGACGAGCAGGCGGTCGAATGGATCCCGATGATGAAAGGGCATTTCAGCCACGCGGCTGACGTGGCGAAGTTCGATGGGAAGAACGCGGACGGCGTTCGCCGCGAGGTGCTCGCTCACGAACAGCTCTACGTCCGACGGCAATTCCAACTTACCGAGACTGACCTTGATGGCGATCTCCCAGCAGCTTGCCAGACTCAGGAAGCATTCGTTTCGCTCGTTCCGTATCGCAGTCCTCGCACGGCGAGACAGCTCAGAGACGTCGTTCACCCACCACAGAAACACGTGAGTGTCGAGCAGCAGCTGCATCAGACGTATTCGTCGAAGTCGGCTGGTGTGCTGTCGAAATCGGGTGCCATCCGGACCTGTCCCTTTGCGGACCCCGGCCGCCGCGGTCCACGTTTCGACGCCAGGGGGACGAGCCGCAGAAGGGGCTTGTTGTCCCTGGCGATCACGACTTCATCTCCCGACAGGGCTTTGTTTACCAGTTCCGAAAACCGCGCCTTTGCCTCGGCGATGTTTACACGCACGACGGGTCGCGCCCTGGCCATGTTGGTCATCTTATCTGGTCATCCACGGGCGTTACAAGTCACCCGATGTAGGCGGATTCCGTCGCCTATCGATTGGAACGCGTACGAATGGCGGTTCACTCACGTCACATCGAGTCATGTGGTACCCTCACGGCAACGGATTGCGCATTTTCACGTCCGGAGGAGAGTTCATGCGCGTTGCTGCTCGTTGCACGCTCTTCGCCGTGCTCGCCGTTCTGATATTCGCGCCATCCAGACCGGCGGCAAGAGCAACGCCCCCGCAAGCAGTCCCGAGTTACCAGCTCTTTCTGAGCCCGGCGTCGCCCCTCGAGATCGTGGCAGCCAAGAGAGTCGATCGCCTGGCGTGGGTCGCCTACGAAGAAGGCAAGCGCAACGCGTACGCGGCCGCTGCGCCGACGTTCGCTCCCGTTCGGCTCACGAGCGTCCTGAAAGACGACGGGATCGACATGTCGGGCATTCAGATCTCAGGCGACGGATCGACGGTGATCGTCATTCGCGGTACGACTCAAAACCGTGATGGATGGGTCGCAAACCCGACGGCCGATCCGAATGGACCTGAGCGAGCGATCTGGGCCGCGCGCACCGCAGGCGGCACACCCTGGCGCGTCGCGGTCATCGCCGACGGGACATCGCCCGAGCTCGCGCCTGACGGCGGCTCCGTCGTGTTTGCGAAAGATGGCCAGATCTATCGCGCGAAGGTCTCGCCCGTGCGCGCGGTGAGCGAAATGGATCGAGGAGAGAAGCCCTTCATCAACGAATGGGGCGTGCAGAGCGGACCCAAATGGTCGCCCGACGGTCGCAAGATCGCATTCGTCAGCACTCGTACGGATCACAGCTTCGTTGTTGTTTACGACGTCACGGCGCGGACGGTGAAGTACCTGTCACCGAGCGTCGATTTCGACACCAGCCCGATGTGGACGGACGACAGCAAAAGCGTCGTCTTCGTTCGTCGTCCCGGCCTGCCATTCGGTCTCCAGGCGCAGGCGGGCACCGGCTCGCTCGGAAACCCGAACGGTCCGGCATTCAATCCCAACGCGCCGACGGGACGCGGCGTGGGCCGCGGTCAAGGTAACGCCCTGCCGGGACGTGGGGAAGGGCAGCAGACACCGAGTCCCGGTGCGCAGCTGACGGACAATCCGGCCGACCAGCAGAATGCTGCGGCAGCGCGCGTTCCCGGCTTGATGCGTGCCACGTTCAAGGGCGGATACACGCTGTCCGTGTGGAAGGCGGACGTTGCAACCGGTGAAGCCCGCGAAGTGTGGCACAACGAACCGAACGATCCGAAGTTCACGAGTCTCAACAACGCGCGGCTCGCGGGCGATTACTTGATCTTCGCGGTGAACGTTGGCGGAGGCGGACGCGGAGGTCGCGGACGTGGTATCCCGGGCCCGCCGGAGGAGGCGCCGCCACCGCAGACTGGTCCCGTGGACGAATGGGACCGGTACTATTCGCTGAACCTCTCGGCGTCGAATGGACGTCCGGCGCTCCTGACGACGACGGACGGTTTGATCGAAGACCAGACCTCCGTCGCGCTGTCGCCGGACAACAAGACGCTCTACTACTGCACGAACGCGAAGGACATCGAGCGGCGGCACATCTGGGCGGTGCCAGTCGCTGGTGGGACACCTTATCAGGTCACCGAGGGCGAAGGGATCGAGACGTATCCGATACCGCTCGCGTCAGGACGGATGCTGGCGACGCTCAGCGCAGACTGGAAGATGCCGCAGTCGCTCGGCATCTGGTCGCTCGGACGTCCTGATACGGCTCGTGGCACGTCGAGCGCAACGCAGACGGCGCAGAGGATCGTCTTTCCGACCACGCGCAAGAACTTTCCGGCTGATGCCCACGTCAAGCCCGAGCTCGTGATCACGAAAGCCGAGGATGGCCTCGAAATCCACAACCAGTTGTTCGCGCCGAGGGATCTCAAGCCGGGTGACCGCAGGCCTGCGGTTGTTTTCGTCCACGGCGGACCCGTCCGTCAGATGCTGCTCGGATATCACTACATGCAGTTCTACCACTGGGCCTACGCCATCAATCAGTGGCTGGCGAATCAGGGCTACGTGGTGATGTCGATCAACTATCGCAGCGGCATCGGCTACGGGCGATCGTTCCGCAACGCGCCGAACACCGGCGGTCGCGGCAACGCCGAGTATCAGGACGTAGTCGCCGGCGGAAGATATCTGCAGTCACGCGCAGACGTGGATCCGAACCGGATCGGGATCTGGGGCCTGTCCTACGGCGGCGTGCTGACGTCGCAAGCGCTGGCGCGCAACTCTGATATCTTCAAGGCCGGCGTGGATCTCGCGGGCGTGCATCTCTGGGGCAGCTCGCTCGATCCGGAATCGGTCTCGTATAAGTCTTCGACGATCGGTGCAATCGACGGCTGGAAGTCGCCGGTCCTGCTGGTGCACGCAGACGACGATCGCAACGTGGCTTTCCAGCAGACGACCGGTCTGGTCCAGTTGCTGCGCCAGCGCGACGTCTACTTCGAGTTGATCGTGTTCCCCGACGACACGCACGAGTCGCTGCTGCACAGCCGGTGGATGTACACGCTGGATCGGATGGAGACGTTCCTCCGCAAGTTCCTCGGGGGCGATCGGAGGATCACGTCACAGTGAAGACTTTAGGCTTTAGGCTCTTGGCTTTGGGCACGTCGTCGGGTTGACAGGCAAGGCCCAAAGCCAAAAGCCTTGAGCCCGGAGCCTCCGCGAACGCTCACGTCGTCAGCACTACCTTGCCGATATTCGACCGACTCTGAAGGAACCGGTGGGCGTCCGCCGCATGGTCCAGCGAGAACGTGCGCGCGACAACAGGGTTGATCCGGCCGGCGCCGAGCTCGGCCATCAACATGTCCATCAGCGGCACGAGCTGTCGGCGTTCGTCCCAAAGATGTCCGACGTGCAGGCCGAAGACGCCGCGGTTTCTATTGATCATCGACAGCGGATTGAATCGCGGCGTCGTACCCCATGCTTTCAGCGCGCGCCACCAGCTCCTGCGCTCGCCCGGCGCCGCTGCTGACAGTCCAAAGATGATGAGACGTCCAAGCGGCGCAAGCATGCGATAGCTCGACGTGAAACTCCGGCCGCCGATCGGATCGAGAATCACGTCGACGCCGCGGCCGCGCGTCAGCTTGCGCACCTCCTCGGCGACGTCTGTGGTCCGGTAGTCGATCGCGTGCTCGACGCCGAAGCTGCGGAGCGCGGCGTGCTTGAAGGCCGACGCCGTGCCGATGACGGTCGCGCGCCGCAAGCGCGCGAGCTGCGTTGCAGCGATGCCCACTCCGCCGCCCGCGTTGTGCACGAGAACGGTCTCGCCCGCATTGAGCGCCCCCATGCGATACAACGCGAGCGCCGCCGTCAGGTAGTTGACGGGAACGGCCGCGGCTTCGGCATCGCTCAGCGACTCCGGCACGCGGAACGCGTGCGCGCCGGGAACAACGACGGTATCGGAGTAGCCGCCGAAGCGCGTCAGCGCGACGACGCGGTCGCCGTCGCTGAGGCCAGTGACCGCCGTTCCAACGGCGTCGACGAACCCCGCCACTTCGTAGCCGACGACCATTGGCGGCCTCGGCGCATCCGGATACAGCCCGAGGCGCGCGAGAACATCGGCGAAGTTGACGCCCGCGGCTCGCACTCGGATCCGAATCTCGGCTTCGCGCGGGACCGGATCGGCGTCGCTCCGCATTTCGAAAACGTCGGGCGGGCCGTACCGAGGGATGACGGCTTGCAGCATCGGTCGAGGGTAGCACGGGCCGGGGCCGGGGGGCCGAGCACCGGGGGCCTGGAGCGGGTGCGTGGATTCCATCGGTCCGAACCGGATAGATTGGTAACAGAGTAGACCGGATACATGGGTAACAGATCACAAGGGCGATCAGGAAGACTGGACGGATGCCCTGGACGGAGACCTGCCCCATGGATCAGCGCGTGGCGTTTATTGCCGACTGGC
>JBKPCD010000221.1:0-30993 GCA_046727175.1 Acidobacteriota bacterium | reverse complement strand
GGCCATCTTCTGCCCGTCAGGCGGCGCATCCTTAAAGTAGCAGGAACCGCAGCCCTCTCGCCAATATCCCAACCAGGCAAGAATCATTGACGTAGGTGCGGTACCTGGGCATTCTACGCGCGAATGCGTCACGTCGTTTCGACCGTCGCAGCCATTCGATTCGCCTTGTCGACTCGTCGAGACCTGCTACTCGAATGCCTGGCCCTGCGCCACCGGTTGGCCGTACTCGCGCGGTCGAACCGACGATTTCGCCCATCTGACCGCGTGCTTTGGCTAATCTTGATCTCCTGTGAGAGGCTGATTAGCCGTCGCGGGATTGCGATTGCGGTTATTAGAGCAATATCCGGTCCTGCAAATCCATAGGTAACCTGTTGATCCTATGTGGTGATGGTTCGCAGGCGGCCGACTACTATCTTCGGTGCCCGGCGCATGGTTTGTAACTTCGCCCCAATTGGAACGCGCGCACAGCATTCCGCTACACCGAGCGAGTAGGCACATCAAACAGGTGGTGGCGATGTCTATCGCCGCATCACGATGCAGGATTCTCAACTACGTCGGTGCCGCGAAAGCGAGGGGGTCAGGCCGGCGCGCTAATCGACGAGGGACCCAACCCCGGGGTGCGCATTCGTCCGTATGCGAGGGTTGGTCTTCGGACGGGGGTGGCTGTGGTATGGTAAACGGCATTTCGCTCGCCTTAGACGTCGATCCTGCCTGTCCCGCCCAGCGGGCCGCGGTTCCATTCGCCGGCGTGAAGTGAAGGAGGAGCACATGGACCACCTGAGGCGAGGCCTCGCGGGACCCCACCGTTGGAAGGGATGCTGGGCGGCGCTCGCCGCTGCGATCGTTCTCGGCCTGGCGGTGCCGGCGGGCACGCAGACCGTGCTGTTCACGGACGACTTCGAAGACGGCAACGCGAACGGGTGGACGGTGTTCGGCGGGAGTTGGTCCGTGGTCGTCGAGGGCACCCGCGTCTACCGGCAGTCGAGCGGCAGCAGCAAGTATCGATCGGGCGCCGGGTCGAGCGCCTGGACGGACTACTCGGTGGAGGCACGTGTCAAGCCCACCTCCTGGAACGGCACGGACCGTTTCGCGGGGCTCGCCGCCCGCCTCCAGGACCGCTACAACGGCTACGTGCTGGCGCTCCGCAGCAGCGGGCGCGTCGAGCTGCTGCGTCTCGCCTCCGGCTCCACCACCGCCCTCGCCACCCGCGCCTTCCCGGTCACGCTCGGCACCTGGTATGCCCTCCGTTTCGACGCGGTGGGGACCACCCTCCGCGGGTACGTGAACGGTGCCCTGCAGTTCACGGCGACCGACGGCACCTTCACGACCGGCCTCGTAGGAGGGGCCACCGACTACGCCACCGCCTCGTTCGACGACTTCCGGGTCACCCAGGGCGGGTTCCCGCCCGGCAACCAGGCGCCGCAGGTACAGGCGGCCGGCGACCAGGTCATCGTCCTGTCGGCGGCGGCGTCGCTCTTCGGCAGCGTGACCGACGATGGGCTGCCGACGCCGCCGGGAGCCGTGACCTGCACCTGGTCGCAGACCAGTGGACCAGGCACGGTCACGTTCGCGCCCGACGCGAACACGCTCGAGGCCAGCGCGCGTTTCAGCGCGGTCGGCGTCTACGTCTTGACCCTCACCTGCTCGGACTCCCTGCTGTCGGCCTCCGACTCGCTCACCGTAGACGTCGTCGACGACGGGAATCCGCCGCCGGTCACCCCAGGCCCGGTCGGCTTCGCCTCGCTGAACGCGCTGGGTCAGAATGGCACCACGGGAGGCGAGGGCGGACCGACGGTGACCGTGTCGACCGCGGCCGAGTTCCTGGACTTCATCTCGCGGCCGGGTCCCTACGTCATCCGTGTCAACGGCCTGATCGCGCTGCCCGCGGGCATGCACAACGTGACCTCGCACAAAAGCCTCATCGGGGTGGGAGCGTACTCGGGCATCACCGGCGCTGGCCTCAACATCGGCGACCCGGTCAGCGACGCCACGACACCGCCGCCCGGCGGCGGCGTGCACAACGTGATCATCCGGAACATGATCTTTCGGGACTCGCCCGACGACGCGATCAACGTCCAGATGTTCGCCCACCATGTCTGGATTGATCACAACGATCTGTCGGACTGCTATGACGGCCTGATCGACATCAAGCGCGGGTCCGACTACGTCACCGTCTCCTGGAACCACACCCATCACCACACCAAGAACATGCTGCTGGGCCACTCGGACACTAACGGCGCGCAGGACATCGGCCGGCTGAAGGTGACCTACCACCACAACTGGTTCGACGACACGCCCCAGCGGAACCCGCGCGTGCGCTTCGGCGAGCCCGTTCACGTCTTCAGCAACTACTACTTCAGCAACTCCGACGTGGGTGTCGCCTGCCAGGCCAACGCCGGCTGCACGGTGGAGGGCAACTATTTTGAGGACGTGGAGGAGCCGATGACCATCCGTTACTCGGGCCCCAGGGGCCGCATGGTGGAGAGGAACAACGTCTTCGTGGGCACGAGCGGCAAACCGGTCGTCGGAGGTTCCGTGATCGACCCGGCTTCGTACTACAGCTACACGCTGGACACCCCGGCGGACGTGAAGGCGATCGTGGTGCAGGGCGCCGGCGTCGGCAAGCTCCCGTTCTGAGGCGACCTCCTGGGCCGCCGCCGAGCGTCGGCCCCAGGCTTGGACGATGCGGGGCAGGCCGGCCACGGTCGTGGTGTCCACGGCGACGTCGTACTTGCTCCGCCATCGAGTGCGGAGATTGCGTTAGGCGCCACTCGAATCGAATGAAGCGAATCCTTCCCGAGCAGTGGAATGACTTTCTGCCTTCTAACTAAGCGTCTGGTCAAGGCCGGCGCGTCAGCGCGGCGTTATCACGCCGATGGTCTGGCGAAGCGGCGCCGTCGCCGGTCTGAGGCGGCGCCTCGCTAGCGGCCTGTATCGGTCAATGGGTCATGCGTACAGGACGACGTCGACCCCGCGCTCGAGGACACCCCAGCGTTGACGACTGCTCGCGCGTTTCTGGCGAGCTACGAACCAGGTAGTTTCCCTCGTCACGTGACCGAACTTGCGCGGAGCGCCCATCACGTGGCATATCGACGCTCCGCGCCCGGGTTTAGTCATCAAGCACGAAGGTCACCATCATGTTCACCTGGTACTCCGTGATGCGGCCGTTCTCGCAGCGCACGTGCTGCTCCTTGATCCACGCACCACGGATGTTGCGCAGCGTCTTCGCGGCCCTGCCGAGGCCGCTGTGGATTGCATCCTCGAAGCTCTTCGGAGACGTCGCGCTGATCTCCGACACTTTCGCAACTGACATCTGGCCTCCTTCCATGTTGGAGCGCCACCAGCGGGCAAGCGGCGCCCACGATCCACCTGTCCCTACCAGAAACTCTATCCGCACCGTGAGGACCTGCGATGGTTTCGCATCGGGTCGTCGATAGACTGACTCGAGAAACGGAACGCGAAGTCCGTCATCTGGGCGCACGACCGTGCGGCTGTGTGGCGACACTGCCGCCGGAGTACGGGCGTGTGCGGCCAGATCGCATCGGCGCCGAGAGAGCGACAATCACGCGGCGCGACGTTCGTAATGGTAATGCAACCCGCCGAGGTGTGGGACTGGGACGATCGTTCCACCGGCTGGGGATTGGGCCGTCCGACGTGCGGGAGCATCCTTGTCCAGCGAGAGGTGAGTGCGCCAGTCGTGATAGTAGGCGAGGTAGCACTCCAGGTGGCGGCGCAACGAGCGCTCGTTCCACACGATGATGTGGTCGAGGCACTCGCGCCGGAGTGATCCGATCACGCGTTCAACGAACGGATTTTGCCAGGGACACAGAGGGGCCGTCAGAACGTCTTCGATGCCCATCTGCTGCAGGATACTCTGAGGATCCGGTCCGTAGACTGCGTCACGATCCCGGATCACAAATCGCGGCGCGGTATCCCACGGCCACGCCTCGCGGAGCTGTTGCGCGGTCCACGCCGCGGCCTCGATAACATCAACGCACACAGCGAGAACCGACTTTCTGGCATACGGCAGAATGCCTGGTCACCTGGTCGACAGAACGTTTCTGAGTTCGCTACCGTGTCGGGTCATCGAATCGTGGCCGGGCGTCGCACGCTGCTATGTGGCGATGGGCGGTCCTCCGGGAACCATGATCTGGGTGCGTGTGGTCGAGTAAGTGTGGCGCTTGGCCGTGAACTTAGCCGTCAGGTACTCGCCGAGGTGGATCGGTCCGGAGAGCGCACCATCGGCGAGCGTGCCCGAGAAGATGAAGGTGACGGTGTTGCCCGGCCGTCGCTCGACGCTCCTCAGCGTCACCTTGTCCCCTTCGATCATGCCGACCAGGTCGCGAACGGTGAAGTCCCCCTTGTGCGAGCCTTGAATCCAGTTGCCATCCTGCTCGATGTACAGGCTGTGCTGGCTGCGGCTGCTGAAGAACTCGACGTCGACATCCCAGCGCCCGCTGAGGTTCGCGGCGGGAGCGGGCATCTCGGCCGGCCGCGGCGTACGCGTGCGCGAGAGCGCTTCATGCAGACGGCCGGCGACGATCTTGTCCTCGCCACGCTGCATCTGCCAGGCCGTGACCGTCACGCCTGTCGTCCCGGGCGGAAGCGCCGCGCCTCCGCGGTTGCCGCCGATGCCCGAGCCGAGTGCGATCCGCGGCTTCGTCCTGGCGAGCTCCTCGGCCAGTTCCTCGCCGGTCACGTGCAGCTTCGAGGCGTCCCACAGGATCTCCAGCGACGGGCTCTTGTTTGACAGATCGGTCGGCTCGCGCACCGTCGTGCGGACGCCGTCGATCGTCGAGACCCGCTTTGAGATCGTGTCCAGCCAGGACAGCCATGTCTTCCACTCGCCGGCGTGATCACGCTTCACCCACGCTTCGACCGCCGCCAGCATGCCCAGCGTTTCCTCGCGTCCGACCTTGTTGTCTCGCCCGGGGCCGTGATGCGGGGCGCTTGCCTGCCACGCAGACTGCAGGATGTCCTTGCGGCCGAGGAGAAGTCCGGCGCACTGCGGACCGCAGATCGCCTTGCCGCCGCTGTAGGCGACGACCGTCGCGCCGCGCTGGAGGTGCACGTTGGGAATGGTCAGGATCTCGGCCGCCGCGTCGACGAGGATGGGAATGTTTTTGGGCTTGGCGATCTGGGCGATCGCCTCGAGCGCCATCGGCCCCGAACTAGGCCCGTTGTCCGCAAGCAGATAGATCATGGCCGTTCGCGGGTTGAGCGCGTTCTCGAGCTCTTCGATCGTCTCGACCGTGACCATTGTGACGCCCACGTTGCGGATGGCGTGGTCGTACGAGTTCCGTGAGCTCCTCGGCACGACGACCTGTGTCTTGTCCAGGTCGGTGAGGTCGGGGATGCGAAACAGCTTTTCGGGATTGCCACCCGTGACGCAGGCGGCCGTGACGTGCTTCATCCCCGCCGCGCATCCCGCCGAGACCATGCCCCATTCCGCCCCGGTGATCTCCGAGAAGCGCCGTCCCACCGCTTCGGCCAGCTCGTCGATCTGCACAAAATACCTCGCGGCGTGATCCATCGCCGCGCGCACCTCGGGGAGTTCGACGGATCCACCGATGATCGTGAACGTGCCCCGGCAGTTGATCACCGGCTCGACGCCGATCGACTGGTAGATCTGCGGTCCGGCTACCAATGGACCGGCCGCGGCGGTCGCGGTCAGCGACGTCGCGGATCCGAACAGCATTGGCAGCGCGAGCGCGTTGCCCACCTGAAACAACTCTCGACGTGTGACGCCCTGTGAGGGTGCCCGTTCGGGGCTGGCATCTCGGCTGTGTTCCGACATCTTTCCTCCGGCTGTGAAAAGTGACGTCACCGACTTCCATCGCCCCGACGCGGCGGCGTCGAGGCGCACCTCCGCCGCCGGCTTAGCGCACAGCAACGAACGAAATCTGCTCGAGCCCCGGATAGGTGTCCTCGTTGGTCGGCTTACGATCGATCGGCGCAAGCGGCGCGACCGTCGTGCGCGTCGGGAACATCTCCGCAAAGTATTGAGCGTAGATGCGGTTCATGCGCGAAAAATCGTCGATGTTGTCCAGATAGACGTTGCTGGCGACGACGTTGGAGAAGGACAGACCGGCTTCCTCGAGGCCGTCGAGCAAGTTGCGCATGGTCTGACGAACCTGGGCCTCGACGGTCGAGGCAAAAATGCCCTGCACCTTGTCGGGTCCCGGCGTGAAAGGGCCCTTGGCCGAGCAATAGTACGTGTCGCCAGCGAACACACACGGGCTGGCGGTGGCGCTCGGACGCATATTCTTCGGACGCACGGCGACCCGCCTCGACAGATCCGCGACGGCGATGCCCGTGAACTGAATCGTGTTGCCGCCGGGCAGGCTGGCCACGCGAATCGTCGCGCGCGCAGGCGTGTTCCCGAACTCGAAATGCTTGGCGTAAATGGCGTTCATCTGCGCCGACGCCTTGTCCGTCAGATACGGGTTCACGAAGACCACATGCCGGAAATCGAGGCCCGCGGCGGCCAGGGTCTGCCTCATGTTGTCGAGCGCCAGCTGCACCTGCGCATCCGCGCTGTCGGGAACCTTGCCGGTCGCATCCGCGCCGAAGAAGCCCGACAGGTACAGCCGATCACCCGCCATGACTCCGGGAGTCCACGAGATGTTGCGCGGTGATCCCGGTGGCACGATGAGCTTCTTTCGTGAGAGGTCGCGGATGGCTACCGCGCTGATCTCCACAGGTGTGTCGGTGGGCATTCGGTAGACGCCAAGGACGGCGCGGGCAGGTGGCGCTTTCGCGAAATACTCCCGCCAGATGCGGTCCATCTGATCGTACGCCGCCATGTCGCGCAGGTACACCTGGCTGTACACGACATGTTCCATCGTCAGGCCGGCCGCTTCGACAATGCTCTTGACGTTGTCGAGGGTCTGACGCACCTGTGCGTCGACTGCGGCCGGCAGTTGGCCGTCGCGATCGCGAGCGCCCTGGCCCGAGACGTAGAGGAAGTCGCCGGCCATGATTCCGGGACTGTACGGTCCGACCGGTTTGGGGCCGGGAGGAGCGATCACGCGCTGCTCGGTTCTGACGGTCGGCGTGACGGCCTGATCGGCGGAATAGCCCCACGACGCCGCGACCGCGATCGCGGTCGCGACAAGCGTCACTCGATACATACACACCCCAACGTCACAGAACAGCGGCGATCTTGCCATACATGGCCGGTACCGCAGTGGCCCAGATCCACCACTTCATCCACTCCCAGGCTTTCTCCTGCATCTTGCTGTTGAACTGGTGCGCGGCATCGAAGAGGCTGCACGCTGTCAATCGGGCGCTTGCGCTTGCGGCCGGCGAGCCACTCGTGCTGCCGGATGTGAACCTCGTCGGGGCGATGGCGTCTTACGCGTCGCCGCTCGTGGAAAACGCCCTCGCCGGCCCCCGCTACTCGTGGCGGTCAGCGCGCTCGGAGTGGCCATGCTCGGGTGAATTCAAATCATGGTGGGCGCGTCGGCTGCATTCGTAAACAACGCGGCGTGACGCAAGAATTATTTTCAGGTGTGAGCCACATTTTTCACCAGTTCAAACCGGTTCGCCGATTGGCTGAGGCAAGTCGGCGACCTCCAACGAGCCGCATACGCTACCAGGGATGAGCTGTTTCGAAGAGAATTCAAGGATGATGACCGACAGTTCTCGGGAGTAAGATCTCGCGGATGATCGGCACCAGCGTCTCCCATTACCGGATCATCAGCCACGTTGGCGCCGGCGGGATGGGCTCGGTGTATCTCGCGGAGGATACGACCCCGAAGCGCCGAGTGGCGCTTAAGTTTCTGCATCCGGAAACGGCGGTCAGTCCAGAGGCTGCGGCCCGCCTGCTGCGAGAGGCCCGGGCCGCCAGCGCGCTCGATCATCCCCATATCGCGACGATCTACGAGATCGGCGACGACGCTGGCCGGCCGTTCATCGCCATGTCGCACTACGAGGGGCAAACCCTGGCGACTCGCCTCGCCGGCCCGACGATGACGATTGCCGAGGTCGCTCGTATCGTCGCTCAAGTGGCCGACGCACTCGAAGCGGCCCATACCGCCGGTATCGTCCACCGCGATCTGAAACCGTCAAACTTGATGTTGACGACGACGGGACAAGTCAAAGTCTTGGATTTCGGCCTTGCGAAGATCGAGATGGGAGAGACGGCCACGCAACTCACGGGTGTGGGTCAAACGGTAGGCACCGCCGCGTACATGTCTCCCGAACAGGCTGCAGGCGACGCGGTTGACGCGCGGTCGGATCTCTGGTCGCTGGGCGTCGTCATTTACGAGATGCTGGCGGGTCGGCCGCCATTCAAAGGCACGAACGCACTGACCATCATTCACGCGGTGTTGACGGCGACACCCGCGCCAGTGAGGACGCTGCGGCCGGACGTCGCTCCGGAGTTAGAAGACATCGTGAACCGGACGCTTGTGCGGGACCGCGAGCAGCGCACAATCACGACTGGGGAGCTGCGCGACCTCGCCGCCGCATGTCACGCGCGGCTCTCGTCCGGACTCTCGGTCGCCGTCGCGAGGCCGCGGACGTCGCGCCGTACGCCGATTATCGCGGCGGTCATCGCTCTCTCCGTAGCAGCCGGTGGAATCGCGTGGTGGGTACATCGCACCGCGAAAGTCCGGTGGGCGCGGAATGTGGCGCTCCCCGAGGTCATCAGGCTTGTCGGCGACGATAACTTTGACGCCGCCTATCGGCTCGCGCAACAGGCGCGGCCTTACATTTCTGACGATCCGCTCCTTGCAGAACAGCTGAAGACAGTCACCCGACAGGCCATCATCCACTTAGATCCAGCCGGCGGCGACGTTTTCTACCGGCCCTACGGGCGACGCGACGAGCCGTGGCGCCCCCTAGGCAAGACGCCAGTCGCCAACGTCAGCGTGCCACGCGGCCTGCTCCACTGGAAGGTCCAGATGGACGGCCGGGGGATGACGGAAGACGTGGGTTATGGCCTGTCCCCGCAGGAGCCTCCCCTTCACTTCACGCTGTTCGCCGCGGATCAGGTACCGGCCGGGATGGTGCGCATCGCAGCGGCGAAGCAGCCATTCCACATCGTCATCCCCGGCCTTGAACACCTTCCGGAGGTCACGCTGGCGGACTACTGGATCGACCGGTATGAGGTCACGAACCGCGCGTTCCAGCGTTTCGTGAATGATGGCGGATACCGGCGCAAAGAGCTGTGGCGCGAGCCGTTCCTGAAAGATGGGCGGACGCTGACTTTCGAGGCGGCGATGGCGGAGTTCCGGGATGCAACCGGACGGCCGGGCCCCGCGACATGGGAGGGGCGCATACGTCGCCGGGCAGGACGACTATCCCGTCGCTGGCGTGAGCTGGCACGAAGCGGCGGCATACGCCCGCTGGGCCGGCAAGTCTCTGCCGACGCTCTATCATTGGAATCGAGCCGCGGACCCACGCCTGAGCGGCAACGTCGTACCTGCGAGCAACGTCAGCGGCAAGTCGATGCTCCCGGCTGGCGCTTCGGGCGGCATCACCCATGCTGGCACGGTCGACATGGCTGGCAACGTGAAAGAGTGGTGTCTGAATGCCGCCGGCGCGAAGCGCTACATCCTGGGTGGCGCGTGGAACGAACCCGTCTACATGTTCAATGACCCGGATGCCCCGTCGCCTTTCGCGCGCCACGCGACGTACGGATTTCGCTGCATCAAAGTGGATCGGCCGGAAGATCTATCAGTCGCGCTGACGAGTCCCATCGCCCTGTCATCTCGCGATCCGCGCAAGGCCAAACCGGTCAGCGAGCTGGTCTTCCAGACGTGGCGCAGTCTGTTGTACGCGTTCGACCATGGGGATTTGAACGTGGAGGTGCAGTCTGCGGACGATTCCTCGCCCGAGTGGCGTCGGGAAACGGTGAGTTATGCCGCCGCATACGGCGGCGAACGTATCCCCGCCTACCTCTTTCTCCCAAAGAACGCCAAGCCCCCCTACCAGGTGGTGGTCGTTTTCTCTGGAGCGAACGTGATGTCCGAACGCTCCAGCGTCACCACCAGCGATTACCAGCGGAACTATTTCATCACGCGCAGCGGGCGTGCGTTCCTGTACCCGATCTACAAGAGCACGTTCGAGCGCAACGACTCCGTCACGACCGCAACTCCGAACATGAGCACGACCTACCGTGATCACCTGATCATGTGGGCGAAGGACGTGGGACGCTCGGTCGACTATCTCGAAACGCGCCCCGATGTCGCGAAGGACAAGATCGGATTCATCGGTTTCAGCTGGGGTGCAGAGCTCGCGCCGGTGTTTCTTGCGCTGGAGCCACGATTCTCACTCGGTTTGATCTGTCTTGGCGGCTTCAGCGTGCAGTCGTCGCTGCCCGAAGCGGATCCGGTGAACTTCGCGCCACGCGTGCGGGTGCCGGTGTTGATGCTCAATGGTCGCTTCGACTTCTTGAATCCGACAGCGACCCCCCAGGAGCCGATGTTCAATCTCCTCGGTACCCCAGCTGACCGCAAGCTCCGGATCGTCTACGAGTCGTCACACGGCATCCCTAGGAACGAGATGGTCAAGGAAGTGGTGAACTGGATGGAGAAGTACTGGGGTGCGCCAACGCTGCATGATTAGGCGGTGTTTCGTGCAGTGGACCTTGGGGAGTCGCGTGCTCGCAGTTTCTCTTCTGTTCGATCAATCTTCGAGCTGCGTTCCAAGTCATCCGATGATGATCAATTTCTTTGGGCGGTGCAATCTGGGTTGAACGTCGTTCACGGGACCGCGAGTGTCGGGTCAACCGACCTGAAGAAGCCGGTATTGCCGCGTATAGGTGCTTTCTCCAACTAGCCGACCTTCCGACCGGCTATCGGTCGTCAGCTCACACCCAACACGATTATCTCGCGCGCGGCGATTGGCGAGGTATCTATCCCTCTGGCTATGTCCAGCCTTCCATCGCCACGGTGCGGTTGTGGAAGACGCGACGATAAGCCACGAACTGATAACACCTCGCCTACGCGGCGCATCGCGGCTAGGTAGATAGCTCCTGCCTTGTCGCTAGCGTTCTTGTCGCCATATGTCGAGGAATGCGTCGGTCCGGGATGGTCGATAATGGGTGGGTGTCCGTCATGCCCCACGCGATGATTGCGCAGGCCGCACTCCAGCCCATGCGCATCCGAGGCCGTCGCGCGCGCCGCTCGGCCTCGCGCCTGGGGCGGCGCGCGTTTCTGGCGATGCGAGTTGCCCCGTTGGCTGTCCGGATAATCCTCGGGACGGTCCTGCTGGTGATCATCTGGGCGGCGGTGAACTGGATGGTGCAGGTAGTCCGCAAGCCTACCGAGGTGTTCGTCGCGGTCAGCGGCTCGCTCGGCAAGGTGCCGGCGCAGACGTGGCGGCAATACGGCTCGCTCTTCGACGAGCTCTCCACGGCGGTCATCACACCGGAATTGCTGGCCGCTCTGGCCCAGGTGGAGAGCAGCGGCAACCCGGTAGCACGGACCTACTGGCGGTGGCGGTTCAGCTGGAACCCGTTCGGGCTATACGGACCGGCCTCGAGCGCCGTCGGGATGTTTCAGATCACCGATGGAACGTTCGCAGAGGCCCGGCGCTATTGCATCCACGATCACGTCGTCGTCGAGGACGGCCCCTGGCACGAGCCGCGCTCGTGCTGGTTCAACGCGATCTACACACGTGTGGTGCCCGCTCATGCTGTGGAGATGACCGCCGCGCTGCTGGATCGCACGGTCGCGCGCATCCTCGCCCGCAACCGCATTACGACCGCTTCGCTACAGCAGCGGCAAAACCTCGCCGCGATCATCCATCTGTGCGGAGACGGCGCCGGTGACGGATACGCACGCCGGGGCTTCCGATTCAGAAGCGGCCAGCGATGCGGCGACCACGACCCCCGTCGCTACCTTGCGCAGATCAACGCGCTGAAGCGTCAATTCGCTCGGCTGGCTGCGGCTGACTGCCGTTCGCGTTCGCCCCAAGCTGGTCGTGCTGGCCGTCCGGTTACGGCCGCGAATCGCGTCTCCGAAAGTCTGTCGAACAGTGCGCAGGCAACGCCGGCTCATGCGTCAGCGGCAATGGCGGCGCGAGCGCCGATGTTGAGCGGCAGTACCGCCGGGACGAAACGCGGCAACGCAGCCGAAACACTCAGGGAAGCCACGGTAAGGCAAACGGCTCGCGTCGGGAAATAACCGCTCAGGCGGCTGCCGAGTCCTCCGGCGGCGAGGATCGTGAACAGCAGGATGGACAACGTGAACACGGGATGCCCGAGCATCAACGTGAAGTACTTCTCGGCGTGGATGAGAAAGTCACGGCGAAGCTGCGCCATCAGCGTGGGCACTTTCACGCGCGTCGCGTACGGCAACGGCGTTTCCTCGTCGAGCCGGAACCCGCTCAGCTCGCGAATGCGCTCGTCCAGTCTCGCCGCTGCCTTCTCGGGATCGAGGTGCAGATTCTCTGCGCCGCGCTCGATGAAGATCTTGCCCGACACGACGTTGAGCAGCACCGGCCGGTCTCATCCATCAATCGCCGCTCACTCGGAGCGATGGGGTGCTTACCGATGAGCCGTGGCCTGTCGGGCACTGAATTCGCAACGGATTTAGTTCACAACTGAGTCTGGAAGGAGACGTACTACCTTGACACCAAAAAACACGATCTGCCTCTGGTTCAACAAAGACGCCCAGGACGCCGCGCGTTTCTACGCCTCGACCTTTCCGGACAGTAAAGTGACCGCTATCCACCAAGCCCCCGGCGACTACCCGGGCGGCAAGGCGGGCGACGTCCTGACGGTCGAGTTCACCGTCCTGGGCATTCCCTGCCTCGGTCTCAACGGCGGGCCGGAGTTCGAGCACAGCGAGGCCTTTTCCTTCCAGATTGCCACGGACAATCAGGAAGAGACCGATCGCTACTGGAACGCGATCGTCGGCAATGGCGGCACGGAGAGCCAGTGCGGGTGGTGCAAGGACCGTTGGGGCCTCTCGTGGCAGATCACGCCGCGTGCGTTGACGGAGGCGCTTGCGGCCGGTGGCGCCGAGGCGAAGCGAGCTTTCGAGGCGATGATGCCGATGAAGAAGATCGACATTGCGACCATCGAGGCGGCGCGGCGGGGCAAAGCGAGCTGAGTTGTCTGGATGTCAGGGCGGAATGCGCAACTGGCTGGTCACGGCGGCGTGAAAACCACTGGACCGTGGATGGGTCAATTCTAACCGTAGGAACAGCGACTTGACGGCCCAATCGCTCGCGACGTTCCGGGAGGTACGAGTCAGCGCGGGCCACGATATGTCGTGGAGCCGGCGCGTCGCGACTCCTCCGTTTCGGTCCATGGTCGGAGCTCCGCCGGGCGCCTTGGGTAGGTTCCGTTCGGTGCGACGGCTGTCCTGATCTCGGAATCGCAGTACCGCACCAAACCTTCCCGCTGCCACCAAACTCAACCGTCGATGCCCTTCCTACTTTTTCAGACCTGGCCCCGTACTTTTCGCCGAGTCCCCGACGGTTTTCGATGCAAGTTCTGACGGGAGGCGAGTACGCTCCTCGCAAGGTACTTCCGTATCTATGGTCCCGAGGCGCCAGCGTTCGACAGCAGCCGGAAGCCAGGTGACTTCGAACGAGCGTAGGAGGCCCCGACATGCCGCGACAGTTCAAAGGCGTCATTGATCTCGACTCCGCAATTCCAAACCGGACTGGGAGGCCTTCCTCGACACCAAGGCGCCGAAAGATGCTCCCAACGTACTCGTCATCCTGTACGACGATACCGGCTGTACGACGATACCGGGCAGGCAGCATGGTCGCCGTACGGGGGCCGGATTGAGATGCCCGCGCTCGATCGCCTGGCGAAGAATGGACTGATCTACACTCACTGGCACACGACCGCCGTCTGTTCCCCGACCCGCTCGTGTTTCATCACCGGCCGCAATCACCACCACAACGGTTTCGGCTCGATTTCCGAGATGGCCGTGGGCTTCCCCGGCTACTGCGGGCACATCCCGCGGGAGAACGGAACGATCGCCAAGGTCCTCCGGGACGCGGGCTGGAGTACCTACTGGGTTGGCAAGAACCACAACGTCCTGGTGGACGCCTTCGACATGGGCGGCTCCAAGCAGGAGTGGCCGCTCGGGTTGGGCTACGACCGTTTCTACGGCAACGGCGCATCGGGAGAAGGCAGCCCGAGCGGATCGGTCAACGAGAACCGTTTCTTCAACGGCTACCCGGATGACATCGCTTCGAACATGGCGATGCTCGACAAGCTCGGATCACCGGACACGTACAACCACTATCCGACCGGCTGGGCGGTGGCCTTCTCGACGCCGTATCGAATGTTCAAACGCTACGCCTCCTACGCCGGAGGCACCTGCGACCCGCTGGTGATCCACTGGCCGAAGGGGATCAAAGCGCGCGGCGAGACACGGCATCAGTACCACCATTGCACCCACATCGTGCCGACGATTCTCGAATGCTGCGGCATCACGATGCCCGAGTACGTCGACGGTCACAAGCAATCGCCGCTGGCCGGTGTGTCCATGCGGTATTCGTTCGACAACGCCAACGCGCCGACCACCACGGAGACGCAGTACTACGAGATGGTCGGCACGCGCGGCATCTGGCACAAGGGCTGGAAGGCCTCGACCGTGCACGCCCCCGCGCCCGCGGACCAGGGGCATTTCGACAAGGACCGCTGGCAGCTGTTCAACGTCGAGGAGGACCGGGCGGAAGCCAACGATCTCGCAGACAAGCGTCCGGAGAAAGTCAAGGAGCTCGCGGCACTGTGGCTGGAGGAAGCGAAGAAGAACAAAGTGCTGCCGCTGGTGGATGTGGGCGTTCACGCCATCCACGAGTTGGAGTTCCACGCGGCACCCCCAACAAGCGGCAGATATGTCTACTACCCAGGCACGACCGAGGTTTCTGAGGCGATAGCAGCGAGAACGCTTGGCTCGTCGTGGACGTGGAGCGTCAACTTGCGGCCGTAATGGCGCGAGACTGAGGAACACTTCGACACAATCGGCGACCTGAAGGGTCCACCGGAGAGCACATGGCTACAGCAACCATCCATGGCACAACGACCGCGATATCCACGCCGTACTCTGCGCGGGCCTTCAATGCGGCGCATCCCGATCTTCCGAATGCGGCCGGCGTCCCGGCACGGCTCGCGAGCGCTACGTGGAGTCGCTCGCCCGCATCGTCTACTACTGGGGCTATCCCGCCGTGGATGCGTTCGGTCGCACCAGCGGCTGGGAGGTGATGAAAAAGTCTGGGCCGGGCGCCACGATGGGGCTCTTTCCGGAGCGCCGAAGAACATGATGGGGTATCTCGACGACTACATGCCGCCGGCGCAGCGAAAAGTCGTCACGCCCAACAACGACACCATCTACGGTGTCGGATTTGCCGATCTCGGTGACGAGCCAGTGGTCGTACAGACGCCCATCGATGTTCCGAAGGGCCACTACTGGACGATCCAGATCGCAGATCTGTTTACGACGGTGATTCACCAGCTCGGCTCCGCATCGAACACGCCCGGCGGCAAGTTCCTGCTCGTCGGACCACGCTGGACAAGTCAGAAACCCGACGGGTTCGTCGACGTGCTCCGCTCACCGACCAACGTCGCCGGCGTCTTCGGCCGCTTCGCCGCGCACACCGCCGAGGAGAAAGCGAAGGCGCGCCGCGTGCTGAACCAGATCGGCATCGTCGCGCTCAGCAAGGACGAGCCAGGGCGTCACACCTTCGACTGCGAAGCCTGCGCGCGCAACAAGGTCTACCCACCCGGACTGACAGCGGAGATGGTCGCAGCGGATCCGGACATGCTGCGCATCCGTCCCGTGAATCCCGTCAACGTTCTGGGACGATCTCGAGAAGGCGCTGAATGCGAACCCGGAGGTCGGTCCGGACGATGCGGCGATGGCCGCACAGGCGCGCACGCTGATGGCGCTCCGGGATTCCGACGCGTCGTGGAGGGCCCTGCTCGATCGCGCAGCGCTCGCCGCGGACGCCGATCTGCATGAGGGCGCGCTATTCCCAGACAGGCGTTGACGCCGGCAACGGCTGACAACGTCAGGAAAACGGCGGCGTCTGGGGAACCGACTGGTTCGGCCGCGCCCAGGCGGCGGTCGTCTACATCTACGTCAACGACTACTCACGACACAGCTCAAGCTCACGGTCAATGCGGCCAAGAGTGCGGTAGCGCGACCGCAGGATCGAAAGTTTCTCGGCTTCTCCTTCATGGCCGATCCGGAGGTCAAGCGCGCGATCGCGTCGAAGGCCCTCGATCGGTACAAGGCGCGAGTCCGAGACATCACGCGACGGGCCAAAGGCGTCAGCCTCGAGACGACGATAGCGGAACTGGCCCCGTACATGCGGGGATGGCGCAGCTATTTCGGCTTCTGCGAAACGCCCGAAGCGCTGGTGTACCTGACTCGCTGGGTCCGATTGCGACGCGAGCGGCCTTGTGGCGGCAGTGGAAAACACCGCGCCGTCGCCGAGCCGCTCTGTTGGAACTCGGTGTCCGTCCGCAGCTGGCCAGCCATACGGCCGGAAGCGGTCGCGGTCCCTGGTACTCGCACGGGCGAAGGTCCTCTCGGTGGGTCTATCCAACGCGTACTTCGAATCGCTCGGACTTCCGACGTTGATCGAGGGGTGCTAGCGTAACCGACTCGGACCGCCATGTACGGACCCGTACGCACGGTGGTGTGGCAGGGGTCGGCGCGGGCAACCGCCGCCCCTATTGCCAATCTAGTCGCCAAGTGTTAAGTCAACGACCCCGACCACGTCGCCCGTCGTGTTCGGCAGATAGTTCTTTACGGAACAGTAACCTCACAGACTTCCTTCGGACCGAACAGAGTGCCCGTTTGGGCGTAGTAATAGGCTCCTACTGGGCTTCGGGCACCTTCAGGATGCGCGTGCCCTCGAGATTCGAATATCCGAACAGGCCGCCCTCGAAGAAGACGACCTGGCTTCGTGTATAGCGGGGTAAGTAGGTGCGGAACACGTCCGCACCTGTGTCGGTGCGCAGCACATACACGACGTCTCGGGCGTTGCCGATGGACAGCGTGGTTGTTTCGCTGATCGCGATGAGCCTGCCGGTCGGGTCGACCGCTGCTGAGGTGACGCTGCGTCCGATATTCGTCCGATGACGCCCGGAGCCACCCGGGAGCGACCAGCCGATCTGATAGGGACCGTCTTCACGGTATGCGTCCCACGCCACCCACCCCAGGTCCAGTCGAAAGTAGGTCGGGCCAATGCTATGTGGGCCCGAGCAAGCCGAACAGGCCACACGGTATCGTCTCTCCAACACGAGCGACTTGCCCATCGTCTAACGATCCACGCGGACCGTCATGATCGAGACCTCCTGGCAGGATGTGCGCTACGCGTTTCGCGGACTGCGCCGGGCTCCGGGGTTTGCCGTCGCCTCACTGGCGTCCCTGACCATCGGGCTTGTCGCGAGCATCGCGATCTTCACCGTGACCGACCACGTGTTGATGCGCCCCTTGCCCTATCAGGACCCCTGGCGTGTGGTAATGATCTGGGCAGCGAACCACCAACTCGGTGACCGCCGCTCGCCCGTCTCCCTCGCCAACTATCTCGAGTGGCGGTCGCAGGACCACATTTTCGAATCGGTGGCCGCGTTCCGACAAGGGCCGTCCGTGTTGGCGGCCGGCGACCGGGTCGAGGAGCTCCGCAAACAACTCGTCACCGCGGATCTCCTGCCGCTGCTCGGAGTCAGGCCGATTCGTGGGCGGTTGTTTTCGGTCGCGGAGGACCGGCCAGCCTCCGATACCGTTTTGCTGATCAGTTATCGGCTGTGGCAGGAATGGTTCGGCGGCGACGAAGGCATCATCGGCCGACGAGTCCACGTGAACGCGACACCCCGCACGATCATCGGCGTCCTCCCACCCGGCTTCTATTTCCGCGATCGCGCCGTCGACTTGTGGGAGCCCATTGGGCTGACCCTGTCGCAAGACGCCCGCCGGATGCAAGGACGCGGACTATTCTGCGTGGCCCGGATCCAACGTGGCGTCACCCTCGACCAAGTACGGACGCACATGGCGGCTATCGCGGCTCGAGACGAACGCGCCGCTCCCGAGTTCAATATGGGCTGGACCGTCAACGTCGAACCGCTGCAAGAGGCGATGGTGCGCGACGTCAAGACGCCGCTCGTCGTCCTCCTCGGCGCCGTCGGACTGCTCTTGGTTACGGCCTGCGCGAATGTCGCCGGGCTACTGCTCGCGCGTCATGCCACCCGTCATCGCGAGATGTCCGTGCGAGCTGCTCTCGGGGCAGGGCGCCAGCGGGTCGTTCGACTGCTGCTGACCGAGAGTGTCGTCCTCAGCTCCACAGCCTGCGCGATCGGGTTGGTGCTGGCGCGCTGGCTCGTGCAGGGCTTCGTCGCCATGGCGCCTGACAGCCTCGTCCGTGGAGCGCCCATCTCGATCGACTGGCGCATCGTCGCCGTGAGTCTGAGCCTGTCGTTCGCGTCCTCGATGCTGTGCGGACTCCCGCCTGCGCTGATCGCGACCGGACGGGCGCTCGTGCCCGCCCTTCGCGACGATGTGCGAATGTCCACGGGCACTGGCCGACTTCGCTCTGGTCTCGTCAGCGCTGAGGTGGCCTTCACGGTGATACTCCTGGCCGGCGGGGGACTGCTGTTCCGGAGTTTCCTGGGCTTACAGGCCGTGGATCCGGGGATCACTACGTCGAATGTCCTCACGTTCAGAGTCTTCATTCCGGCCGCGCGTTACCAAGAACTGCCCCGCCGCACGCAGTTCTTCGCCCGCGCGATCGCCGACATCGAACGGCTCCCTGGCGTACGCGCCGCGAGCGCCATTAGCCACCTTCCGTTTGACGGAGCGGCCCCGCAAGTCCGAGTCGCTATCGATCGCGGCGCGATTGCTGCGTCAAGTGAAGGCGCGGCGGCAACGATGCGAACGGTGATGCCCGGATACTTTCGCACCTTGGGCATCCCGTTGCGCGATGGTCGTGATTTTGAACCCGGTGACAACAGCCCTCTCGCACCGCGTCGGTTCATCGTGAATCAGGAGTTTCTGCGGCGATACTTCGCTGGTGGTCAGGCGATCGCTAAGCACATTCGCGTTCCGATCGGCGACGGCGCAGACGGCGAAATCATCGGTGTCGTGGGCGACGTGAAAGAGGGCTCGCTTGATTCGCAGCCGGCGCCGACCGTGTATGGCATTCACGAGCCGTCAGGTTACACGGCCATGATCTTCGTGGTGCGATCGGATGGCCACCCGCTGACCCGCGTCGACCCGATCCGACGACTCATCGCCCGACTGGATCCCGCAGTGCCAATTTCGGCCGTCAACACAATAGAGACGATTCTCAGCGAGACCTATGCTCGGCAGCGGTTTAGCGCGCAGCTGTTGACGGGCTTTTCTGCCGCGGCTCTCTTGCTCGCGGCCGTGGGCATCTATGGGGTCGTGTCGTATTCCGTCTCGCGACGCACGCGTGAAATCGGCGTACGCGTCGCCCTCGGGGCGGGACCCGGGACGATCGTGGGCCTGGTCTTGGGCGGGGTCATTCGCATGGTCGCAAGGGGACTTGCGGCTGGCGTGGTCGGAGGGGTCTGGTTGTCGGGACTGCTCACGACACTGCTTTTCCGCATCAGCCCGCACGACGTCACGACGTTCCTCGTCGTGCCGGTCGTCCTCACGATGGTCGCGCTCGTGGCTGCATCAGTGCCCACGCTCCGTGCAGCCAGACTGGAACCAACCGAAGCATTGCGCGGAGAATGACCCCGCTCGATGTCTTTCCTGGACGCGGTCGCCTGCGTGCTCTGTTCGATGCTGGAGTGGGGCCATGAACGTCGATTTCCTGGGCACGATCGTTATCGAACGGCCCGTTGCAGAAGTTTCTCGATACGCTCCTGATCCAGGCAGTGCGTCTTTGTGGTACGCCAACATCAAGTCTGTCGAGTAGGAGACCACGCGTCCGGCGCACGTCCCAGCCCCGCGATCGCGCGGCGTCACCGCGACACGAGCGACGTCGGGTCGATCGACGGCGAGGGACCGTTCCACGAGCTGTCGATCTCGCTGTCGTTCTACGGAGGTCAGACGCACGGGCCACGGGAGCGAGCCGCATGCGGGTGACATCGCGCTGAGGCGGCGCACTGAACAGGCGGCTGTACTCGCGGCTGAACTGCGAAGCGCTTTCATACCCCACACGGCCTGCGGCACTGCCCGCGTCGAGGTTCTCGTGCAGCATCAGCTGCCTCGCGTCCTGTAGACGCCATTGCTTCTGGTAATGCAGCGGGCTCACGTCGATGAGGGCGCGGAAATGCTGCCGGAAGGTAGATGGCTCATGTGCGCGCGATCCGCGGGCCCTGCCGACGCAACCAGCAGATTGCTGATGCGGAACGTCGTTCACGCGCTAGAAAGAACCCTGCGAACGGCGGACAACAGTGTTCGAGGACGCGCACGAGCGCGCCACTGGCGAAGGTGCGATGCGACATCATGCTCGAGCGAAAACGCCAGGCCGACACCGTCCATCGCTCGGCGCCGCGACAATGATCGCGCGCAGGTCACGCGACAGTTGGAGCGGCTGTCACAGTCCGACGGCCGCAGGTCGCCGAAAGACTAGGTATTCCAGACTCAGCGCAGCTTCGCCATCCACAACTCGTACGGACTCTCATGAGAGGGTGCGAACACGATTTCCTCGTGCGGTGTGACGTCCATGTATACCTGAAACCGGTGCTCGAATGGACCAACCGGTCCATGCTCACTTTGTCGGCCTTCCCGCGTGATCGGAATCTCGATCAGCGGCTGACGTCTCGTGCATCTGTCATCGTGAATGGCGTCGGCAGAGAAGGAGCTGTCGAACCGATCGCGCGAAGGAGCCACTGCTGGTTCGTGCCGCCGTGCGCGGTGTACTGGATCACCGGTGCGCCGTCGTCGAGAGAAGCGCCGGCGACATCCAGTACCTTGCCGCTGTGACGTGCGACGATGCGAAGGTAACCGTCCGACACCGGCTCGAGCGTCCAAAGCTGGTTTTCGCCGCCGTGCCAGGGGAACTGAATAACCGGGGCCAGATCGTCGATCACCGCCCCAGACACGTCGAGCACCTTGCCGCTATGACGGGCCACGAGCCGAAAGGCGCTGTTCGCGACAGGCTCAAGCCTCCACTGCTGGTTGGCACCGCGGCTGCAGCTCGACTGGATAACGGCAGCGCCATCCTCGGTCGACGCGCCGTAGACGTCCAGGCACTTCTCGCTGTGGCGCGACACGATCTCGTAGTAAGGGTTGCGGACCTGCTCGACGATCAGGGCCGTGAACGCCTCGAGGAAAGGGCGCCCACCATTGAGTAAGTTCTCTCTGGTCATGTAGTCCAACGGGATGTCAGCGTGCGCACCGACATTCTCGATGTAGCGGGTCGTCGGGTAACCCGGGACCTGAACCGGCGCAATCCGCGTCACCAGCGAATTGGTATTCGAGGTCGTCGATTCGGAGTAAATACCGGCGGGCCAGCCACTGACCGATCCACCCGCCCCATTTGTGCGCGTGCCTACCAGAGGCCCTCGCTGATTGTCCTGCAGCATCGTCGGGAAGATGTCCCCGGCCGAGATCGAGAAGTCGTCGACGAGGACGATTAGCGGCTTTGTGTAGGCGAGCAGGTTGCCCTGAGTGTCTCGAGCCGGCTGGTTCCCAAACATCTGAAGACTGCACGCCGGAATCGGCCCGGTGCGACCGCGATTCTCACGATAGGCCGCTTCCAGTTGCCGGAGGATTTCTCTGTAGACCTCGATAATGAACGCCGGCGCTCCCGCGCGTTCGGCCGCTTCGAGGGCTGCCTGAATGCTGTTGATATACGCGATGGTCACGCGTATTTCTTCACCGAAGAAGAAGAACGGGTACGGAATGAGGTAGGAAGCCGCCGTCAACATGTAGCAGCCGCCGCCTGTGTTGCGCATGACGTCAACCACGAGGCCGTCGGTGTTTTGCTGGAGGTAGGCAATTTCATTTCGCAACTCTGTGACGGCAGTCGTTGCGTTGGGCGGCGCGAAGTTGGGGATCCTGAGGTAGCCGATGCGCACACCATCGGATTCGTACGTGCCGGAGAAGTGGAAGTCACTCGCGACACGTCCGAGCCGCTGCACAAAGTCGGCGGGCAGGCCGGCGGAAAAGACGGGCGTGCGCTGTCCCAATCCAAGTACGTAGCGGCGCGAGACCGTGTCCCCCGTGGGCGATACGGTATAGCCGCTGAGCAGAGGATCGTTGTCAGGGAGACGGAAATTCGTGAGCTCGAGCCACGGTTCGAAATACGACGGCAGCCCGGCGTCCTCGGCGAGCGCGAAAGGTGACACGCGAGGGCTGGGCACGGGTCCAATCCAGCGCAGCGGTACTCCTGTCTTGACCCAGGGGATGGAAAACGTTTGCTGAGCACCGCCCTCCTGTTCGATCACCACGATTGCCGTGTCCGGTAGATCGATCACGCGTGGTATTCGGGACTGCGGACGGAAGGTCAGAAAATCAGCGACGCTTCGTTGCGAGCTTACCGGACTGCCTCGCTTCAAGAACCTCGAGAATTCCGTCATCAGGTCCTCAACCGACCTGCCGTCCACCGAGATCAACTGGTCGCCGATCTGAAATGGATATTGGAGCACCGGCAACCGCGTGCGATTGATGCTGTCGACGAGGACTTTGCCGTCGTAGATGTCGACGGTGAAGCTCAGGTCGGCGAGGAAGCTGGATGGCATGGCGAACGACGAATGGGTGTCGTTCAGGCTGGCGACGTACTCCAGCGCGATTTCGAAGAACTCGAGATCGTCCCGCGACTGCGCCACACGATCGAGCCACGGTCCGATCTCGAAAAGATCGAAGCCGAACAACTCTTTCTTCCATTCGTACGGCGCATAACGCTTCGCATAGATGGCCGCGGTGTTTTCAAAGTCATGGATCTTCTGGTCCACGGTCAGCTGCGCCGAGGCAGGGAGTGCAACTAATGTTGCGACGATGACGCCGACCTTCGTCCGGAAAAGGGTTCTCAGCACTGTGGTGTGTTCCATGATGGCCCCCTGAACCAAGATCTCGGATTGAGCGTCGAATGTGGGAAGCAATCCTACACCCGTACAGGCGATGAAGGGTGCAGGAGCTCGGCTCCCATGTTTCTCGACCCCGGCACGTTGAACTTCTCAGCAGCGGTCGATAGGCTTTCTTCACGATGATGTCCGTGTTGATTTCGATGCTGCTGACGCTCCGAGGCTTGACGATGTCGCGAGTCGCGCTTCACCTCGAGGTACTTGCTCTGCGCCATCAACTGCAGGTGCTCCAACGCTCGCGCCCGCGACGGTTGCACCTTATGAAAGCCGACCGTTGGCTCTGGGCCTGGCTGACGCGGGCGTGGCCCTCGTGGCGAACAGCGCTCGTTTATCGCCAAGCCGGAGACCGTCATCGCGTGGCATCGTCAGGGCCTCCGCCTGTGGTAGACGTGGAAGAGTCGACGACGCAGCGGGCGACCGAATGTTCCCGCCGACGTCAGCGCACTGATTCGGACCATGTCGCAGGCCAATCCGTTGTGGGGTGCACCGCGGATTCATGGAGAGTTGCTGAAACTCGGTGTTGACGTCTGCCAGGCTTCCGTCGCGAGATACATGCCGCGTCGTGACAAACCACCTTCACAGACCTGGCGCACATTTTCCATTTTGAGTTTTCAGTAGCGACAGGCGACCGAGCATCTACTTGCTCCGCAATAGGGCGCGTTTCTTGGCGGGACGGAGTTTTTGCGGCGTACAACACTCAGGTCGCTCGGCCACTTGATTCGCGCGCCGATTCTAATTCAGACCACGGCGTGGATGCACGCTAAAGACTATTCAGCGTTCGAACGGCCAACTCGTGTCGACGTCGCGCGTAGCGCGCTGACGGGACTGCCGCGGTCGCTGCGCGTTCCAGCACCGGCGCCGCATACGTCAACTCCGTTCTGGCTTCGGTGCTGTCCATCTCGCTCAGTGCCAGCACCGTGTACCAGAAAGGGAACCTCCGCCATTGATGTTCACCGTCGCGCATCGATCGCAGATGTGACGCACCACGTCGCAATCGCTCTTCGTGCCGATCGAGGCCGCCCGCGAGGAGGTTCCGCCACAGGCCCACGCTGCACTTGCCGCAACAGTAAAGACCGGGATTGCCATTACGCGGGTCCTCGGCTGCCCGCGTGAGGCATCGCATCAAGCCATCGTCAGCACGTTCCAGAGCGCGAGTCACCTCGAGATCCCGCACGCGGAGTTGCCTCAACGCGCGCGAGGCTTCCTCGCCCAGGATGTGGCGTGCAGATGCCGACGCGATGCGCTCACCAGTAAACAGGACAATGCCCTTCGAGCGTTCGGAGGGGAAGCCGGCGAACGTGCCTCCGTAGGCCCCGGGCAGCCCCTGGCGGCTGGCGATCCACCGTGCGGTCTGAGCGCGTTCAACCGCCGTGAGCGTGCGGCCGTCGAAGAGTGCCGCATTGATGGCGTCGAGCGTCTCCGCCAAACTAGCTCTGTTGACCAGCATGCGAGGATCCCGCAAGAAGATGGCTGGGAGATTACCACGCCGTCCTGATTCGGACCGCTTGGACCAGAGGCATGTTGATGAGGACCAACATCCGGCGTTTCTCGACGTCCGTGAAGATGGTCATCCATGTGCGCCGCGAGGAGGCGGCCGGCGCGGAAAACTCACAGGCATTGGATGACAGGCGCGCCTTCTTCCTCGTCGGCCTGGAGCCTCGGTCCGTGGCGGCGTCTGCTCGGGTGCGAGCGCAGGACTTCGTGTTGCTGCCGCAGCCGTCTCACGATGCCGCAGCCGCCGAGCGTGCCTCGTGCGAAGGGCGCGCCTCGGCGAGATGTATGACCGCTGCGCGTGCGCTTCAGATGGCAGCCGTTCGAATGACCAGCCTGGACGACATCCGGCGGCCGCGATCCGTGTCCGGGCCCGCGTGAAGATCCTCGTCGCTCTCAGAGACATGACCGATGCCTCCACCGCCGACGCCCCCGGCCTTCGCAGGTCTGAGGCGGCGCCTCGCCAGTGGCCTGTATCGGTCAGTGGGTCATTGCGTACAGCACGACGTCGATCCCGACGGCGTAGGCGTCCGGCGAGAACCTGAAGAAGTAGGTCGTATCCTCGCCTTCGCGTTCCCAGGGGTCTGGGATATCGGAGTTGTGCACCATCACGACCATGAGGTTGCCGTGATGGTCGGCGATCCCACGTGCGTCGGGCGGGTCCCCGTCGACGTTCCAGCGCTCCACGGTACTGCCGCCGGTTCGGCGCCAGGTCTGAATCGATGCAATCTGCGGCAGGCTGGCCACCGGGAACATCATGTGCCACAACGGGTGGTCGGGCGGCGTGAGGTCGACGCGAGGATATTGGTAGGGCGGCAATACCCGTCCGATCTCCTCGTCGAATTGCTCCGTCGCAGCTGTGCCGTGGTAGTCCGACACGAACAGAAAGCCACCCTTGAGAAGGTATTCCCGAAGCCTCTTTACTTCGTCGTCACTGAATCGCGCAGTCCCGGCATCTTCCATGAGCGTAAACGGGCATTGAAACAGTGCATCGTCAGTCAAGCGGACGACGACCGCGTCGGGGACCTCTTCTTCACCGTCATCCGTCAGCGTGACGTGCACCTTGGTGAGTTCCGCGAGGCGGACGCTGAGATTGATGTCGGCCCCAGGATAGTCCGTGCTCCAGCCCTGCTTTTCGCGCCGGTCGCTCGTGAACATCACGCGGCAGAAGTGGAAATTGCCATCGAAGGTCGTGGCCGTGGGAAACTTCGGGGGCGTACGGCCGTAGTAACCTGACCAGATGCGCTGGGCGTGAACAGCGGTGGCGGTCGCGGCAAATGTGCCAACGATGGCGACAAGTATCCAGGTCAGCCGTCTGCCGCTCCTCTTCATGAGTCCTCTCGTTGGCGATCACAATCCTAGTCGATCTGCCAGCTCCATTAGTTCAGGAACAAGCTGGCGCCAATGTGGACATCTTCAGACCCTTTGACGACGTGCAGATTTCCGGCGCCCGAATCGTCTCCCGCGACCATCGCCGCGTCATGACGTCCAGTGCCGCCGTGGATTGAATCCGTCCTCGTCGATCGCGCGCCGGTTTCCCTCAACGCGCCGGTCTGGATCGCGCCCAACGACGACGCCCTCGAAATTCAAATGAGCATGGCGTTGCCGCCGGCTACGACAGGCCACCGCTCGGAGGCTCTAACGCGATCGTTCCGTTACGATCTGTGCCTGCCAACCCGGCAGAGGTGATTTCGCGCCGCCACGCTCCTCTCCCTCGAGCAGAGCGTGCACGCTCGCATACGCGTAAATCGTTGGCGCGTGATTTTGCATCAGACCGCCAGTGTCAGCCGTCGGTCCGTAGTTGCTATGCAGGTCGCGTCCGAGCATGCGCAGCATCGCCATCTGCTGACCTCGATGGTGCGAGGTGTGTGTCAGCCGGCGCGTCATCACCCAGGCTTTCGAGCGTCTCACGTCGAAGAACGTCGTCGGCTCTTCCCACCAGGTTTCGTCGGTTCGTCGAAGAAAGTACAGTCGCTTGCCGCTGTCCTCTGCGTAGCGCTTCATGAACTCGATGCGGACTTCGTGGTCAGGAAGCGGCGGCGCACTAACGTCGATACCGAGCATCGTTCGAAACCACGTGTCTTCACTCACGCACTGATGCACCATCTGCTCGTGCACGCTGCGCCCTCGTGGATCGTTCGGGTGTGGTCGGAGTGGAAGATCTTCGTCCGTGAACTCGCTCCAGACGCTCAGGACCTTCACTCGCTCTGTCTCGTAACTCTCGATTAAGAAGTCGTATCTCATGTCCCTGCGCGGCTCCGGCGCCGTCGCCCTCCGGCCTGCCTCAGAGCGACTTCAGGTACTCTACAAGATCCGCTCTGCGCTGGTGTCAGGTTCAGCCCGAACAACCTGTCGTAATGGTCACGACAGGCAGCAGATCTCGGCGCCCTATCGAGGGGATCACATGGCAGAGTACTTGTTTCTGACGACAACGGGACGGCGAACCGGACTTCGACGGAAGATAGAGATCTGGTTCACCGAGCGCGATGGTCGCTTTTACGTCATCGCGGAACACCGTGAGCGCGCGCAATGGTTGCTCAACATTCTGGCGGATCCGCATGTTCACGTGCGGGTCGGTAATTACTCCTTCGCGGCGGTCTTCTCGCCGATGAGCGTGAGCCGGAACTGGTGCGTGCGGTCAAAAGCTTGTCGGACGCGAACTATGGTTGGAGCGACGGACTGCCGGTCGAGATCGCGTCCGAGTGACCTGCCAGGCCATTGAAATGGTGATTCCTGCAGATCCAGATAGCCGTCGTCGAGGAGTGCCTGGGCGAGGACGTCGAGGATGTTCCGCAGCACGCCCGAGCGGACCCACTGCTGAAACCGGCGGTGACATGTCTGATACGACGGATACCGGTCTGGCAGGTCGGCCCACGGAGCGCCGGTCCTCAAGATCCACAGAATGCCATTGAACACGGCACGCTTCTCCCTCCACGGGCGCCCTCGACCATCCTAATCGGCGCGCCAGCTCGGGCAAGAAGGGCCCAATAACGTTCCATTGCTCGTCCGTGAGGTCACGGGGATGAGGCGCATCTGGAAGGGCCATCCAGCCAGAATGGACCGCGTCATACAGCTATCGACGCCGACGAGCCTTCAGTAGCCGCAACGGCGTTCGATAGCTATCGTCGTTTGGCGGGCAGGGATTCGAACCTCGATAACGTGGTCCAGGGTTTTGCCCGACGAGTGATCTCGGATGATCCGTCGCGATCTGTGTTGATCTAATCAGAAGGCCGATCCGCGAACAGGCCGCTTCAACTGACGGATTGGCACAAACTGGCACCCAGCTCTCCCCGGCCGTATAGGTTGGTATGGCGGTGGAGAATCTGCGTGCGCTATATGTCCTGTCTACGGTCCTGTTCGCTGGAGGCGTATTTATCCATTCATCCTGACGGTTCCCCTTGCACCCGACTTCGTCTCGAACGCTCGCGGCATTGCAGGGTCGGACCACTTCGTCCCAACGGTAGGTGCTAGCTCGGCCTCTTCCATGCCGAACGCACCGAGGAACCCGCCGCCCCTAAGGGTGAAGCCGCTCCCCTGCTCGTCCCGGAGTGCCTTTGAGGAAATGCTGCCGGCCGAGCCGACACTGGCGGTCATGGTGTCGCCACTGCGTGAGACGCGAATCGCGGTCCTCTCGACCGGAAGCCACGTCGAGATGAGAGAAGCGTAAACTTCCATGACGCCGCCGCCTTTCTGGCCCTGGAAGATCGCCGAAAGCTCACGAACCTGGTCGTCGCGTGCCTTGTCGTCGATAAAGAGGCGGCCCGTCCCCTTCCCATCGAAGAGTGTCGGCCCCGGCCAATGGGCGAGCAGCGTAACGGTGCGACCAGAGAGGTCCACGCCGTCCGACCGACCTTCTTCGATCTCAAAGGTGAGACTGCCGCCGCACCACCCCTGGTCCATGACCATGTATTCCTTCACCGCAAACCAGCAGGGACAGAACATGTTGCAACTGCAGGCTTCAGTCATCTGCGCACGGAGCTGCCACGCCATGAGTCCCTCCCTTCGTGCAAGACGGACGAAGCATAATCCAACGAGAAGTTGCCAATGAAGTTCGCGAAGACCCGCCCATTGTCGCCTTGGTCTTGCCTTCCCAGATGTTCCCTTCAAACGTGCCAAGCGCCATCACGTTCAACCCATCCAGCTGCACGTTGCCATTCCGGATATGCCATGCGAGGATGCTTCGCAATCGCCGGACGTGGGCGCCCGGGCAAAGGTGCAAGGACCGGGAATACTGCACTTGCAGGTATCAAACCAATCTCCCTTGACGGACCATTTCGGGGTGTCGGCCAGCGTTTGCCTCCCGTTGCGACGAATTCAAGGATCTCAGATGCCGCGCAACAGCACCCACCCGCCCCAGGCAGTGAGGACGATCCCAGCGACCCTACTGACCGCGTGTCCCTGTGGCACGAGCTTTTCGACGAGGACAAAGATGGCAATGGCAGCCACCCAGAGCAGATTCATCACGCCAGCCGCGAAGAGCAGCAGCATCAGCGCCCAGCAACAGCCGACGCAGTAGAGCCCATGCCGCAGGCCCATGGCGAGGGCGCCCGACGTCCCCTCGCGCCAGTGGCCCGCGAGAAACGCAAGCGGCGATCGGCAGTGCGTCAGGCACGCGGTCTTGAGCGGGAGCCACTGATAGATACCCGCGAGCAGCAGGATAACGCCACCAAGGATCGCAGAGTTGGTCGCCATGTTGTCAGAGAGCAGGGCGGCGCGATGGAGCACCAGCTGCGTCAGGGCGGCTGCTACGCTGAAGGCGGTCCAAGCGACCAGGTAGCCAGAACCGAAAGCGACGGTGAGGGCACGCGAGCGGTCGCCCCGCCGCCGATACGTGCCCGCCACGAGCAGGATCATCGGCGCCGCTGACGGGAGCATCATCGCGACCATCATGACGGCCCACATCAGAAACAGCATGACGAACTCGGCGTTTCCCCACGCGGCCATCTCGGGCATCCCCATAGCGGCGTGCATCGCTTTATCGGCTGCCGCCGCGTTCATCATCGCCCCCATCCTGACGAGGTATGCCCAAGACAGCAGCGTGATCGCGGCAATCCCAAGCAATACGAGGGCGCGATCCAGCCGAGCCGCGCGCATTACGGCTGATGCAGTACTGATCGACACGTCGAAACTTCTACTTCTGGTTGGTCCAGTTGATTTCAGCCGCCGCGGCGTACCGGTGCGGCGTTCGAAGCTCGCATCGCCGTGCGTGACGCGCAGCACCTCGGTGGTTGCGATGGCGCCGTCGTTCCAGAGGAACCCGCCCGTCGGATAGACGATGTGCACTGCTTCTCGTCGCCCGTGACGGCGTCCTTGATGGGAGTCAGGACGCATTCGATGGCGCCCGGCACTTGCAGACGCGAGCGCTCGCCGGCCAGCTCGATCTGCACCGGCTTGCGAATCGGCCCCTCGAAGCGCGTCACCGTGCCAGCCAGCGCCTCCCACGGCATCCCGCCCATCTTGACCGACAGGATCGACACGATCGAATCCGACTGTTCTGGCTTCGCCTCCTCGTCGATGAAGAGGACCACGTGGCCGTTGCCTTCGTGAATGGCCTTCGGATACTTCGCAACGAGCGCCACGCGCACCCTTCTGAGCGAGACGTCTCCGAACTGCCCGTCCTTCACCTCCCAGCCGACGACGAACTCGCACTTGCCCTCGTTGGGAAACCGACGAACTGGCAGTTGCAGCCATGCTGACAGCTGCAAGCTTTCACATAGACCGCCCTCATCCGATAGGCGACCTTCCCGGCAGTTTCGCTTGCAGGCATTGGCGAATTCAAGCAGAAAAGAACGAAGCTGCATGTTAGCGAGCCGTGTGAGGACGGTCAAGCGAATGCCTCCCAAGCGCAAAGTTGCGCGTCACGAATCGGGTTCGTAACGAGTAGTCGCCCAGGATTGATCCAAAGCGGCGTCAGAATCGATCGCCAGAGCGCCGCTGATGGAGCTGACACAGAATCGACCGATGGCATCTCGGCTCCTCGCCGTGTTCAGCGGCGTTGCAGGTGGTGTTCGATTGCTCTCGCGCGTCTGAGCGGATATGCTGGGCGACACTTTATCCTCTTGTTCCGGCGAACAGGAAGGCGACCGATTCCGTCTTACGCTTTCCGCCAAGAACATTTCCTGTGGGGTCGTATGTCTGATCCGCGCAACGTCGCACACGCGAAGAAGGTCACGCAGGAGAAGAAGCACCAAGGCAGACAAGCGAGTCCGGAGGATGCGCCCGCCGTGCAGCCGGGCAAGAAGCCAGCGGAGGCGAAGAAGAAGAAGAGCGATCCCGCCAGAGCGGCCGCCGTGCCCGATGACACTGCGGCAGGTGAGAGCGCCGTACCAAGCGAGCACCCCACGCCCAAGCCGCCCGCGACGCTGGAACGCTCGCTCGTCGTGCTCGCGAAGCTCAAGGAGCTGGAGTTCCATTCGCGCGCGAACCTCGAGCGGCTTGCGGAGCTGGCGCTGACAGTCGAAGAGGAGTTGAAGCAGAAGGAGATGGTCCTCCCTCTCGGCGAGGTCTACTCCGCGCAGAAC
>JBKPCD010000220.1:0-7425 GCA_046727175.1 Acidobacteriota bacterium | reverse complement strand
AACACGGGCTTCTCGGTCAGGGACCGCTCGGGCAAGACCCAACAGGGCTCCTCGGATCTCGAGGATCCGTTGAACAGCCCGACGGCCGGCTACTTCATGGGCGTGTCGCTCCGCATGAACCGTGACGGCACGAACCTCGAAGTGCTCGCGCAGAACTTCCGCAATCCGTACGAGCTCGCGCTCGATTCGTTCGGCAACATCTTTCAGACGGACAACGATGACGATGGAAATGCCTGGACGCGCCTGACGTACATCTTCGAAGGAGGAAACTACGGGTTTCGCGGCCCACTGCATCGTGCGTGGACCGACGATCGCGGCTCGCATTTCCACAACGAACTGCCTGGAGTCGTTCCAAACGTTCTGCGGCTCGGCCCGGGATCGCCGTGCGGGCTGCTCGTGTACGAGGGGGCACTGCTCCCGAGTCGCTACCGCGGTCAGTTGATGCACGCGGAGGCAGGCAAACGGATCGTCGCCGCGTACCCATTGAAGGACGACGGCGCCGGCTACACAGCCACAATCGAAGACATTGTTTTCGGTGGGGACGACACGTGGTTCAGGCCGTCTGACGTCGCGATTGCGCCCGACGGTGCGTTGTTCGTCGCCGACTGGTACGACCCTGGTGTCGGCGGTCACAACATGGGAGATCCCGAAGGCGCTCGCGGACGCATTTACCGGGTGGCGCCGCCCGACAGCAAACCTCGAGTTCCCCAGCTGAACCTCGATACCGAAGACGGACTGATCGCCGCGTTTGGTTCGCCGAACGACGCGGTGCGCTATCTCGCGTACACGACGATCGAAACGCAGGAAGCGAAGGCTGCGCCGATGCTCCAGCGGCTCTGGCGCCAGAACGACGCCATCATGCGAGCGCGTTCACTATGGCTGCTTGGCCGGTTGCCGAACGTGGGACCCACGGCGATTCAGGAAGCGCTGCACGATGCGGACGCGCGCATCCGTATCCTGGGCTTGCGCGTCGCGCGACTCACCGGCGCAGACATCCTCACGATCGGCAAACCGTTGCTGCGCGACCCATCACCGCAGGTCCGGCGCGAGATCGCGATCCTCCTGCGGGATGCCGATCCGTCGCGAATGATTCCGCCGTACTTGATGGGCAAGCAAGTCGCACCGTCAGAGGCGTGGCTCGAGGCGATGATGGAGCTCATCGCGCAACACGACGGAAAGGATCGCTGGTATCTGGAGGCGCTGGGCATCGCCGCGCGAGGCCGTGAGGATGCGCTGTACGCGAGGCTTCGATCCCAGTTCGTTGGTCCCACCAACAACGAATCGATCCGTGAAGATCCCCGTCAATCCGCGTCTTCCAACCCGTCCGTTCAACACGTCGTCTGGGTGATGCGGCCGAAGACCGCGATTCCGGATCTGATCGGGATGATGAACGATCCGAAGCGTTCGATCGCCGACCGTACCGTCGCCGTCGGCGCGCTCGGATCGATGGAGTGGCCCGAAGCCGCGCGGGCGATCGAGCAATTGATCCTCTCGAATGGAATACCGCCGGAGCTCGTGGAGAGCGCCTTCGCTGTGTACAACCGCGAGCTGTTCAGCATGTGGACCGATGCTCGCAGGGCGCCGATGTTCCCGCAAGTCGTGCGCAAGGCTTTCGCCACGCCGGGCACGCAGGCTGCCGCGGTGGATCTCGCGACCCGACTGGCGGACACGCAGTTGCTGCCCGACCTCCTCGCGCTGGCGAAACAGCCGTCTGCGCCGGCAGAGGCACGCGCCGCCGCGATCGAGTCGCTGGCAACTACTGGGGACGCGAAGTACCTCGAGGAGTTTCGATCGCTCGCGGCGAGCGGCCCGACGGAGGTCCGCGCTGCGGCAGTTCGTGGCGTGGGCACCATTCCGCAGCCCGACGTCCAGACCTGGGCCCGAAGCATCATCTCGAGCGACGCGCCGAACGAAGTTCGCGTCGAGGCGCTCCGCGTGTTGGCCGCTTCCCCCGCGGGCCTGAACGTGATTCTCGATCTGGCCGAAGCAAAGCAGCTTCCAGCGGAGCTCAAAACCTTGGCCTCGAATCTCACCAACAACGCTGGTCGCGGCCGCGGCGGGTTCGGGCGAGGACGTGGATTCGCGCAGACCAATTCACAGGGTGGAAGGCAGGGCGGACCCGGACAGCAGGATCGGGCCCTCGCGGCAGTCCGCGACCGCGCTGCCAGGGTCCTGCCGCTGTCAGCAGGACCGCTGCCCAACGTTCAACAGATCGAGCGCGATCATCGGGGCGTCGCAGAGGCGGGAAGAAAAGTCTTCGAGACCGATGCCGCCTGCGCGGCATGTCACAGCCTGGGCGGACCAAAGAAGGTTGGGCCGGATCTTTCGGCGATTGGCTCGAAGTTCGGCAAGCAGGCAATGCTCGACAACATCGTCAGACCCAACGACGCGATCTCGCCCGAGTATCTGATGACGACAATCGAGCTGAAGAACGGGACTGCGATCAGCGGAATCGTGACCGAAGATACACCGCAAGGGATTGCGATTCAGGTCGCCGAGACCGACGTGCGACGGCTGAAGCCGGAGGATGTGAAATCTCGAAGACAGATCCGCATGTCGCTGATGCCGGAAGGCCTCCTCAACGCGCTCTCACTTCAACAGATCTCGGACCTGCTCGAGTATCTATCGACGCTCAAGGGGCAATCGTCCAGGTGACGGCGACCGTCTCGATGGGGACTCTCCGATGACATCCGTGTATGGAGTCCTGGTGACGATCAGCTGCGTTCTTGTGGTCGTCTCGAGCACGCCGCGGGCCCAGAGTGGCAGCCAGACTGCAGCGACACCGTACAAAAAGATTCTGCTGATTGGCGATCGTCCGAGTCACGGCCCGGCGGAGCACGAGCACAATGCCGCCGTGTGGCTCCTGCAGAAAGCGCTGACGAAGCTGCCAGGTATTGCGGCAACGCCAAGCTTCGGCGGCTGGCCGGCCGATCCGCAGCTCATCGAGCAGGCGGACGCGATCTTCATGGTGTGCGACGGCGGGGAACGTCATATGGCGTTCCAGGAAAACAGGGCGGAGGCCTTGCAGCGCGCGGTCGCGCGCGGCGCGGGCGTGATGTTCCTTCATTATTGCGTCGAGCCGGGAGCAGAACGCGGCCGGCAGGAAATGCTCGCGTGGACCGGCGGCTATTTCGAGATCAACTACTCGGTCAATCCGGTGTGGGAAGCGGACTTCAAGGCGCTGCCCGATCATCCGATCACGCGAGGCGTCAAGCCGTTCACCACGCGCGACGAGTGGTACTTCAACATGCGCTTCCGTCCGAACATGCAGGGTGTGACGCCGATCCTCACGGCAATCCCCACACCAGATACGCTCTCGCGGCCCGACGGCCCTCACGAAGGGAACCGTGACGTGCGGGCGAAGGCCGGGCAGCCGATGGTCGTCGCGTGGGCGACCGAGGCCGCGAACGGTAGCCGCGGCGTGGGTATTACGGGCGGCCACTATCACAACAACTTCGGCAACGAGAATTTCCGGAAGCTCGTACTGAATTCGGTGCTGTGGATCGCTCACATCGACGTGCCGCCATCCGGAGTCGATTACGCCCTGACGCCGAATGAGCTGAACGAACGTCTCGATCCCAAGCCGGCGCGACGGCGCTGACGCCTCGAATCCCTAATCCCTCATCACTGATCCTGAATCACTCATCCCAGGATCGTTGAATCCGAAGATCGTTGAATCTTAACCCCGCGATTCAGTTGTTCGCATGTAGCGGCGGGGCTTCAGCCCCGCGCAGGCGCGGTCTGAAGACCGCGCCCCACAGCAACACAAGTGAACTCCGGGATTAGGATCGCTGTCACACCGGACCCTGCGACGATTCAAGGATTCGGATTCCGCGATTCGACGATTCAGGATCCACCGATTCAAGGATGAGGGATTCGCGATCAGGGATTAGGGATTCAGATGTGCTATTTCACACGGTTCGTCGCGTGTGCGATTGCGACTGCGGCCCTTGTTGCACAGATCGGTCAAGACACCGCCGCTGACATCGATCGTCTGGTCAAGGCACCCGACATTCACGGCGGCAGCATTGTCGGCGAGATCGGCGCGGGCGACGGTGCGCTGACCGTTGCAATTGGCAAGGCAGTGGGCGATGCCGGCCGCGTGTTCAGCAACGAGCTCAGTAAGGATCGCCTCGCCGCGATTGGAAAGGCGGTCGACGAAGCAGGCCTGAAGAACGTCACGACGATCGAGGGTGCCGAGAGCGAGACCCGGTTCACCGACCAATGCTGCGACGCGATCTTCATGCGCGACGTCTACCACCATTTCAGCGATCCGACTGCGATGAACGCGAGTATCTACCGATCGTTGAAGCCTGGCGGGGGCGCGTCGCGATCCTGGACTTCGGTCCGCCTCCGAGTGGCGAGAGCGCCGATCCAGCCGGACGCGCACGCGACGGACACCACGGCATCACGGCCCCGACGCTCGAGCGTGAGCTGCGAGCTGCCGGGTTCGAAATCGTGTCGACGATCGAGTGGCCCTTTCGATCGTTCATGATCGTCGCGCGGCGCGGCTTTGAATCTCTAATCCCTAATCCCTAATCCCTGACAATCCCTGATCCGTGGATCACCGGATCGTCGAATCGCTAAATCCTCGGCTCTCGAATCGCTGAATCTGCAAGTCTCTCAATCCTTCTGCCCTGAGCCCGAATCGTCAGTTCCCGAGTCCGGCTCTAGGCCGATTCCCGAGTCCTCAACGATTCCCACTCGGGGATTCGGCGGGTTCGATTCGTGCTTCGAGCTGTTCGACGATCCGATTCGTGATCGGGGATTCGATTCGCGATTCGAGGATGCGACAATTCAAAGATTCGACGATTCGACGATTCGACGATTCTAGGATTCAAGGATTCAAGGATGAGGGATTCGAGATGAGCGATTAGGGATGAGGGATTCGATCTTTCGGATTCTCGAGGACCAGCTCGCGTGCCCAGTAGCCTCGCGCACGTTCAGCGGACTCGGGCAGCGGCGTCGTGAATGGAAAAGGGGAAGGTGCCGCAGCGGGATGCCGCTCGGTGGCCTTGGCGAGACCACCGATGCCGCGAAGTGTGCCCACGGCTCGCGGCGGCAGCTCCACGACCGGCCTGTCGAGCCGCGGTCGCGGAAGCGTCGACAGAATGCGTTCGAATTCCTGCAGCCTCGTCGGACTCGCAAAGACGAAGATATGCTCGCGGCCTCCTGAGCTCGTCACCTTCCAGAAGAACGGCTCGCCGGCGGGCGTCCTCGGCAGTCGCTGTGTCGTTCCCGGCTGCAGCGGATTCGGCACGCTCACGTCGAGCAGGGGGAACAACAGATACGATTCCCCCTGTTCGTCCTGATTGACGATGTACAGATAGGTGGGCTTGGAGGTCTGCACGTCGAGGAACAGTTGATCGCCCGGCGCCAAGCGGTCCCCTGGCCGGAGCCGCTCGCTCCGGTCGCCGCGCTTCGCCTGGAATTGCGCGCCGATTTCATACGATGCCGGGTCCGGGAGAATGGCATCAACGGAAGGTTTGATGCTCTCCATCGCCGACGCATTGATTCGATCGCGCTCGCGGGATCCCGACGACACGATCCACCAAACAATCAATGCGGCAAGCGACACCGTCAGGACCGCGGCCGCTGCAACCAACTCGCGCCGATTCAGCCAGCTCCCTGGCCGTGGTTCAGGGTCCGGCTGCGGGACCGGGAATCCGACCGACGCTGCAAGCTCGTCCGCAAAAGCACCTGCTGTCTGATAGCGCTCGGCCGGTTCGAACGCAAGCGCGCATTCGACTACGCGCACGAAGCTGTCCGGCAGGTTCGGCCTGGAATCACAGAGTCGGCGACGTTCGCGACGCGCGTGGGCGCGCCGGATGTCCTCCCTCGTGGCCCCCTCGACGGGATACCCACCGGAGACCAGGTGGTACAGCAGGACGCCGAGGCTGTAGACGTCGGACGCCGCCGACGGACGTCCCCCGTTGAAGAGCTCCGGCGCGAGATAGACGGGCGTGCCCGTGAGGTCGGTCCGCAGACCAACTTGGGTGACCGTCGCTTCGGCGCTCGCGCCGAAGTCCATGAGGACGATCCGGCCGCCTTCCTCGCGCATCACGTTGCGGCATTTGACGTCGCGGTGCAGCAGACCGACACCGTGGACGGCCGCAAGCGCGTGACACAGATCGATGCCGATTGCCGCGGCCTCGCGCGCGCCGAAGGGTCCGTGCGCGGTCAGGAGATCTTCGAGCGTGCGTCCCTGAATGAACTCCATCCAGAGGCCGACCCGGCCTTCGACCGATTCCGCCCCGTACACCGTGACGACATTCGGGTGCCGCACCCGTGCGAGCATGCGAGCTTCCTTGAGGACCCTCGACGGGTGGATCAGCGTGTCTCCGGCCCGAGGCCAGAGCAGTTTCAGCGCGACCTCGCGGTCCAGCCCTCCGTCGCGGGCTCGGTATACGGCGCCGAACGTGCCCTGTCCGACGCGCTCGATGATCTCGAGATGCTTCCAGCGGCGAGGGTCGGACTGCCGCTGATACGGCTCCGCTGCGTCGGTCGCGGTCGGTGCCGACGACTTGTGGACGCGCGCAATCTCCTCTACGGCGCGCAGCGCGCGGACGACGCCGTTTTCCTGCTCGTCACCCGGCTGCTGCGAGAGGTGGTCCCAGTCGACCTGCTCGCCGTTGGAAACAGCCTGCGCGAGTTTCAGCCACCGCTCGTCAGGGTCGTGCGCCACGCGCCATCTCCTTTGCGAGCTTTACCAGGGCGCGGCTCACCGCCATGTGGGCCGCCGCGATGCTGGGCTTTCCCAGCACTTCGGCCACTTCGGCGTAGTCGAGGTCCATTTCGATCCTGGCAATAATCGCTTCCCGGTCTTCGGGCCGCAGGTTCTGGAGCGCGGTCTCGTACCGGTCCAACGCTTCCTGGCCGATCGCTTCCTCGAGCGGCGAGGGACTCCGGGCTGGCTCGCTGGTGTCGAGCGCATCGGTCGGACCGCGCCTGCGGCCGCGGCGGATCTCGTCACGGATTCGATTCAGCAGCGTCTGCCGGAGATATGCCTGAAAGGCCCCTTCGTGGCGGGGCTCGAACCGTTTGATGTTGCGGATGGCCTGAATCAGTGTTTCCTGGGCGAGGTCCTGCGTCTCGGTGGCGCTTCGCGCCCAGACGGGGAGGCGGCCATGGGCCCATCGCTGCAGCCGTGGCAGGTATCGGCTGCACAGTCGTCCCAGCGCGTCGTCGTCGCCGTCCCGCGCGCGGAGCAGCAAGTCAAACGAGGATTCCGCCTCGGAGGGGGTTCTGAACTTGACCCCCTCCGGGGGCCCGCCGTCCGAGGGATTGTCCGTCATGTCGCAGGGTGCGGAGACATGATACTCCCTCTTGCCCGACGGGCCCCAGACCGGGATTTGGGCTCCAGAAATGTCTTGGAACCAACGCAGCTGGGTAGTCGTCACGCATTGATCACAACGACGGCGCCAA
>JBKPCD010000219.1:0-8611 GCA_046727175.1 Acidobacteriota bacterium | reverse complement strand
CTCCTTGGTTGATCGCAGGATCACGGTGACAGGCGCGCCAAAGGCGCGCCCCGGCGGAGCGGAGCGGGGCATGGGGCCCCCGCGAGCGACGGCGAGAGGGGGTCCGGGGGACGAAGTCCCCCGGTGAAAAAATGGATTTCCACAAGTACGCGGCGGACGAAGCGTCGGCACTGATCAATCGCCTGCTCGAAGAGTCGTCGGCCACCTCCACTCAGCAGGTTTTGAAGTTCAAGCTCGCGTTGACGACAGCCCTCTATGCCCTGGAGAGCTCGGTCGGCGCGCGCCCCGAAACCGAATCCCACATTGCGGAGCTCGTCGAACGACTTGGCGAGGCATCGTCGAAGGCAACTGCCGGAACGGTTCAGCAAGTCATCGATGAGACGAGGACGGCAGCGGAGGCGTTGCGCGCCGAGCTGGACGACAAGACAGCAAGACTCGAGGAGCAGACCGCTAGGCTGGACGAGTACGCCGCAAAGGAGGAAACGCTCGAGGCGTCACTCCGAACGTCGCAGGACCACGCGGAGACACTCGAGGCAGAACTCGCCGAGGAGAGGGCGCGCACGGACTCGGTTCGCGCCGAGATGAACGACGCGATCGAAGCGCACGCGAAGGAACTAACCGATGCACGGGACGCGCAGGCGAAGATGGAGGCCGCCTGGGACGAAGCGATGGAGGCGCGCGACGAGGAAGCGCGTGCGCGTCGATCGATCGAGACCGAACTGCGCGAGATCCGCGAATCGCTCGAGGCGTCCCGCGAAGAGACTGTACGAGTGAGCCACGAGCTCGAGTCGGCGGTCGTCGAACGCTCCAAGCTGGAAGACGCCGTGAGCGTCGCGCATAGTCAAGCACAAGCAGCTGAGGCCAAGCTGGGAGCCGTGACCGATCTGTTCAAGGCGAGCGCAGCCCGCGTCAAGGCGCTCGAGCGCGCGCAGAAGGAGCACGATCGAACGATCCGGGACCTCGAGGCAAAACCGCATCCGGCGGGCGGATCGCCAGAGGCCGGCGCGGCGTCGCTCCCGGTCCTCGACGAGCTGCTCAGCAGCTTCGAGGCGCTCGCCGGCGCAACCACGATTGGCGACGTGTTGACGACACTGACCGAGCACGTGGCGGCGGAGTTCCCGCGCGTCGCGCTGTTTCGCGTGAAGAGCAACCGGCTCGAAGGCGAGCATCAGATTGGCGTCGAGGCGACCGACGTCACGAAGATCATCATCCCTCGCGAGACGAACTCGATCCTGAACGCGGCGGCGACATCACGCCGGGTCGAACGGCGGACCGCGAAGGGGCTCGCAGACAACGGGGGCGGACCATTCGAGGGTTCGCCGTCGTGTGCCATCGCGCTTCCGATTGTCGTGCAGGGAGAAACGCTGGCCGTGGTCTACGCCGATAACGAGGGACAAAGTCCGCGCGATCCAGCCGCTCTCAATCTGCGCACCCGGTTCGCGGAGGTGCTCTCGCGGCACGCGACGGCGCTGCTGACGCGTCTGACGACCGAGCTCAAGATGCTCGCGGAGCTGCGCGCCTACGCCGGCTCGCTGCTCACGGAGATCGAAGAGATGTACCTCTCGGACGTGTCGGCAGGCAAGGACGGTCCGGATCTCCAGAAACGGCTGAAGGCGAACGTCGAATACGCCCGCAGCATCTACGCCAACCGCGCCGCGCTCGAGGGAGCGGATGCCGCCACGCTCCTCGAGGATCAGTTGACGATGCTCATCGAGTCGAAGGACGGCACGCCGTTCGGCCGTGACCTCGCGGCGGTCGCGCGGCAGCCGGATCAGAACTCCGCAGCATTCCGGTCGTAACTTAGCCGGAGGGCTTCGCCCCCCGGACCCCCCAACGCCGTCGCTCGCCAGGCCCCTTCGCCCGCTCCGGCAGGGCCCTGACGTCTACCTTGACGAAATTCAAACACTTGTTTTATACAGGTGTTTGAATGCAGCGCGTGGTCCTGCTCCTCGCAATTGCCGCCAGCCTCGCCGGCGCCGGCTATTACCTGTTCCGGCCGCGCACGATCACGCTCGTCCTCACCGGCATCGTGACGACCAACGACGTCACCGTCAGTCCTCAGATTGACGGCCGGATCGCCAGCCTGAACGTGACCGAGGGAGACGTCGTCAAGCGCGATCAGGTCGTCGCCGTTCTCGATCCGAAAGAGCTCGAAGCGGAGAGCGCGTTCTACTCGTCCAGCGAGGCGGGCGTCTCGGCGCAGGTCCGCGAAGCGGAAGCCGCACTCCGGTATCAGGAGCAACAGACGGCGCAGCAGATCGCGCAGGCCGAATCGAACCTGGCCGCAGCCCAGTCCCAACAGGCCGAGGCAGCGGCCGCCCTCGAAAACGCGCGCCTCGCGTTCGAGCGCGCGGACAAGCTCACGCGCGCGGGTGTCGCCTCGACGCAGGAACTGGATCAGGCGCGAACGGCGTTCGAGGCGGCCCGTGCACACGTCGAGGCACTTCGGAAACAAGTCGAGGCGCAACGCGCAGCGCTGGCGCTGGCGAAGTCCAACGCGCAGCAGATCAGCGTCCGGCGGAGCCAGGTCGAGAACAACGAGCATCTCCAGCATGCGGCCGCCGCGCAGCGCGCGAAGGCGAACGTCCGCCTGGCGTACACCGAGGTCCGCGCACCGATCGACGGCATCGTCGACGTTCGCGCGGTGAGGGTCGGCGAAGTCGTCACCACCGGGCAGCCGCTGCTCACGCTGATCAACCCCGACGATCTGTGGGTGCGCGTAGACGTCGAAGAAACCTACGTCGATCGCATTCGTCTCGGCGATCGTTTGCAGGTCCGGCTGCCGTCCGGAGAGATGCGCGACGGGGTCGTGATCTATCGCGGAGCGAACGCGTCGTTCGCCACCGAACGGGACGTCAGCCGCACCAAGCGGGACATCAAGACGTTTGAAATCCGGCTGAAGGTCGACAACGCCGACAGACGGCTTGCCGTGGGATTGACGACGTACGTCCTGCTCCCTGTGCCAGGGTGAATCACGACATGTTCGCGATCGATGTCCGCAACATCGTCAAACGATTCGGTGAGTTCACCGCTGTCAATGGCATCAGCTTCGGGGTCGAGGAGGGCGAGATCTTCGGTCTCCTCGGCCCGAATGGCGCCGGAAAATCAACGCTCATCCGGATGTTGACGACGCTGCTGCCGCCGTCGTCGGGAACGGCGACCATCAACGGCTTCGATGTGATCAGGCAGGCGGACGGCGTCCGGAAGTCCATCGGCGTCATCCCGCAGGCGATGACGAGCGATCTCGAGCTGAGCGTCGAAGAGAATCTGCTCATCTTCGCGAAGCTGTACAGCGTCGCACCCGCGAAGCGAACGCGTCTCATCAGGGAGCTGCTCGAATCGGTGGAGCTCACACAGTGGGCCGACAAGCAGGTCAAGCACCTCTCCGGAGGGATGCGGCGCCGGGTCGAAATCGCACGCGGCCTCGTCCACGAGCCTCGTGTGTTCTTCCTCGACGAGCCGACAACCGGCCTCGACCCGGTCTCGCGAGTCGCGGTCTGGGACATGCTCCAGCGGATCAAGTCACAGCGCGATCTCACGATTCTGCTGACGACGCACTACATGGACGAAGCCGACAAGCTGTGCGATCGAATCGCGATCGTGGATCACGGCGAGCTGAAGGCGCTCGACGCTCCGCTGAAGCTCAAAGCGTCGATTCCGGGAAAAAACGTGCTCGAGGTCAGTTTCTCCGCCACGCCGCCTGGATGGCTCGAGAGGCTCGAGCAGCTCCCTCACGTCGAGAGCGTCGCGACGCAGGACCGCGTCTTTCGAATCGCCTCGGACAACGGTCCGGCCACGACGACCGCTCTGATGGAGCGTGCCGCTCACGCAGGCGTGAAGATCGAGTCGCTGTCCATTCAGAGCACAACACTCGACGACGTGTTCGTGCACTACACGGGGCGCGCGCTGCGTGATGCGCTGCAGGAGGCCTCTCCCATGGACAGCGCGTTCATGTTGCGTCGGCCCTAGAGACGCCGCTTCGGCGCAGTACGAACGAGCTTCGCCGTAGCGGGGTGATTGTAGGGCGGGGCGTTCAAGCCCCGCCCCGAGTGCGGTCTGAAGACTGCGCCGTGGAAACGAGCTTCAACACAGGCGATCAGCTATGCAACGCACACTCGCGATCATCGAACGTGAGCTGCGGCGGTTCCGGCGCAGCCCTACGCTCATCGTCATCTCGATGATCTTTCCGCTGGTGCAGCTCGTGGTCCTCGGATACGCCTTCGGCGGCAACGTGAAACACCTCAGGCTGGGGATCGTTGTGCAGGATCACGGCATCCCCAGTGTGAGAGTTCGCGAGCTGAGTAACGCAGTCGCCGCCGGCGCGCGAACGTTCGACCCGATCGAATACACGGATCAAGGGCGCGCGCTCGACGATTTGCGGAACGGCCACCTCAATGCGGTGCTGACGATTCCGCCCGACTTCTCGCGACGCGTACTCGAACGCAATCAACCGCGGCTGGCTCTGATCGAAGACAACACGGACACGTTCGTCTCGTCGACCGTCGCCGCATCGCTCTCGACACTGGTCGGCGCGTTCAACTCGCCGCGCGTCAGCCGATCACGTATCGCTGGGCAGACGAGCCTGGATGTCGTCGAAGTCTACCCGTACGTCCCGTACATCCAGTACCTGCTGCCAGGGTCCATCGTCATGTCGATCTTCATGATGGTGATGATCGGGGGCGGCATCATCTTCATCGACGACAAGGCGCGCGGCCTGCACGAAGGCTATCTCGTGACGCCGATCTCGAAGCTCGAGCTGATCGCCGGGTTCAATCTTTCCGGAACCATCAAGGCAGTCCTCGCGGGCATCGTCCTGATGACGATTGGATCGCTCATCGCCGGCATCCCCGACCCGTTCGCGCCGTTGCGGCTGCTCCGGCTGTTCGTCGTCATCGTCGCGACCGCGTTCTCGCTGATCAGCCTGATGTTCCTGCTGATGGTGCGCGTCAGCGATCCGCTCGTTCCGCGCGCCGTGTTCGGCGTCCTCAACACCTTGCTGTATTTCCCGAGCGGCGCCGTGTATCCGCAGCAAGGCTTCCCTGCCTGGATGCAGGCGATCGCAGTAGTCGACCCGTTCACGTACTCGGTCCACGCCTTCAAGAGCCTGCTCCTCAAGAACACGGGGATGGCTGCCGTCGCCGGCGATCTCTTATATCTCACTGTCTTCTCCGTCGTTGCCATGTCGGCAGCGACGATGCTGTTTCGACGGACACTGTGAGGGAGACGAAGCGCGCAACGAGCGAGCTACGGACGAGAACGCGGCTCGTCGACGCCGCGACGCGTCTTTTCTCCGAGCGAGGCTTCAGAAGAGTCACCGTCCGGCAAATCTGCCGGGCAGCGCGCGCGAACGTCGCTGCGGTCAACTACCACTTCGGCGACAAGATGGGCTTGTACCGCGAGGTGCTGCACCGCGCAACCGACGTGATGCAGGCGACAACGGACGCGGCGCGCACTGCTGGTGCGAACAAGCCGCCGGAAGAGCGGCTGCGTACGTTCATTGTTGTTTTTCTCGAGAGGCTTCAAGGAACGGCCGAGTCCCTTGCCGACGAGCGCGAGCGCCACCTTCGCCACACGTGGCTGCACCGGCTGATTGAAATGGAGATCGCGGACCCGACGCCGGCTCTCGACACCATCGTCGATCGGGGCGTTCGCCCCCGGATCGATTACGTGTCGGGGATCATCGCGGAAATCCTGAATTGCTCGCCAACGGATCCGCGCGTGCTGCGGTGCGTCGGCAGCATCCAGTCTCAGTGCCTGATGGCCCGGCCCAATCCGATCGCGGCGCGGCTGATGGCGAGCGGGTCGGGGGCCGAGGCGATCCGAGGACTCACCGATCACATCACGGCGTTCTCACTTGCCGGCATTCGCGCAGTCCGATCGCAAGCGGTCGACGAGTCGTCCAGGACATCCGAACGACCGAGGCGATCGCCCGGCCGCCGCAGCCGGCGATAACAGGCCGCTGAAAAAAGCCTCAGATTGCGGTGCGATGCGACGGTTGATACAGTCCAATCTCGCCCCCGCTCGGCAGCACAATCGTCGTCTTGATTCCCCACCCGGCCTCTTCGACCTTCGTGCACTTCACGTTCTTCGATGCGAACGCTTTGATCGCGGCGCGAAGATCGTCGCACATCAGGTACATCACCGTTCCAAGGAGGTTGTGTTCGGCGTGTTGCTGCACGAAGTCGCCGCTCGACGGGTGCACGCCGAGCTCGCTCGGGGGCAGGGCGAAGATCAGCCATCCTCCACCGGCGTCGACCGATCGGAATTCGAGGACGTCGCGAAGGAAGGCTCGGTCGGCTTCCGGGTTCGTGCTGTACAAGAGGAAATGAACTCCAGTAAGTACCATTACGGCCTGAAATCCTATCCCATCTAGCATGCGAGAACATCTATCACCGTCGCCCGGCTGTTCTTTTACAATGCGCATGGCCCGAACGGGAGATCACGAATGCGAGGTTTGAAACTGATCTGGTGCGGGGTCGTTGCAGTGGTCACGCTGGCGATGATGGTCGGGACAGGCGCACCGGCGGCTCAACAGATTGGTGGATCAGCGGCGCCGCCGAAAGCGCTCGTGCCCGTGGCCGCCAGCACGCTCGCAAACAACCCTGATGCCTTCTACGGCGTGTACGTGACGATGACCGGCGCCGTCGAGCAGCGCCTCTCGCAATCGGCGTTCTCGGTCGACCAGGACAAGACGAAGGCAACCGGCAGTGAAGTCCTCGTGATCGCGCCGTCGCTCACTGCGCCGGTCGACCTCAATACGTACGTCACCGTCCTTGGCGAGGTCGTCCATCTCGACGCCGCGCAAATCGCGAGCAAAGCCAGAGACTACGAGCTGGATCTCGCACCCGACGTGATCGAGAAATATCGCAGCCGGCCCGTCGTTCTCGCATCGGCGGTCATCAACGCAGCCGGTGTCGATGTCGCAAGGCGGCTTCCACCGCCGCGCACTGCTGAAGAAGAGGCCTACAGCAAGACGATGAAGCGGATCAGTCCCGCGTTCAACGCGCTGCGAAACAGCATCGAGGGCTCCAACACGGACGTCGCGAAAGAGAATGTCGTCACCTTGAAGCAGGCGTTCGCGGAAACCGAAGGCTTCTGGAAGACGAAGGGGAAATCCGACGCGCTGCAATGGGCGCAGGACGCGCGCAAGCAGACCGATTCGATCGAGCGCCTCGTCGCTGCAGGCAAGTGGGACGAGATCAAAACTGCAGCGGGCGACCTCACCAAGATGTGCCAGTCCTGTCACGGCGCGTACCGCGAGCGGCTGGACGATGGCAGCTACCGCATCAAAGGACTGGCAAAGTAGTGGCGACGCCTCTAAGCCGCCTGCGACGCGGCCTTGCCTGCGCGGACCTCGCCGGGCCGCGACAGGTCGATTTCCGAAGCGGGCACTTCGGCGCGTCCGCTCCACCAATGATGACGGCCGACCACTGATTCGATCGCTCCCTTGTCCCCGACCACGACGCCGGCAAGGTGGCCGGCATCGCGGCCGTCGCGCACGAAACGAATGGCGCTGCTCCACAACAGCGGCTCGGCAGTTGCCGCGGTGGAAGGCGCGGCGTCACCCATGATGATGTGGCTGCCATCGACACGGACCGCATCGATGGATCGCGTCTGGGCGTGGGATCCCAGTTTCCCATCTCCGCTGAAGATGATCTTCGTCACTCGACGCGACGAGGCGTCGATCTCGGCGCCAGCGAGATACCCGATTCGCCGGCCACCCGAACGAACTTGGCTCCCGAACAGCAGCTTCATGACGTCATCTCCTTGATCATCAAGGTAAGGAACTAGCGGCCCGAGGTCAAGGGGTCGGGATGCGGACGACGAACGGCGCAAGGAGCGTTGCCGACAGAACGGTGCCCGGATTCACGCGGGCCTCGCTGGCTGGGGCCGCGCCCGGATTCGCAGGCGCACGCGACGCCGCCGCGCGGGCGTTCTTCAGGGTCGCATCCGATTCGAATGCGAGCGGCGCTGTTCGAATCGCGACGCGGCTGCCGGTGTTCGGATGTTCGATCACGCTGAAACGCACCGCGATTCGCCCGCGATCCTCGTCGCGAACGGCCTGCGCCGCTTCGGTCACCGTCCCGAGGACGACGGACCCGGACGGCACGAGCTCAACGCCGTCCACGACCAACGCGTCGCGGAGTCGACCCCTGACCTGATCATCGATGCGGTTGGTGTCGGAGGCCAACGGTGTGCTGAGCTCGATCGAGAGGCGCGTGCCTGCGGCAACCTGAAAATCCTTGAACCTCGAGGGGTCAATGGACGGCTGCGACGTCGGTGGAGTCGCGTCGGAAGAATTTGTTTCCTGCGCCGTCTTCGTGGCGCGCTTCGGAGTCTTCGCCGCCGCGAGAGTCGCGCGCACCGAGGCAATGTCGGAGTAGGCAATGCGTACGTCGCGCCCCGCCGCGTTGCGAACGACGACCTCACGGCCCTCTACGCCGATCAGCTTGCCGGCTGCGCTCGTTCCGTCGATCTTGTTCACAACGATGTCGGTTCCAGGAGGAACTTCCAGCGCCTTCGACGATGCGGGCCGGCAAGCGAACAAAGCTATCGTGATGAGACTGAGGAGGAGCAGCAGACGAGATGTCGTCACGAATCCCAGCGCAGT
>JBKPCD010000218.1:0-12082 GCA_046727175.1 Acidobacteriota bacterium | reverse complement strand
GTATGGGCCTCCGGGGTGACCGTCGACGGCACGGGCCACGCGTCCTTCAACGCCACGGCCCTAACGGTGGGCAGCCACGTCCTCACCGCCACCTTCACGGGAGCGGGCGACTGGAAAAACAGCGCCGGCAACAATAGCGCCGCGCCGCACGTCGTGAACCCCGCGACGACCACGCTGACGTTTACTTCCGTCGACGCCCAGGACGGCTACGTGCTGGAGTCGGCAGAGACAAGTGGCGTGGGCGGCTCGGTCGACGCCAGCACGAGCAATGCCGGCGCATTGCGAGGGGGGGACGACAAGTCGGACCGTCAGTACAGGGCCGTCGTCTTCCTTCGACACATCGGCCATCCCGGATGGCGCCACGATTGTCTCTGTGACGCTGCGGCTGCGACGCGGCACGGTTACCGGCACGAATCCCTCCAGCACGCACGGTACCGCGTGGGTGGACGTTCAGACCGGCGGCCTCTCGGGTTCGACGACGCTTCAAGCGAGCGACTTCGAGGTGTCGCCTTTCGTCGTCCACGGCGCAAGCCTGACCAACGCCGCCTCGAACGGAGCGTGGTCAGAAGGCGTCCTCACGGCCGCAGGCGCTCTCGCCGTCAACAAGAGGGGGACAACGCAGTTCCGCATCTATTTCGAGCTCGACGACAACGACAACGTGCGCGCTGACTACATCGGCTACTACTCGGGCGGCAATGCGAATGCGGGCAACCGCCCGCAGCTCGTCGTGACGTACCAATAGCTCGCGCGTCACTGACCTCGCCTTGGCTGGTTCGGCGCCAGTCGAGGCGCCAGGTGATCAGGTCCGAGGCGCGGCGATGAAAGGGTGATTCCGCTACGCGCGCACGCCCGCGGTGCGCGCTAACTGCAACAGCGACGCGACGTCCCCAACCCACGCGAACGTCGTCACGAACGGACGCGCGACGCGCATGCCCTGCGCCACGGGCTCGTACCCGGACGATCCGAGCAGCGGGTTCAACCAGATGATCGATGCGGATCGGCGATGCAGCCGCGACATCGCGTCGCGGAGAACGGCGGGGTCCCCCGCTTCGAGGCCGTCGCTTGCGAGGATCACGACGCTGTCGCGTCCGAGCAGACGATCCGCCGATCGCTGAAGCAGATCCTTCAGGCTTGCGCCGATGCTCGTGCCGCCGCCCCACGCGTGCTGAAGCGCTGGAAGCCGTACGCGCGCGCCCGCCGCCGCGCGTAAAACCTCCGGTGTGACCCGTCGTATTGCGGTCGAGAACGTAAAGACCTCGACATTCCCCGTTGCGCTCGCAATGGCTGACGCGATCTGCAGCGCCGCAATCGAGGACTCCCCCATCGATCGGCTGCCATCCACGACGATGACGAATCGCGCCCGTCGTCGCCTGCGCGCGCGCCATCGAGGCAGCACCGGTTCGCCGCTCGTATGCAGGCTGCCTCTCAGCGTGCGACGCAGATCGAATCGCTGGCCGCGCGGCGACGGCCGCCAGCGCCGCGAGAGGCCCCCCTCGAAGCGGTTGACCAGCGCCCTCGCGGCCGTCCTCCACTCTTCGTCCGGCGGAGCCAGCACGGGCGGCGGTGCCTCGCCTTCGAGCGGGCTGTAACGCAGTCGAACGGCGCCAGGCTCCAGGTCGTCCGCGGTTCCGGCGTCGGTCGCGTACACGTGAGCATCCGCCACATGCTGTATGGGTCCGAATCTCGAACGCGCGTCCAGCTCGGCATCGTGAAGCGCCGACCTGGCTGGCACGCTGAGCAGTTCGGGATCCTGTTGTCGCGGATCGGCGTGATCATTGAAAGGACGCGCATGAAAGAACCGGTCGAACGCAGCGTCGAACGCGAGCACGTCGGCCTGGGTGTGGCTCAGGATTGGTCGGAGGGCATCGCGTACGACGCGCTCGTCAGCCAGTGGAACGATCGTCAAGGCACGTGCGGCGTCCGCGAGCTCACGCGGTCCGACGCGGAACCCGTGCTCGCGACGCAGCTGGTCGCAAAAGGCGGCCAGATTCTCGGGAAGAGTGGAATAAGGGAACACGACTATCGACGATCGACTGTGCCCAAACCGAAGTCGGTCTCAAGGCTGTGTCCGCCCGGCGCGAGCGTCTCCGGCGCGGTGTCCAGCAGTGGTCCGAGCGCCTCAGGGTGCGAGTCGAGCGTCCGCTGATCCTCGTGGACTTTCAGCACGCACCCGAGCGTCTGCGCGACGGCGGCAGCATCGAGGTGATCGCGGTGAAGGGTCATGAGCGCGCGCGCCCAGTCGAGGCTCTCCGCTACACCTGGCGCTTTTTGCAGCGGAAGCGTGCGGAAGATCTTCATGGCGCGGGCGATTTCGGCGGCGAGCCGATCCGCGAGCCCGGGAATTCTCGCGTGGAGGATGGCAATCTCTTCCGACAGCGATGGATACGGCAGCCAGAAAAAGAGACACCGGCGTCGGAGCGCGTCCGAGAGCTCACGCGTCCGATTGCTCGTGAGCACGACGTGCGGCGCATGCCGCGCGCGGATCGTGCCGAGCTCGGGAATTGTCACCTGCCATTCGGCCAGCACTTCTAGGAGAAACGCTTCAAAGGGTTCATCGGCGCGATCGACCTCGTCGATGAGGAGCACGGGCGGCCGGTCCTGCGTGATGGCTTCGAGCAGCGGGCGTTTGAGCAGAAACGCCTCTCCGAAGATCTCTGCCTCCCGCGACGCGAGATCGGCGCCGGACCCTTCGGTCAGGCGGATGTGCAGCATCTGTCGCGGGTAGTTCCATTCGTACAGCGCCGTCAGCGAGTCGAGCCCCTCGTAGCATTGCAGGCGAATCAGGCGAGTGCCCAGCACGTCGGCGAGCACCTTGGCGCTCTCGGTCTTTCCGACTCCCGCCGGACCTTCGACGAGCAGCGGCTTGTCGAGCGCAAGCACCAGCTGCAGCGCGGTTGCGAACGCCTCGTTTGTGATGAACCCGCGTTCGGCAAAGCGGCTCCGGATGGCGGACGCGTCGATCATGCGGGCCTGGACAGAAACGCATGCGGGTCCTTTACGAACTGGACCCGGCAGCCCGCACAGCAGAAGTAGTAGACGGTGCCGTCGATCTCCGCGGTGTGGCGTGCGGTCGCGATCTCGACGTCCATACGGCAGACCGGATCCGTTGCCGTTGCGGGAGTTTTGTCGGCCCGCGATCCATCCGCGGAGCCAGGCGCCGTGGACGGCTCGTTCGTCAGTGCCCTTTCCGGCCTGTGCTGGACGATTTCAGCGAGAATCGAGAGCGCGACTTCCGGCGCCGTGCGCGCGCCAAGATCAAGCCCGGCGGGGCAGCGTACTGCGTCCACGTTCGATACGCCGCTGTCGGCCAGCACGGATCGGACCGTCGCGCCCCGTTTGCGCGACGCGACGAGGCCGACGTACGACGGCGGCTCCGCAAGGATCACCTGGAGCGCTTCCTCGTCATAGTGTCCCTGCGACGCCACGACGGCCGCGGCGTCGGCGCCGGCGTTCGTGACGACGTCACCGAGCGAATCGAGCGAGGCGACGGCGACGCCCGGCGTGGCGGGCGCCTCGACATCGCGCAGCTCCCGCGCCTCGACGACCCGCGTCACGTCGTAGTCCAGGCTGGCCGCTGTCCGCGCGAGCGCCTCGGCGACGGGCGTCGCACCGACGATGACGAGCCGGCGTGCATGAACGAAGGGCTCGATGTAGACGTCGATCGCGCCTTCCGAGGCGCAGGTCATCGGAACGGTGACGTGCTCGGGATCCGAGGCCACCAAACCGGTCGCGTCCGGTCGAATCGAGACCAGTCGCGGTTGACGCGTTCGGAGGACTTCGAGCGCCTGCTTTCTCGCGATCTCGCGCGAGCACGCGCCGCCGACGAACCCTTCCATCCGGCCGTCGGCGAACACGATCGCGCGGTCGCCCAGGTGTGCTGATACGGGCGCGCGGCGCGCCACGACGGTCGCAACGGCGAACGGCTGTCCGCCGCGTCCGAGCGCGGCGAGCCGTTCGAAGAGCTCGGCTGGACGTCCGCTCATGTCGACAGCTTCTCGCGGATGTTGGTGAACGTCTGGGTAGTCAACTTCTGCGCTTGCCCATCGAGCACGCGGCCGCCGACGGCGGCCGCCGGACCGCGGACCTCCGCGACACCGCGCCAGTCGAGGATCGTGGAACCGTCGGGCGCGGGAACGACGTCGGCACCCGCGGTCAAATCGACGGTACTGCCCAGACCGCCACCCGAGACCTTGATATCCACGTGGCGCTTCGCGGCGTCCGGCAGCAGCTCGCATTTCAGCTTGAAGTTGCCGCGCACCGGTCCTACCGCGACGCGTACCGTCACATCGAAATGCGTGGCGTCCTTGAGATCCACCTGCACGACTTCCGGAAGGCAGTGGGCAACCTTGTCGGGTTCGGTCACGAACGCCCAGACCGTGTCCGGGCCGACCGGAATCTTCTCCTGCCCTTTGTATTCGAGCTTCACGTAATTAGACCGCGGGGCGCGCCCATGGCGCGCCTAGCCCGCTACTTCTTCCGCCTGGCCTCGGCGTCGCGGATCGCGCGCCACACCTTGTCGCGCGTCACGGGCATGTCAATGTGCCGGACACCCAGCGGTGACAGCGCGTCGATGACAGCGTTCACGAACGCGGCCGGGCTGCCGACGTTCGGGCTCTCGCCTACGCCCTTTGCCCCGAGCGGATGATGCGGGCTCGGCGTAACGGTGTTGGCCGTCTCCCAGTGCGGGGTCTCGAGCGACGTCGGCAGCAGGTAATCGGTAAAGTTCGTGTTGAGATTGTTGCCTTGCGCGTCGTACTGGATCTCCTGCATGAAGGCGATCGCGAAGCCTTCGGTCAGCCCGCCATGAATCTGCCCTTCGACCACGAGCGGGTTGATGACGGTTCCGCAGTCATCGAGCGCGAGGAAGCGTCGGACTTTCACTTCACCGGTCTCGCGATCGACGTCCACGACCGCAATGTACGCGCCGAACGGGAACGTCATGTTGGGAGGATCGTAGTAATTGGTCGCCTCGAGCCCCGGCTCGTTCGGCCCGGGGTTGGTGTAGGCCGCGAACGCCACTTCCTTCATCGTCACGCTCTTGGTGGGGACCCCCTTGACCTGAAAGTTGTAATCCTTCCACTCGACATCCGCTTCGCCGACCTCGAGCAGGTGCGCAGCGATTTTTTTCGCCTTCTCGCGCACGCGCCTCGCAGCGGTGGCAATCGCGGCGCCCGCGACCGGCGTGCTGCGGCTCGCGTAGGTCCCCAGCCCGTATGGCGCGGTGTCGGTGTCTCCCTCCTCGACCATGATCGTCTGCGGATCGAGTCCCAGCTCCTCCGCGACGATCTGTGCCCATGTCGTCTCGTGCCCCTGGCCCTGCGACTTCGTGCCGGCACGCACGATGCCGGCGCCGGTCGGGTGAATGCGAACTTCGGCGCTGTCGAACATCTTGATGCCGAGGATGTCGAAATGCTTCGACGGTCCCGCGCCGACGACCTCGGTGAACGTCGAGATCCCAATGCCCATGAGCTCCCCGCGCCCGCGCTTTTCCGCCTGCTCTTTCAGCAGGGCCGGATAGCCGATCTTGTCGAGCGCCTTTTCCAGAGCCTGGTGGTAGTCGCCGCTGTCGTAGGTGAACCCGAGCGCAGACGCGTACGGAAACTGCTCCTTCTTCACGAAGTTCTTCCGTCGAAGCTCCGCCGCGTCCATCCCCAGCTCGTCGGCGAGGATGTCCATCGCCCGTTCGATTCCGTAGCTCGCCTCCGTCACGCGGAATGAACACCGGTACGCGATTCCGCCAGGCGCTTTGTTCGTGAAGTACGCATCCACCTCGGCAAACGCGACCGGAAATTGGTAGCTGCCTGTCACGACGCCGAACATGCCGGCGGGATACTTCGTCGGATCGGCGGCCGCGTCGAAGGCGCCGTGATCGGCGGCGGTGGACACACGCAGCGCTGTGAGCTTGCCGTCGGCAGTCGCTCCGAGCTCGACGTCCATGTGGTAGTCGCGCGCGAAGCCCGTGCTGGTCAGGTTCTCGGTGCGCGTCTCGATCCATTTCACGGGACGCCCCAGCTTCAGCGCGCCGACGACCGCGCAAACATAGCCGGCATACACCGGTACCTTGTTGCCGAACCCGCCGCCGATGTCCGGCGAGATGACGTGAATTTTGTCCTCGGGGATGCCGGTCACCAGCGACAGTGCGGTGCGATACACGTGCGGCGCCTGCGAGGTGACATGGAACTGCAGCCGGCCCATCTTGTCGAACTCGGCTACGCATCCGCACGGCTCGAGCGGCGCCGGGTGACAGCGCTGGAACCAGATCCGCTGTTTCACTTTCTTCGCGCTGCCGTCGAGCGCCTGCGCGGTGCCATCTTTGTCGCCGACTTGCCAGTGGTAGATATGGTTGGTCTTGGCCTCGCGGTCCGGCCGGAGAATCGTCTGGTCCTTCTTCGCCGTGAAGGGATCCGCGACGACGGGAAGCGGATCGTAATCGACCTGCACGGCTTCGGCACCGTCGGCCGCTGCGCCCCGCGACTCCGCGTAAACGGCAGCGACCTCCTGATACTGAAACAGGACCTTGCCGATCGCGAGCACCATCTGCTTGTCGAGGCCGTGGAACGTTGGGAGCCAGGCGAGACCAGCGGCTTCAAGATCCTTCCCGGTGATCACGGCCTTCACACCGGGGACCTTGATCGCCTCGCTGATGTCGATGGACGTGATCGTTGCGTGCGGGTAAGGACTGCGCACGATTGCCATGTAGAGCATGCCGGGTAGAGAGATGTCGTCGACATAGTGTCCCTTGCCCTGAATGAACCGCGGATCTTCCTTGCGCTTCATCGCAACGCCGAGTGACTTGCCGGGTTTTGCCTCGATGCTCATCGCAGCCTGCCTCCAACGCTTCTGTCAGCATTATCCAATGCTCGCGGGGCCCCCCGCTCGCAGCACCTCCTAACTCCTGACTGCTGCCTCCTGACTTGTGACGCCTGTCTGCGCCGCCTGCTGCACCGCCTTGACGATGTTCTGGTAGCCGGTGCAGCGGCAGAGATTCCCCGCGAGCCCCTCGCGGATCTGCGCTTCGCTCGGGTTGGCGTTATGTTTCAGGAGCACGTAGCTCGTGAGCATCATCCCGGGCGTGCAGTAGCCGCACTGCAGCCCGTGCTGATCCCAGAATCCCTGCTGGATCGGGTGCAGCGCGCCAGCTTGCGCGAGTCCTTCGACGGTCAGTACCTGATGCCCATCGGCCTGAACCGCGAACATGGAGCAGGACTTTACCGCCTTCTCGTCGTCCAACACGACGACGCAGCAGCCGCAGCTGGAGGTGTCGCAACCCACGTGCGTACCCGTGAGGCCGCACTGTTCGCGGAGGAAGTACGCGAGCAGGGTCCGCGGCTCGACGTCGTGCTCGTGGAGAACCCCGTTGACCGTGATGCGAACCTTCATGCCTGCACCCCCAGACGCGCCAGGGCCTGGCGCAGGCCGCGCGCAACGAGCACACCGGCCAGATGCTTCTTGTACTCGACGCTGCCGCGGAGATCGCCGTTGGGCTCGCTCTTCCTGGAGGCTGCCTCCGCCGCCGCGCGAATCAGATCCGCGGACGGCTTCCGCCCCTTGAGCGCGCGTTCGGCGTCCTCGACCCGCACGGCGCACGGCCCAGCAGCGGAGAGCGCGATGCCGGCGTCGCGGATCGCGCCGTTGGCGTCGAGCGAGATCTGCACGGCCGCGGCTGCTGTCGCAAAGTCGCCGACCTTGCGCTCGACCTTCTGATACGAGCCGGCCGTGCGATCGTCGCCGCGGGGGAAGCGCGCTTCGACTGCGAGTTCTCCTTCGCCCACCGCGGTCGTGAAGCTGTCGACGAGAAACTGGTCGATAGGCACGTCGCGCGCACTGTTCTTGCCACGCACCTTCACCACAGCGCGCGCGGCAAGCGCCACCGTGGTCCAATCGCCGGCCGGATCGTTGTGGCACAGGCTGCCGACGACGGTCCCCATCTGGCGCACGACCGGATCGGCAACGACGCGCGAGACGTCATGCAGCAGGCTCCAGCGCGTCTCGCCGATCCACGGCGCACGCTCGATGGCTGTATCGCGCGCGATTGCGCCAATCACGAGTGCGCCGTCGCTCTCACGCAGGTAGTCAAGATCGCCTGCCGCGTTGATGTCGACGAGGACTGCCGGACGTGCGAGGCGAAACCGCATGGCGGGAATCAACGATTGGCCGCCAGCCAGGACGCGCGCATCGGGTCCATGTTGGGTGAGTTGCTGAACGGCTTCGTCGGCGGAACGCGCGCGAAGGTACTCGAAGGCTGCGGGGATCACCGGCTCACCTCCTCCTCAGGCTCGCGTGGATCACATACTGCGTGCTCGGCGCGGGGCGGGGATTCGATTCTACTACGGCGGGCACGCAGGCGATCGCACGGCAGCGGACGCGAAAGATGAAGATTGTTAATCTTTCGGCAACTAGAATAACGGGATGATTAGCGCGGTCGTGCTTGCCGCCGGCGCCTCGACGCGCATGGGAACGCCCAAACTGCTGTTGCCATTGGCCGGAGAACCGCTCGTCCGGCGCACGGTCCGTCAGGTGATGGATGCGGGGTTCGACGACGTCCTGGTGGTGGTCGGATTCGAGGCAGACAAGGTGCTCGCCGCCCTGGACGGCCTCGAGTGCCGGCACGTCGTCAACACCCAGTACGAGTCCGGGATGGGGAGCTCGTTCCGAACCGCAATCGGCGGGTTGAGCGGCAGTACGGCCGCGATGTTCGCGCTGGCCGACCAGCCATTCGTGACCTCGGGGGAGTATGGGCAGCTTCTCACCGCGTACCGCACGCAGCTATCGGGCATCATCAGCGTGCGCTACGGAGACGTGACGGCGCCGCCACACCTGTTCGATCGGCGGTTTTTCGAGGAATTGTCGGTGCTGGAGCACGGCGCCCGTCCGGTGCTGCAGCGGCATCGTGATGTGACGACTGTTCTGCACTTCCCACCAGAGCTGCTGCTCGACGTGGATACTCCCGAAGACTATCAGCGGGCGATCGAGCGGCTCTCGTCGGGCCGATGAAGGCTCGCCTCGCGGCCGTTGAGAAATCCCCCCTCGAAGCCTCGCCGGACGGCGAGAAGCTCTCCGAGGATGGAGACAGCGATTTCCTCAGGGGATTCAGCACCTAGCGACAGCCCGATCGGGCTCCGGACACGGGCAAGGGCTGACTCGCTCGGCATGTACCCGTCGCGACGCAAGCCGGACAGGAGCTTCTGGAACCGTGAGCGCGGACCGAGCAGGCCGATGTAGGAGGCGCCGGACGTGAGGGCGAAGCGCAGCGATTCCTGATCGCGTTCGAGATGGTGGTTCATCACGACCACGAAGCTTCCCGGGTCGAGTGGTACGCGCTCCGGAAACTCGCTGAAGTGCGAAGACACGAGCGCTGCGCGCGGGAACCGCTCCGAGGTCAGGAACACCTCGCGGACGTCGACGACCGTCACGGCGAAGCCCACCTCACCCGCAAGATTCGCAAGCGGCCCGGCGTCGGGACCTGCCCCGAAGATCACGAGCCTGGGCGGAGCCTCGCTCAATTCGAAGAACAACTCGGCGACCCCGACCTGTTCTGTTCCTGACGACGGGTGCGGTGACGCCAGGAGCGCCGCCACGCGCGCCATGGCCCGGCTCGTGAGATCCGGATCCGAGAGCTCACCAACGACCTCTCCGGTCGCGCGAACCAACATTCGACCGGTCATGCCGGAAAGTGGAGTCACGAGCACGGCCGGCACCGCGCGTTCGAGCACCTGCAGCCAGGCGCGCGTCACCGGATCATCCTCGACCCGTTCGATCCGAATGTCGACAGCGCCGCTGCAACCGATGCCGAGGCCGAGAAGCGAATCCTCCTCGAGATCGTACGAAGCGATGACTGGTTCTCCAGTCGCAATCACGGTCGCGGCAGCGGCGGCCACCGCGGGTTCCAGGCATCCGCCAGAGAGCAGGCATTCGTGCGAGCCGTCCTCGCGAACGATGATGCGTGCGCCCTCGCGGCGATATGCGCTGCCCTTCACGCGAACGACAGTGGCGATCGCCGCGCGCGCGCCCGCCTTGCGAACCTCGCGGATCACCTCGAGAATCCGTTCGCTTTCGCGACGGTCCATGCGTCAACGATGTCACAAAGCTCGTGCGGGGCCAAACCGAGTTGCCAGGCGACCCGCGCCGAGCGCATCGAAGCATCGTCGACCAACGCCCTTGGGTCTGCAGTTCAAGACCCACTCCGACTGCGCGGAGGAGGATGACGAAATTGTTCAGTCCCGACGTGCGTACCAGTCGAGCACTCGGAGAGCGCGCAACGTGATCCAACGATTCGGCGCTCCGACGGTGCCGGCCAATTCCTCGTGAAGGGTGTTGCGGTGTCGCACGTCGAGCAGCCAGCGCCCTTCGCCCTGGCGCCGCTCGAGCACAGTCGCGATGGCCTCCTCGACTCGCGCATCCGGCTGCACGCCGGCCGCGCGCAGATAGTCGAGCGCGCGTAGCACGTCATAGTGCCAGAGCGTCGGAAACGCGAACTGCGTCCACGTCGACTCGATGATATCGCCGGTCGACAACCGTCGGAGCAGACGGCGCTCGAGGAGATACTCCTGCGCACGCTTCCGCGCGTCTGTCACCGGCGACGTGGCGCCGAACGCCTTCTCGAACGCGAGCAGCCCTTCGAGCACGCAGATCGTCGTGTGGAACGACGAGCGCACCGAGCCGCGCTCAGCCTCGCAGTTCCAGCCGCCATCCGTGAGCTGCTCGCTCAGCAGTCGATCGACGAGTCGATCGCTGCGCTCGCCGAAGTACGCGCCGAGCGCCACGACGCGGCCGTTGATGCACGGCTCAACCTCACCCTCGAAGAAGGGCGAGTCTCCGAACCCGGGGCCCCACGTGACGTTGCTGCGAACGAGATCGATCGCGGTTCGCGCGCGCGCGCTCGTCGGGTCGAGCCCCAGGTCGCGCAAGAACAGCAGCGTGTACAGGTTCGACCACCAGAGCGGCGTGGCGATGCCATCGCCCCAATGGCCGTCGGGGCGCTGTTGTTCGAGCAGCCGCGGGCCCCATCCCTCCGACGCGACGCGCGACCGCTCGGCCGCGACGATCTCCGCAGGCGTGTCGGTGAGGTCGCGCATGACCTGCCAGCGAATCGACGGGTCGGCGTCGAAGAGCCAGTCGATGACGTTGTCGTTGGAGGATCGAGGGTGCGGGTCGCTGTGTGTGAGCGTCATTCGTGGTTCCTACGTTCGAGCATTAAGTGGATGATTCAAGGTCTCACCGGGTCCGGGCGCGGGCTCCGCCAGGTCGCAGACCCTGAGATCGCGGGCGTCGTGGATCACGCAGGCTTTCATGCGTCGGAATTATCCCTCCGCCTCCTGCTGCGAGAGATTTCTTGGACCAGTGTCCTACATAGGCAGTTCGCCCACCGTGGCGATCTGCGTGATTCACCTTCGACACGCAGACTGAGGGAGGTCTCTTCGATGCATATTCGACGACTGTCACGGGCGATGAGCTATCCGGTGCTCGCGCTGCTCATCGTCACGGGATCGGCGATACAGGGTCGAGCCCAGAGTCACGACGGTCACGGCGGCAAACCCTCGGTCCGCAGCAGCTGACGGCCCAGCAGAACGATCTCGTGAAGACCGTTCGCGACGCGACGGCGCGATTCAGGAACGTGAAAGATCCGGGCGAGGTGGGCGACCCGTTCGCGTTGCTCTTCGGATGGGTCAGCGGCGCCGACTTCGGCGCAATGGGACTCCATTTCGTCAGGGGCGACATCCTCCATGACGGCGACGTCAATGCGAACGAGCCGGAGATTCTCCTGTTCGAACCGACGCGCAACGGCGGCATCAGCCTCACGGGCGCCGACTTCATCGTGTTCAAGGCCGAGTGGAAGGTGAAGCACGCCGGTGAGGGCCGCCGTCGCTGAACGGTCAGCTGTTCCATCTGTTCGACAGCCCCATTCGCTTCGGACTGGATCCTTTCTACACGCTGCACGTGTGGGCGTGGAAGGACAATCCGAATGGGACGTTCACGAACTGGAACCCGAACGTGTCGTGTGACGCATTCAACCCGACGACCGAACCTCCGGCGATCCGGTAGGTTGGCGTGGATGCCATTGCCTAACCGATCGAGTTTCTGA
>JBKPCD010000217.1:0-22323 GCA_046727175.1 Acidobacteriota bacterium | reverse complement strand
GCCGCTCCGCGCACGCATACTGCACTTCAGAGGTGACTAGTGAACGAGTACACGAACTCGGCGGATGAAGGCGGATCTGCACGAGACGCGGATGAACGCAGATTCTCGCGGATTGCGCTCGTCACGGGTGCGAGCCGCGGTCTTGGGGCGACGGTTGCGCGGGTACTTGCGCGTCACGGTTTCAATCTCGTGCTCGGCGCCCGAGGGAGCGCAGACCTCGAAGCCGTCGCTGCGGAATTGCGCGGACTTGGAACGACGGTTCAGACGTGCGCGGGTGACATCGCAGAGGAGGACACGAGGCGGCACCTGATTCGGGCGGCGACCGAGTCAGGCGGCCTCGACCTGCTCATGAACAACGCGTCGGAGCTCGGCGGGCTGTCACCGTTGACGGATGTGGGCACCGATCGGCTCGATCGAATTTTCCGCGTTAATGTGCTTGCGCCGTTCGACCTGGCGCGGCTCGCGATTCCGCTGCTTCGAAAACGCCGCGGGCTCATCGTGAACGTGTCGAGTGACGCCGCGCAGGGCGCTTATCCCGGTTGGGGCGTGTACGGCGCCAGCAAGGCGGCGCTCGATCTCCTCGGCCGAACGCTCGCCGCGGAGCTGCAAGAGGCCAGCATCGCCGTGGTCAACGTGGACCCCGGCGATCTCCGGACGCGAATGCATCAGGAAGCTTTCCCGACCGACGACATCAGCGATCGTCCGCTGCCGGAGGTCACGGTGCCCTTCTGGGAGTGGCTGCTGGATCAGGATCCGCGCTCGATCACCGGCGTGCGGTTCCGCGCGCAGGAGGGCGAGCAGTGGGCAGCTCGAGTCTGACGCTGGCCCGGCCCGGCGTCCGCCACGCCACGGAGCCTCCCGAGGCTCGCGGACTCCGACGCGACGAGGTACGGCTGCTCATTTCCCATCTCGATGGGTCGCACGAACATCGCCGGTTCAACGAGCTTCCCGGCGCGTTACGGCGCGGCGATCTGCTGGTTGTGAACGACAGCGCCACGCTGAAGGCATCCCTGCCGGCCGCGCGTCCGGGCGGGTCGCGTGTGGAGCTCCACATCTCGACCGAGCTGCCCGGGAATCTTCGGACGGTCGAAGTGCGTCAGCCAGATGCGGTCGCTTCGCAGCCGTTCCGCGCGGCGCTGGCTGGCGAGACGCTCAAGCTCGCGGGCGGTGGCCGCGTTAGGCTGCTTGCGCCGTATCCGTGCGCGGGAGATCTGCGGGTGGAGTCCCGTCTGTGGGCGGCAGCGTTGCACCTGGCGCTGCCGTTCGACGAATATCTCGATCGCTTCGGTGCGCCGATACGGTACGGCCATGTGCCGCAACCTTGGCCGATCGAGGCCTACCAGACGATCTTCGCGCGACACAGCGGCAGCGCCGAGATGCCGTCGGCTGGACGGCCATTCACACGCGAGCTTGCCAATACGCTGATTGACGCTGGCGTCTCGATTGCGGCGATCACGCTGCACACCGGGGTTTCCAGCCTCGAGGACTACGAGCCGCCGTACGAGGAGCGATTTCGCGTATCCCGCACGACCGCGGACGAGGTCAACGACACACACGCCGCCGGAGGTCGCGTGATCGCTGTCGGCACGACGGTCGTGCGTGCGCTCGAAACGGTCACCGACGATCGCGGCGTCACGCACCCAGGCGAGGGGTGGACGAGCCTCGTGATCACGCCCGGCGCAGCGCTCCATGCGATTGATGGCCTGCTTACAGGTCTTCACGAACCGCGCGCGAGTCATCTCGCCATGCTGCATGCGCTCTTACGCGGATCGCCGCCGTTACGCGGCCGACCGTCGCTGCTCGAGGAGGCCTATCGCGAAGCGTTCGAGCATCAGTACCTTTGGCACGAGTTCGGCGACAGCCATCTGATCTTACGCGGATAGCCGCGCGAACGGGCGATTCACGAGACGCGGATTCTCTCTGAGATCGCGCATCGAACCACTCTCACGAGACGCGAGTTTTCGCGGATATTCGCGGATCAAAGGCTTATCGTTGAGAGATTGATCCGCGGAAATCTGCGGAAATCCGCGCCTCTACACGACAAGTTGAACCGCGAGCATCCGCGTCTCGCCTTGAAGTTGATTCGCGTAATCATTCAATCGGCAGCAATCCGCGCCTTCCCGCCAGCGCAACGGCCTGCGCCCGATTGTCCGCGCCGAGCTTGTTGAAGATTGCCGTCACGTGAAACTTGATCGTGCGCTCCGTGACTCCGAGCGATTCAGCGATCTGACGATTCGATTGGCCGGCCGCGACCAGGCGCAGGACCGCCAGCTCGCGTGGGGTCAGCAGGCTCCGCTCCCGCTTCGGTGCGGCCGCGTCGCGGGCCAGTTTTGCGCCGATCGTCGGCGACAAGAACGTTCCACCTTCGTGGACGTGCCGGATCGCGCGCACCAGATCCGCAGCCGGGGAACCTTTCAGAACATAACCCATCGCGCCGGCCTGGATCGCACCGAAGACGTATTCGTCCGCGTCGTATGCCGTAAACACCAGCACCTTGACGGTCGGAAGCGCGCCGACGAGCCGGTGGACGGCGGTCACCCCTTCCTCGTCAGGCAGCCGGAGATCGAGCAGGACGACATCGGGCCGATCCGCGGGGAGCCGCGCAAGTGCCTGTGTGGTTGTCGCGGCGGCCCCGATGACGCGAATGTCTCGCTCGGCGTGGAGCACGGCGGCGACGCCATCGTGCACGATCGGGTGGTCGTCGACGATGAGCACGCGAATCATTGCAACAATCCGTGGCCGCGCGGGACGGTGAGGGTGATCCGCGTCCCGCCTCCGGGACGCGATTGCACGTCCAGCCGACCGCCGATGAGGGCCGATCGCTCGCGCATTCCGGCGATCCCGAAGCCAAGCGACGGCGCGCGCGCGTCGAAGCCCTGCCCGTGGTCAACCACCGTGAGCCGCGCCAGACGAGGCGTGAGCGTCAACGTGACGTGTACGTCGGTTGCTTTCGAGTGACGCTGGGCATTCGTCAGCGCTTCGGCAGTGATCCGGAACATCTGCTCTTCGACGTGCGACGGCAACGGCTCGCGACTCGAAGATCGGACAGAGACCCGCGTCCCGGTCTCGGCGGTGATCTCGCGTCCGAGTGCGACGAGCGCATCGGCCAGCGGCCGTCCTTTGAGCGGCGAGCCTCGCAATGCATGAAGCGAGTGGCGGGCTTCGTCCACGCTCGAGCGTGTCACGGCGAGCGCCTGCTGCAGCTGCTTGCGGCCGGCCGGGTCCTTCACGGCGCCCATCGCCGCCTCGATGTGAAGACCAATCGCCGTGAGGCTCTGCGTCAGCGTGTCGTGAAGATCGCGAGCGAGGCGTGCACGTTCCTCTCCTCGCGCAAGCCGCACGCTTTCTTCGGCCAATCTGGCGCGTTCGACCGCCACACCGACCTGCGAGGCGATCGTGGAGAGGAGATCGAGTTCCCGCCGAGTCAGCCGGCGCCAACGGGGCGTGGCAACGTTCATGATGCCCAGCCGGCGATCGCCGAAGTACAACGGAATGGTGGCGTGGTACCGGAGGCCGCGCGTTGGCCGCTTCGCGCCGAGTGCCGCACGCAGCCGGCTGCATTCGATCACATCGATGTTCTCGGCCGTCGGCTCACCCGATCGATACGCGTCAATGCACCAGCACGTCCGGCCCGTCATCCGGACGGGATCCCGAAGAAAGGGAGGCAGGTCTCGTGCGGTGGCACTGTAGAACCGGCCAGTCTCGGGGTCGATGAGCCAGACCCAACCCGTACGCAATCCGAGCAGGTCGACGACGCGGGCGAGCGATTCGCGGAGCGCGCGATCGACGTCGGCTGCGCCGTTGAGGGCTTCCGCAATCTCCTTCAGCACGCGCAGGTCACGCGGGCTCTGCCGCGCGGCCGGGCGTCGTCGGCGGGAGGATGCATGTGCCACAAACTCGATTGTAGGTCGTGCGAGCCGCCCTGACGAGCGTCTGCCGACGCACGACGTCTTGGGTCATAATCACGGCGGCGGTTCCGATCGAAGGAGAGACCACCATGCGTGCTCTTGTGATCTCGATGCTCTTCCTTGTGCAGGCCGCGCAAGTGCCCGCGCCTGGTCCAATCCCCAACACGCCGAAGAAGCCGGTCACCGACACATATCAAGGATCGGTCAAGGTGGTCGACGACTACCGCTGGCTGGAAAACCTCGACGACCCGCAGGTGAAGGCGTGGTCGGACGCACAGAACACTCGCGCTCGCGAGTACCTTGCGAGGCTGCCATCGCACGCGGCAATAGGATCCCGACTGAAGGAGCTCGTGGCGGAGATGCCCGGCAGCTATTACGCGCTGCGGTGGTGCGGTGGCCGTCTCTTCGCGCTCGAGGCCAAACCTCCGAAGAACCAGCCGTTCATTGTCACGATCGGAAACGTGGACGATCGGTCCACCGAGAAGGTGGTGGTCGACCCCAACGTGATCAACCCGAAGGGGACGACGGCGGTTGATTTCTTCGTCCCGTCGCTCGATGGCAAGTACACCGCGGTCTCGTTTTCGGACAACGGCAGCGAGGAAGGCTCGGTTCACGTCTACGAGACCGCCACCGGGAAGGAAGTCTTCGAGGTCGTGCCGCGCGTCAATGGCGGAACGGCCGGAGGATCGCTTGCGTGGAACGCCGATTCGACCGGCTTCTGGTACAGCCGCTATCCCCGTGGGACCGAGCGGCCGAAGCAGGACATGAGCTTCTTCACGCAGGTGTACTTCCACAAGCTCGGGACGAAGACCGAGACCGACACATACGAGATCGGCAGGGACTTTCCACGCATCGCGGAGATCGCGTTGAGCACGTCGAATGACGGAAAGTTCGTCGTGGCGAGAGTGGCGAACGGCGATGGCGGCGAGTTCGCGTTCTACCTTCGCGGAGTCGACGGCAAATGGAGCCAGTTCGCGAACTACGCCGACAAGATCGTTCGTTCGCGTTTCGGCGTTGATGGGAAGCTGTATTTACTGTCGCGGAAGGACGCGCCTCACGGCCGGATTCTTTCGTTGCCGCTCGCGACGCCGACTCTAAGCAAAGCCACGGTCGTCGTCAAACACGATTCGGAGTTCACGATCGATGCATTCGAGCCGACGAAGACCCGGCTGTACGTGACCGACGTGGTCGGCGGTCCGTCGGATCTGCGCGTCTTCGACCTGGCGGGGAACCCGCAAGGAACGATTCCACTGGTTCCGGTCTCGGCCGTGTCCGAGCTCGTGCGAACCGACGGAGATGCCGTGCTGTTCGATAACGAGTCGTTCCTCGATCCGTCAGCCTGGTTCCGTATTGCGAACGCAAGCGCCAAGCCTACGAAGACCGCCCTCGTATCGCCGACACGAGTGGACTTCAGTGATGCCGAGGTCCGGCGCGAGGTCGTGATCTCGAAGGACGGGACCAACGTGCCCGTCAATCTGATCATGAAGAAAGGCACGAAGCTCGATCACGCGAATCCCACGATTCTGTATGGATATGGTGGATACGGCGTCAACGTGGCCCCCAGCTACTCGACGACCCGGAGGTTCTGGCTGGATCAGGGCGTGATCTTTGCGGTTGCGAATCTACGAGGTGGTGGCGAGTTCGGAGAAGAGTGGCATCGCGCGGGTAACCTTCTGAACAAACAGAATGTCTTCGACGACTTCATCGCGTCCGCACAGCATCTGATCGCCCATGGCTACACGAGCCGCGACAAGCTCGCGTTGATGGGCGGGAGCAACGGGGGGTTGTTGATGGGAGCCGTGACGACGCAGCGTCCGGAACTCGCCAAGGCAGTCGTGAGCTACGTGGGCGTCTACGACATGCTTCGAGTCGAGACACAGCCGAACGGCGCCTTCAACGTCACCGAGTACGGCACGGTGAAGGATCCTGCACAATTCAAGACGCTCTACGCGTATTCTCCGTACCACCACGTCAAGGACGGGAACACCTATCCGGCCATGCTGCTGACGACCGGCGTGCACGACCCGCGCGTGGAGCCCTCGAACTCGTACAAGATGGTCGCCCGCCTGCAGTCAGCGACCTCCTCGAAGGCGCCAATCCTCCTCCGCGTGGCGCAGAGCGGCCATGGCATTGGAAGCTCGCTCGACGACAAGGTCGACGAGGCGACGGATGTCAGTGCATTCATCCTGCAGGAGCTCGCCGTGAATTACCGGCCATCGAAGACGCAATCATCGACGGCGTCACGCCGGTGATCGTCTACGGGCGCTCGGCGGGTCGACCTACTGCGGAGCGCGCGAGGCTTCGTTCCGAATGACAATGCCGCCCTTCATCACGAAGACCACTTTCTCCAACTCCTTCAGGTCGGCAAGAGGATCTCCGTCGACGGCGATGACATCGGCGTACTTCCCGGATTCGAGCGTTCCAACCGAATCGCTAACGTTGATCAACTCGGCGGCGTTCACGGTAGCCGTCCGCAACGCGTCGATGGATGACATCCCGAAGGGCTGCAGCGCCTCGAGCAGGAGGCGCGTCGCCTGACCTCGCGTCTTGTCCGGGAAACCGAACCACATATCGGAGCCGAACGCGATCTTGACGCCGGCGTTGCGAGCGCGATCGAGTTTCGAACGTTCGCCGGCGACGAACTTGTCAATGAGCGCCTCCAGATCCGGCCGCGCCCTCAACGCTCGCGGCACCGGCAGCATCTCACGCGGCCACATTCGTGGGCACGAGCACGATGCCTTTGCTCTGCATCGCTTTGAGCTGGCCATCACTAGCTTCATCGCCATGCTCGATCGAGTCGACGCCGGCCGCGATCGCAGTCTGGATGCCGAGCTTCGTTGTTGCGTGCACGGCCACTCTCACCGAAACGCGGTGTGCTTCGTCGACGATCGCCTTGAGCGTGTCCTCGCCGATGACGCGCGGCCAATCGTCGGCGACGACTTTGATCACATCCGCACCGATCCGCAGATTCTCCAGAACCGCACGGCGTCCTTCGTCGGGGTTGCTGGCGGTCAGGAACTCCTGATCGAGGATTGCCGTCGCGAGTCCTGTCTGGACTCTCAGCGCCTGCCCGCCGTGAGGCGCAATCTTGCGCGCCGTTGCCACGATCCGGGGACCAGGGATCCATCCGCTGCGAATCGCGTCGCGCAGCGACACATCTCCATCGACCCCCGAGTGGCCGACGTTTCGAACCGTGGTGAAGCCACCGTCGAGCACTTCGCGCGCCATCGCCGCGCCTCGCAGCGCACGCTTCGTCGGCGGTTCCGTCACGATTGTGAGGACCAGATTGTCGCCCGGGCCATTTTCCGGATCCATTCCATCCAGCAGGTGCGCGTGGCAGTCAATCAAGCCGGGGAGCACCGTCAGCCGTCCGAGATCGAGAAGCGTGGCGTCTTTCGGTGTGCCGGCTTTGATGGCATCGAACGCGCCGACCTGTCGAATGCGATCTCCTTCGACCAGGATGCCTTGATCTACCCGATATGTTCCCGCGCGAACGTCGAGAAGACGGCCGACCCTGATGAGCGACGACCTTGCCGTCGACTGCGAGCGAACGGGAACGACAACGACAAGGAGCAACGCGACCGCGACCACCAGACACCGAATTCGCATGGACGGAGTTTACGCTCGTTCTGCCGAAACCCGTCGGCGCCGTGTCGAGTGCCTCGGCCGGAATTCGGCAGCACGGGACGGCGGATCGCCTCCGGGCACGGATTGTGAGCCAGGGTGAGATGCCGCACAATCGGAGTACTTCATCCTGACGACGAACGGCGGCCGGATCGAGGTGACCGCGAACGATCCGGAGGACGCCGCATCCATCGAGCAGATCCGTTCGCACCTCCGTCACATTGCAACGATGTTCGGTCAGGGCAATTTCGAAGCGCCGATGCTCGTGCATGCCCTGCAGCCGCCTGGCGTCGGAGGGATGAAGGCCGCCGGAGGGTCGATCGTCTACCGGTTCGGCACTATCGAGCGTGGCGCCCGGATCACGATCGTGGCGAGCTCGCCGCCCGGCATCGACGCCGTCCACGAGTTCCTGCGCTTTCAGATTCGGGATCACGCCACCGGCGATCGCCTGATGGTTCGGTGACCGAGCATCAGCCGTTTCGCGTCGAGCTTGACGGCGTTCTGATAGTCGTTCTCGATGCGCCTTTCGGCTGACCGAGCTCGCGGGCGCACCGCTGGTGCGGTCCTCTTCAGCTCCAGACCGCCATCGCCGGCCGTAGCGTCGTATCATACCGACGCGTATGACGACGCTGGGACCCGTCATCACGACCGCTGCGCTGGCGACAATCGGATTCAACAGTCCAGCGCGGCCGCGACCACCGCGGGCGGTGGAGTCCGTTCTCACCGGGGCGCAGGCACGAGGCGCCGCCCCCGATGCAATCGCGCGCGGACGCCAGATCGTCGCGCAGACGTGCGCAGCCTGTCATGGTGCAGACGGTCGTGGCGGTGCGGAGGTAAACACCGATCTCTCACGCTCGTCGATTGTCCTGGGCGATGAAGGCGGTAAACAGCTCGGCGAGTTCCTGAAGGTCGGTCGCCCCGAGCAGCGCATGCCACCGTTTGCCCTGTCGCCGTCGGAAGTCAGTGATCTCGCGGCGTACCTGCACTCGATTGGGACGACTGCCGGGCGGAGCGGCGGCCGCGCGGCGATCGATGCGGTCGTCGTCGGCGACGCCCGGGCTGGCGAGAGATACTTCAACGCCGCTGGCTGCACGAAGTGCCACTCCGCCAGCGGCGATCTGAAGGGCATTGGCTCACGGCTGCCGGTCGCGACTATCCAGGGACGGATTGTCGTGCCGCGCGGCGATGGCGGCTACCCGCGATCCTTCAACTCGCCCCCAAACCCCAGGGAGCCGCAGCGCACGGTGACCATCACGCAGCCTTCTGGTGAAAAGATCTCCGGGACGCTGATGTGGATTACCGACTTCTACGTGACGCTGACCGACCCGGCAGGCGTTCGGCGCACGATTGCCCGCAATGGCGATGTGCCAAAGGTCGAAGTGATCGATCCCCTCCAGTGGCACATCGATCATATGAAGACGCTCACCGACACCGCCATGCACGATCTCACGGCGTATCTGGTGACGTTGAAATGATGTCGAGGGTACCAGCGGTCGCGCTCCTTCTGGCGCTTGGCGTCAATGTGGGATCTTTCGCGCAAGGTCCTCTCGATCCGGCCCTGTTGCTCAAGCCGCCAACGGACGCGTGGGCTACGTACCATGGCGACTACACCGGCCGTCATTTCAGCCCCCTCGACCAGGTCAATGTGTCGAACGCGAAGAACCTGTCCCTCGCCTGGTTTTATCGGACACCGACCGGCACCGACAGCGCGATCATCAGCGGCCCGCCGCTCCAGCAAGGCTTCGGACGAGGCAGCATGACGCCATCGGCTCCCTCGGCCGGTCCGATCGTCAAAGCGATGCCGCTGATGGTGAGCGGCATTCTGTATCTGTCGACGCCGAATCAGGTCTACGCCGTGGACGCGCGGACGGGCAAGCAGCGCTGGCACTTCGTCTGGCGAGGTCGCGGCGCCATTGGCAATCGCGGCATCGGCATGTTGGGCACCTGGCTTTTCGTCGTCGCACCGGACAACACCGTGATTTCGCTCGACGCGATGACGGGGAAGGAGCGGTGGAGCCGGAAGCTCACGGGCGAGGGGGTGACCAACTGGTCGACGTCGGCGCCCGTTGTCATCCGCAATCACGTGCTGGTCGGCATTGGCGGCGACAGTCCGGTCGGGAGCACACAGGGCTTCGTGGAGCTGCTCGATCCAGAGACCGGCGCCTCGCAATGGAAGTGGGCGACGACCCCCGGGCCCGGCGAGACGGGGATCGAGACGTGGCCCAATCCCGAGGTCGCGGCTCGAAGCGCCGGAGCCCCATGGCAGCCTCCGACCTACGATCCCGAATTGAACCTCGTCTACGTACCGGTGGGGCAGCCGACCCCGACGTACAACGGCAAGAGTCGCGAAGGTGCGAACCTCTACACCTGCTCGGTTGTTGCGCTGAGCGCAGACACCGGAAAGATGGTGTGGTACTACCAGTTCTCACCACACGACACACATGACTGGGATGCGACGGAAGTACCCATCCTGATCGACGGCACGATCGATGGTCAGCCGCGCAAGCTGCTCGCACAGACGAATCGCAACGGATACTTTTTCCTGCTCGATCGCACGAACGGCAAGCCGCTCGTGATCAAACCGTTCGCCATGAGCAACGCGTACCTGGGGCAAAAGGACGGTGTGCTGGTGCCGAACCCTGGGAAGGAGGGTTCGCCCGGAGGCACGCTCGTGTTCCCGACGTCAGACGGCGCGGTCAACTTTCCAGCGCAGGCGTTCAGTCCGGCAACCGGGCTGCTCTACGTGAATGCGACCGACGCGGGCAGCATCTTCTATCTTTCACCGGATCCTTCCGATCCAACCGGGCTCGGTCGCGGTCAGGAGTGGCACGGCGGGTTCTTCGAATCGCGGCTGATGGCACTCGATTATCGGACCGGCGAGCCGAAGTGGCGGCATACGTATGCACAACAGGGCTGGGGATCGAGCCAGCAGCCAGGCGTGCTGGCGACGGGTGGCGGACTGGTCTTTTCGGGAGATCCTTCGGGAAACTTCATCGCGTTCGACGCAGCGAACGGCAAGATCCTGTGGCACGCGCAACTCGGCGCGCAATTGACGAACAGCCCGCAAACCTACATGCTCGACGGCCGTCAGTATGTGGTCGTGGCCGCCGCCGACACGTTGTGGGCATTTTATCTCCAGTAATCATGCATTCTCATCCACTGTCGACTCTCATCGTGACGATCGGCCTGTTGTGGATCACGGTTGCCGCGCCAGCCAACCTTGCGCAAGGTGCCAAGACCGAAGGCGACTGGATCATGTTCGTGGGCACGTATACTCGTCCGCCCAGCAAGGGCATCTACGCGTACCGCTACGAGATCCCAGCGGGCAAGCTGACGTCGATCGGTCTCGCTGCGGCAACCTCGAACCCGTCCTTTCTCGCGATCCATCCCAACCAGCGGTTCCTGTACGCGGCCAACGAGATTTCGCAATACGAAGGTCAGACGGCGGGCAGCGTGACCGCGTACGCGATTGATGCGAGCGCGGGCACGTTGAAGGTGATCAACACGGTGTCGTCGCGTGGCGCGGGACCGTGTCATGTCGCCCTGGACGCGAAAGGGACGTGGCTGTTCGTCGCGAACTACGGCGGCGGCAGCGTCGCGGCCTATCGGGTGCGTGCCGACGGCTCGCTCGGCGAAGCGTCCGCATTCTTTCAGCACTCGGGCTCGAGCGCGCATCCGCAGCGTCAGACGGGGCCGCACGCGCACGAAGCGACGCCGTCCCCGGACAACCGGTTCGTGCTGGTCGCCGATCTCGGGCTGGACCAGGTCCTCACCTACAAGGTCGATGCGTCGAAGGGGCTCATTCAAAGCGATCCGCCGTTCGTAAAGATCTCGGCGGGATCGGGTCCGCGCCATCTGGCGTTTCGTCCTGATGGCCGGTTCGTATACGCCCTGAACGAGCTGGCGTCGAAGATCACTGCGTTTCGGTACGACGCGAGTCGCGGCACGATGGAAGAAATACAAACGACGTCGACTCTGCCGAATGGCTTCAGCGGTCAGAACAGCACGGCCGAGATCGCCGTGCATCCGAACGCGCGATTCGTCTACGCGTCGAATCGGGGCCACGACAGCATCGCGATCTTCGGGATCGATCCAGCAAAGGGGACGCTCGGGCCCGTCGATCACGTTTCCACGCAGGGCAAGACTCCCCGAAACTTCGCGATCGATCCCTCGGGCGATTTCCTCCTGGCAGCCAATCAGGAGACAGGCAACATCGTGGAATTTCGGATCGATCAGAAGACGGGCACGTTGACGCCGACCGGCGTCACCGTCGACGTGCCTTTTCCTGTGAGCATTGTTTTTGCGAGGGGAACGGGCCGTTGAAAAATGCAGCGTCGGGATCAAAACACGAGATCAGAAGGCCAGGAATTTTTCGGTAGAAGGTTTCCTGATCTCCTGATCTCCTGTAAATTGTGTCGGCCGTTTCGAGACGCGCTGATTCCAGGTATTTTGAACCATGAGCGTCCAACCGATTTCCCGCCGAACTTTCCTGAGCCTGGCCGGTGCGCTGCCGCTCGCGCCCGCGCTTCTTCGTCAATCGAAGAACGTGCCGGTCGGCCTCGAGCTGTACTCCGTTCGCACCGAACTGATGAAGGATCTCAAAGGGACGGTGACAGCGGTCGCGAAGCTCGGATACCAGGTGGTCGAGTTCTACTCGCCCTATTACGACTGGACGACGGACACTGCGAAGGACGTGCGCAAGCTGCTCGACGACCTCGGCATCAAGTGCCGTTCGACGCACAACGGTCCGCAGTCGTTCACGCGCGAGGGGCTGCCGAAGGCAATTGAACTGAATCAGATCATCGGCAGCGCGACCATCGTCATGGCCAGCGCGGGCAAGGTCAATGGTGCTGCAGGTTGGCGGACGGTCGGCGACCACTTGACGATTGCGGCCGAGAAGCTTCGTCCGCTGGGCATGGCGGCCGGGTATCACAATCACCAGGCCGAGTGGCGTCCCGTGGAAGGGATGCGGCCCATGGACATCCTCGCCGAGTACACGCCGAAGGACGTCGTGCTGCAGCTCGACGTGGGCACGTGCGTCGAAGTCGGCGCCGACCCTGTTGCATGGATCAACAAGAATCCGGGACGCATCAAGAGCCTGCACCTCAAGGACTGGGCCGCCGGTGAGGGACGCGGCTACAACGTCGCGTTTGGAGAAGGAGACGTCCCCTGGAAGAAGATCTTCGAGGCCTCGGAAGCCGCCGGCGGCGTCGAGTACTACCTGATCGAACAGGAATCGCTCGGCGATCAGCTAACCATGGTCAAGCAGTGCCTCGAGAACTACAAGAAGCTGCGGGCCTGAAGACAGGAGACAGGAGACAGGAGACAGAAGCTAGAGGCTACAAGTTAGAGCGTAGCTGATGAACCGACTAGCACTCACGCCGACCGCCTCAGCTCCGGTCCCGCTGGTTGCGTCGCCCCAAGCGAATTCGCATATCATTACTGTTTCTCTCTGTCGTCGACTATCGTCGAGGTGATCTTGATGCGTCCTCGAAGCAGTCTCGCTGCTGGAGCGTTGCTCGTGCTGATATGTATCGCCGCGCGCCTGGCTGCGCAGGGTCAGCCACAAGTGCCGCCAGGCACGCCGGCTCAGGGTCAGGGGCAGGGCCAGGGTCAAGGAGGCCGCGGCGGCCGCGGTCAGGCGACATTCCCTGCGCAACAGCGACCGCCGGGCGATCCTGCGCAGATCGAGCGTGGAAAGAACCTGTACGGCGTGACGTGTCGAGCGTGCCACGGCGCCGACCTGCGAGGCGGCGACATGGGCGGTCCGAACCTGCTTCGCTCCCAACTCGTGCTCAACGATCAGGATGGCGAACTGATTCTTCCGGTCGTGCAGAACGGCCGTCAGAATCCCGGCATGCCCGTGATGCCACCGATGAATATTCCACCCGATGACGTCAAGGCGATCGCGGCGTTCATACACAGTGTGGCCGCGTCATCGCGCGGGCAGGGCGCGCCGCCGCCTGGCGAGGCAGTCGCGCTCAACATCGTCGTCGGCGACGCCGCGGCAGGGAAGGCGTACTTCGACTCGAAGTGCGCCTCGTGCCATTCCGCGACCGGCAATCTGGCCGGCGTTGCGACGCGGATCTCCGATCCGATGCAGCTCCAGAACACGTGGGTCTCCGGCGGCGGTGGCGGTGGACGTGGGAGAGGCGGCGGCCCTGCGCCAGCTGCCGAGGGCGCGCCGGCGCGGAATCCGCGTGAGGTCACGGTGACGGTCACACAACCGTCGGGCGAGACGGTCTCCGGTCGTCTCGTGCGGATCGACGATTTCATCGTCACTCTCGCGCAGCCAGACGGAACCCAGCGCAGCTTCCGCCGCGACGGCGAGGTTCCGAAAGTCGAGATCAACGATCCGCTGGAGGGTCACAGAAAGCTGCTCACCGTCTACACCGACAAGGACATTCACGACGTGACGGCCTACCTGGTGACCCTGAAATGACAATCAACAGAGTCGTGCTCGCTGCGTCGTTGATCCTTTCGCCGGTGCTGATGGCCGGACAGGAGAAGGTGCTGCTCGATCCTGCCTCGTTGCGCAAGCCGCTCGCCGACTCGTGGCCCACCTACTCGGGCGACTACACAGGCAGGCGGTACAGCGCGCTCACGCAGATCAACGAGACGACCGTCAAGAACCTGACGCTCGGGTGGGTCGCGCGACTCACAGCCGGCCCGGGCGTGTCTGGCGGCGCTGGCGGATTCGGTGGCTTTGGCGGACGCGGAGGTGGTGGCGCCTCGCAGATCATCGTCGGGGGGGAGGGTAGCGGCGAGTTCGCGGCGGGAGGCGCTCCGAGAATCTCCGGCGCAATTCTACAGGTCAACGGGGTCTTGTACGTGACGGCGCCCGACAACGTGTGGGCCCTCGACGCCCACGACGGACGCGAGCTCTGGCACTACTTCTGGAAAACTAGAGGGGGCACGCACATCGGCAATCGCGGCGTGGGAATCTGGAACAATTACCTCTTCTTCGAAACACCCGACGACTACCTCGTCTCGCTCGACGCCAGGACGGGAAAGGAGCGCTGGCATGTCGAGATCGCAGACTTCGAACAGCAGTACTTCTCGACACCCGCCCCGATCATCGTCGACAACCACGTGCTGGTGGGCACTGGCAACGATCTCGACGCGCCAGGGTTCCTGCAGTCATACGATCCCGAGACTGGAAAGCTCCAGTGGAAGTTCTATTCGGTGCCGATGAATCCCGGAGATCCGGGCCTCGAGACATGGCCGAACCTCGAGGCCGCGCGTCATGGCGGCGGGCAGGTCTGGATCCCGGGCGTCTACGATCCCGAGACGACGCTTTACATCTTCGGCACCGGCAATCCGACGCCGGGTTACACCGGGGTCGCACGGAAAGGCGACAATCTGTTCACGTGCTCGCTCGTCGCCGTCAACGTCGACACCGGCAAGATGGCGTGGTACTTCCAGACATCGCCGCACGACACGCACGACTGGGACTCCGCGCAGACCCCCGTCCTGATTGACGGTACCATCGACGGCAAGCCGCGCAAGGTCGTTTCGACCGCGGCGCGCAACGGATACTTCTTCACGGTCGATCGCGTTACCGGCGAGCACATCGTCACCGCCAAGTACGGAACGACCACGAACTGGTCGACCGGGTTGACCTCGAAGAAGGGGCCGCAGCCCGATCCCGGAAAGGAAGCGACGATCCCCGGCTCGCTGGTCTCTCCCGTCGAAGGAGGCGTTACCAACTGGCCGCCGCCGGCCTATTCACCCGATACAGGCTTTTTCTACGTGCAGGAGAACAACGGCTTCAACATCCTGTACCTCACGGATCCCGATCCCCGTGGCTCGATGGGACTGGGAGGGAAGACGGTGGCCAATGTCGGCTCGTGGGCAAGCTCGCTGACCGCGATCGATTACCGGACCGGAAAAGTTGCGTGGCGGCATCCCTATCCGAGCGGCAACGGTTCAGGCGGTCTGTTGACGACAGCCGGGCGACTGCTCTTCGGTGGCGACGGCGGAGGGAACCTCGTCGCCTACGACGTGGCGAACGGCAAGCCGCTGTGGCACACGCGTCTCGGAAACGTCTCCAACGCGCCGGAGACGTACATGCTCGACGGTCGCCAGCACGTGCTCGTCGCGAGCGGCGACACGTTGTACGCGTTCGCGCTCTACTAGGAGTGCACGGCTCTGAGCTTTAGCAGGCCGCTGAAAAAAGACGGCCTGATTCGTCCTTCCCCAGTTCAGGGTTTCTGACGGCTTTATAGAGAGGGAACGATGGCGATCTCAGACTTCCCAAAGACACCCGACGATTTCTTCAAGTATGCCAAGAAGAACGAAGCCGAGATGGTCGACCTGAAGTTCGTCGACATGCTCGGCAGCTGGCAGCACTGTTCGTTCCCCATCGACCACCTCGACAAGGACACGTTCGACGAGGGCCTGGGCTTCGATGGGTCGTCGATTCGCGGGTGGATGGGCATTCACGAGTCCGACATGATGGCTGTCCCAGACGCCGGGACGGCTCGGCTCGATCCCTTCTTCACGCGACCGACGATCAGCGTGATTGCGAATATCGTCGATCCGGTCAGCAGACAGGACTTCACCCGCGACCCGCGACACGTCGCGCGGAAAGCCGAGGCCTATTTGCGCGAGAGCGGCATCGCCGATACGTGCCACATCGGCCCCGAGCCAGAGTTCTTCATCTTCGACGAGGTCCGGTACGAGCAGAACCAACACAAGGGGTACTACGAGATCGATTCGGTGGAAGGCGCCTGGAACACAGGACGCATCGAGGAGCCGAATCTCGGGTACAAACCGAGCTTCAAGGGCGGGTACTTCCCCGTGAGCCCTACCGACACGTTCCACGATCTGCGCGGCGAAATGGTCTACGAAATGCGCAAGATCGGAATCGTTGTCGAGGCGCACCATCATGAGGTCGCCACGGCTGGGCAGAGTGAGATCGACATGAGGTTCCAGCCGCTGCTCGTGATGTGCGATCAGTTCATGTGGTACAAGTACATCTGTAAGAACGTGGCGAAGCGGCATGGAAAGACCGTCACGTTCATGGCGAAGCCGATCTTCGAAGACAACGGCAGCGGCATGCACACGCACACGTCGCTCTGGAAGGACGGCAAGCCGCTCTTTGCCGGTGACGGGTACGCGGGTTTGAGCCAGATTGGACTCTTTGCCGCGGGCGGGCTGCTCAGACATGCGCCGGCGATCCTCGCGTTCGCGGCGCCGACGACGAATTCCTACCGCCGACTCGTGCCGGGCTTCGAGGCGCCGGTCAACCTCGCGATCTCGGCGCGGAACCGGTCCGCCTCGATCAGGATCCCGATGTACTCGAAGAGTCCAAAGGCCAAGCGGCTCGAGTTCCGGTGTCCGGATCCGAGCTCGAACGGGTACCTCGCGTGGTCGGCCATGCTGATGGCGATGATGGACGGTATACAGAACAAGATCGATCCTGGCGCGCCGCTCGACCGCGACATCTACGAGATGACACGCGACGAGATGAAGCGCGAGGGGATCCGCACGACTCCGGGATCCTTGGAGGAGGCCATCAACGCCCTCGAACAGGATCACGAGTTCCTGACCCGGGGGGGCGTGTTCACGGACGACCTGGTGCAGACGTTTATCGCGTGGAAACGCGAACGGGAGCTGGACCCGATCCGTCTCCGTCCCCACCCGCACGAGTTCTATCTGTACTACGACAACTGACGCGCGGTGCGCGTGGGTCTCGTACTCGTGTTGCCCAACACCGTCCGGCAGATTGGCGCGTAGCCGCGATGTCTCACCTGGATGACGTTCGTCGCCGGTACGCCGAATCGATTCGACGTGCTCGAGTATCCAGATCGCAGCGGAACTGAGCTTTGGAGCAGGAACCGGAATGTGGAACCGGGAACCCGAACTTCGCTAACGTCTACTCCTCCCTGAGCGCCACGACTGGATCCACGTGCGTCGCGCGACGCGCCGGCAGATAGCTGGCCAGTGACGCGACAGCCGTCAGGACTACTGGCACAGCTGAGAACGTGACGAAATCGGTGGCGCTGACGCCGAACAGCAGGCTGGTCATGACGTGCGTCAGCAAGGCCGCGCCGATGATCCCAATCACGACGCCGGCAATCGTCAGCTCCAGCCCGTGGCGGATGACGAGACCAACGATGCTGCTGCGCTGGGCGCCAAGCGCCATGCGCACGCCGATGTCGTGCGTTCCCTGAGTCACCAGATACGACATGACGCCGTACACGCCGACGGCGGCCAGCATCAGAGCAAACACCGCGAACGCGCCCAGCATGATCGTGGAGAATCGCTGGCGAGCCAGGGAATCGCTCATGCGGTCTCGCATCGTCCTGATGTCGTAGACGGGAATCGTGGGATCGACCGAGTGGATCGCGCGCACGACGGCATTGGCGACCGACTCCGGCTTTGTCGACGTGCGCGCGACGTGATAGGAGAGGAGTCCTGGCGAGGGGCGGTACACGACGATGCGCCCGTCGATGTCGAGCCCGTACTGCTTCACGGTGCCGACGACGCCGACGATCGTCAACTGCTGCTTCGGATCTCTCCACACATGCTTGCCAATTGGATTCTCGTTCGGCCAGAACCGCTGCGCGAACTTCTCATCGACGATGACGACGGGCTGCGCGTTCTGCATGGTGTCGAACGCCGTGAAGTAGCGCCCCTTCACGAGCGGGATCTCCATCGTCCGAAAGTAGTCGGGCGTGGCGGCGCGCTGGTCGACCTGCAGCTCCTGTCCGGGCTTCGGAGTAAAACCTTCGACATTTATCGACCCCCAGCCAACGGCAGTCGTGAAGGGAAGCGAAGACACCGCGCCGCGCACCGTCACGCCCGGCACGCTCGAGATGCGATCGCCGAGCTGACGGTAGTACTCGAGCGCGAGATCGCGATTGGCGAACTGCCGTCCGCTTGCGCCAAGGCGCATCGAGATCACGCTGTCCGGATTGAATCCCGGTAAAACGTTCTGAAGGCGGATGAAGCTGCGGATGAGAAGCCCTGCGCCAATCAGCAGCATCAGCGAGAACGCGACTTCGGAGACGATGAGCAGGCTGCGGAGCCGCTGTCTCGACGTGCCGAGGCCGCCGTCGGCATGGGCGCCGCGCCCGCCAGCCCTGAGGCCGGTGTTCAGATCGACTCTCACGGCGCGTACGGCCGGCGCAAGCCCGAACACCACACCGGTGACGATTGAAACCGCGAACGTGAAGGCAAGCACGCTGATGTCGATGCCGATGACGTCGAGCCGCGGGATGTTGCCGGGATTGACCGTGCGGACGACGTAAAGGCTCGCCTCGGCGATGAGCAGGCCGACCGCTCCGCCCAGGAGCCCGAGCAGCACGCTTTCGATCAACAACTGCCGCACGAGCCGCTGCCAGCGCGCGCCGAGCGCCGTACGAATCGCGACTTCCTTCTGGCGGCCGGTGGCGCGGGTCAGAAGCAGGTTCGCGACGTTGGCGCACGCGATCAGAAGCACGAGCGTCACCGATCCAAGGAGGACCAGCACCGCTCGCCGCACGTCGCCGACGACCTGGTCGCGAAGCGGCACGACGTCTATCGTGAACGTGCGGTCGCGTTTATCCTTCTCGCGAATCCGCGCGGCGATTGCACTGACGTCCGCCTTGGCTTGGGCCATCGTCACGCCCGGCTTCAACCGGCCCATGAGGTTATAGTTCTCGTCGCCGCGACGATTCACCCAATCCGCAGGCATCTGAAGCGGCAGGAAAAGGTCCATCCGTGTGATGCTCGCGACGGTGGGCATGACTTCGGCGTTCAGCATGAATTCCGGCCGGAGCACGCCGGCGATCGTGAACTGATTCTTGTTTTCACCGCCACCCGGAACTACGCCGTTCAACGTGATGGTCTTTCCGACGACGTTTGGATCCGAGTTGAACAGCCGCTTCCAGAAACCGTGACTGAGGACCACGACGAGCGGCTTGCCTGGTTGATCGTCCTCGGGGAGGAGCAGACGTCCGTGAAGCGGCTTGGCGCCCAACAGATGAAAAAGACTCGAAGAGGTGAGCAACGCCTCGACGCGTTCGGGTTGTTCCATGCCGAGCAGGGTTCCGCTGCGTCCCTGCGAGATCGACATCTCCTCGAACGAGCGGTTCTCGGATCGAACGTCGATGTACTGACCGGGCGACGGCCAGTCCTGCGGAATGTTGATGCCGGGCGAACGCAGCCACAAGACCGCAAGGCGGTCGGGATCCGGATAGGGAAGCGGCTTCAGCATGAGCGCGTTCACCACGCTGAAAATCGCGGTGTTCGCGCCAATACCGATCGCGAGCGAGGCGACGATGACGAGGGTGAGTCCCGCGCTTCGTCGCAGCGTGCGGAGGGCGTAGCGGAAGTCTTGAAGGAATGGTGACATGGCTGTGACCGTCCTCGGCTCAGGGCTCTGGGCACAGTCTGCCGAAACTCAGGAGTGACAGTAACTCACTCCGTTGGCAGTGTACAAGTTTTCGATCGGTGCCTTGCCGGACGAATCACCGAATGCCCAAAGCCCAAAGCCGTGAGCCCAAAGCCTCTTCACGTTCACATTTCCCGCAGCGCCGCGAGCGGATCCAGCTTGGCCGCGCGTCGAGCGGGAACGTAGCACGCGAGCATCGCCACGATCGCGAGGACGATCGCCGAGACCGTCAGCGTGATCGGGTCACGTGCGCCGACGCCGAACAGCAGCGTGCCGAGGAGCCGCGTCAGCGCGACTGCGCCGGCGACGCCGACAGCGAGCCCGATACCCGTCAGAACGAGTCCGTTGGACATGACGAGCCGGAGCAGGTTCGCGCCGCTCGCCCCAAGCGCTGCGCGCACGCCGATTTCATGCGTGCGCTGTGCGACCGTATACGAAATCACACCGTAGATGCCGATGGCCGACAGGAGGAGCGCAAGCGACGCGAACACCGCGAGCAGCGTCGTCCGAAGCCGCGTGCTTGCAGACGACTCGCTCTTGATCTGCTCGAGCGTGCGGATGTCGGTCACTGCCTGCTTCGGATCGATGTCGTGGACCGCTTGCGTGACGGCACGGCCGAGCGTCTCTGCCTCCACCCGACCGCGCACGACGAGATTGAGGGACGTTGTCGGACTCTGATCCATCGGCACGTACATGCCGGCCCGATTCGTACCCTCGAGGGAGCTCGTGCGCTCGTCGGCGATCACACCCACGATCTCCCACGGGATCTCCGGGCCGAGCTGAGGGCTGCCTGTCACGATCTCTTGCACCAGCACGTGCTGGCCGATCGGATCCTCGTTGGGCAAAAATCGCCGGACGAACGTCTGGTTGATGACCATGACCGGAGGCGCTCCCTTGACGTCCCGATCGGCGAAGCCCCGGCCCTTTACAATACGGATGCCAAGCACTCGGAAGTACTCCGCGTGGACCATCTTGAAGCCGGCACCCTGCCGATTGGCGCGATCGACGACCGCTCGGCCAGCGATCAGGAGCGGCATGCCGTTACTGTATCCCTCGAGCGGCAGCGTGTCCGTGGCTGCGGCGCCGCTCACGCCGGGGACGTGACGGACGCGGTTCACGAGGTCATGGACGTACCCGGTCAACTGTGTCGTCGACGGGAATCGGTCGTTCGCAATCGGCAGCCGCATCGTCAGCACGTTCGTCGGATCGAGGCCGAGCTCGACACGCATCATCTGGAAGAAGCTGCGGACGAGGAGACCGCCGCCCGCGAGCAGGATGAATGCCAGTGCGACTTCGGTCACGACCAGCGCGCTGCGCAGGCGCCGCCGCGCCCCGTCGGCGCTCGCCCCTCGTCCGCCTTCCTTCATCGCACCGGCGAGATCCGGCTTGGTCGCGCTGAGCGCGGGCGCCAGACCGAACACGAGACCGGTTGCGACGGATAATGCGAGAGCGAACGCAAGTAATCGCAGATCCATGTCGACTCGAACGGCTGCTGGCAGCGTGAACGGAGGGAGAATGAACTTGAGGAACGTCATCATTCCGTAGCCGACCGCCACGCCGACGACGCCGCCGATCGTCGCGAGGAGAACGCTCTCCGTCAGGAACTGACGGATCAGGCGGCTGCGTCCCGCGCCGAGCGCCGCGCGAACCGCAACCTCGCGCTCGCGAGCCGTCCCGCGCGCGAGCGTCAGGTTCGCCAAGTTGGCGCACGCGATGAGCAGCAGCATGCCCACGGCCGCGAGCAACACGAGCAGGGAGCTTCTCAGCTGCTGTCCTACGACCACGTCGACGAAGCGGACGAGCGAGACGCCCCAGCTCTTGTTGGAATCCGGATACTCGCTCGCAATCCGCGCGCCGATTGCATCCATCTGCGCGCGCGCCTTGTCCATCGTCACGCTTGGCTTCAGCCGCGCGATGACACCGAGCCAATGGAAGTTGCGCGCGTGCTCGTTCGGTGCAAAGGCGAGCGGCCGCCACATCTTGTTGAACCCGCGGTCGAACGCGCTGCCCTCGGGCATCACGCCAATCACCGTGAACGGCCGCCCGTCCAGCGTGATCGTCCGACCCACGAGACCGACGTCGGCCCCGAACTGTGTCATCCAGATCCGGTGGCTCAATACGACCACGCTGTCCTTGCCGGGTTGGTCCTCGTCGGGCGCGAACGTCCTTCCGATCGCAGGCTTGATGGCGAACACATCGAAGTAACCTGCCGAAACGCGCCCAACGCGGAGCATGAGGGGATCCCCCTGGCCGGAGAGCGTCATCGACCCGCCACTCGTGGCGACCATCGTTTCGAAGACGTCGCTCTGCCGCTGCCAATCGAGGAAGTTCGCCGTCGAGACGACGTTGTTTCCGCCGCCTGGCGGCTTCTCCCAGACCTGGAGGATTCGCTCGGCATCGGGGTAGGGG
>JBKPCD010000216.1:0-55372 GCA_046727175.1 Acidobacteriota bacterium | reverse complement strand
CGTTCGCGCAGACGGATACCGCATCGATTGTCGGTACTGTCAAGGACGCATCCGGCGCCGTGATGCCCGGCGTCACGGTGACGGCGACACAGACGGGCACGAACGTGACGCTGACGGCGATCACGAATGCGAGCGGACAGTACCTCTTTCCCAATCTTCGCATTGGGACCTACAGCGTTGCTGCGGAGCTGCAGGGATTTCGCCGGACCGTCCGTTCGGACGTGCAGCTCAACGTGCAGGACCGCATCGAAATCAACCTGACGCTGGAAGTCGGCCAGCTCGCCGAGGAGGTCGTCGTCAAAGGTGAATCGCCGCTGCTCCAGACCGAAACCGCGAGCATCGGCTATGCCGTGGACGAGCGGCAGCTCAAGGACCTGCCGCTGCTCGGACGACGGTATGCGGAGCTCGCATTTCTGACGCCGGGCGTGGTGCTGGCGCCCAACGGGATCACGAGCCGCGGCGAGGACACGTTTTTCAACGCAAACGGCAATTACGCGACGTGGAACAACTTCATGCTCGACGGTGCGGACAACAACTCGGGCTCGACGAACCTCCAGGAGCGCAGCCTGCAGGTCGTTCAGCCGCCGGTCGACGCGCTGCAGGAATTCAAGGTCCAGACGCGGACATACTCGGCCGAATTCGGGAAGGCTGCCGGCGCAATCATCAACGCGTCGATCAAGCAAGGCACCAACAATTTCCGCGGGAGCGCGTTCGAATTCTTCCGCGACGAAGCGTTCAACGCGAACCGGTGGGAGAACAACCGCGCCAACCGCGCAAAAGGCGCGTTCAACCAGCACATTCTGGGCGGCACGCTCGGCGGTCCAATCGTTCGCGGCCGCACGTTCTTCTTCGGCGATTACCAGGCGACGCGCACCGAGCAGGCGCAGACGAACCTGTCAGTCGTCCCGACGGCGCTCATGCGCCAGGGAAACCTGGTCGAGCTCTCGCGTACGCTCACGACGTCGCCGTTCATCCCGTCAGGGTGCCTGGATGTCACAGCGAAGACCATCAACCCGGCGTGCGTCGATCCTGTCTCGCGTGCGATCCAGGGCTACTACCCGCTGCCGAACATCCAGTCGGAACTGGCCAAGGCAGGCGTCCCCGGCTCGTTCGGCAACCCGAACTACATCTCGAATGGCGTCCTCGACAGCGACATCAATCAATTCGACGGGCGCGTCGATCACAACTTCAAGTCCGGTCGCGATCAACTGTTCGGACGCTTCAGTTACATGAACACGCACCGCGTCGAGCCGCCGGCGCTCGACGATCCAATCGCCAACGGTAACTTCGCGAGCGACATCCGCAACGTCGGTCAGAACGCCGTCGTCGGGTGGTCGCGAGTGTTCGGGAGCTCGTTGATCAGCGAGTTTCGCGGAGCGTGGAACCAAATCGATTCGGACGTGGTCCATCCGGCGTTCGGCGTCGACGTGAATAGCCAGATCGGCCTCACCGGAGTCCCGAACGACTCGCGGTACAGCGGAGGGATCCCGTTCGTCACCATCGGAGGCGGATTCACTCGCATCGGCGGTCCGTTCTTCCGGCCGCAGTTCCAGAAATCCCAGGTGTACCAGTTCGCCGAGAACCTCACCTGGACGAAGGCCACCCACAACTTCAAGTTCGGCATCGAACGGCGCCGCGACATCCTGGACTACATCGATCTGCAGTCGCTCAACGGCACGCTGACGTTTTCCGACGCTCGCTACTCGGGTGCCGGGTACGGCGACTTCCTGCTCGGCCTCGTGACGACTCAAGGCTTGACGCTCTTCCACGAGGCAAATCTGTACAGTGATGGCTGGCAAGGGTACGCGCAGGACTCGTGGCGCATCTCGTCCGATCTGACGCTCGACTACGGAGTCCGCTACGAATACTTCACGCCCAGCCAGGCACGCGATCACGCGCTGACGAACATCGACCCGGCGACCGGCACGGTCCTCACGTCGAAGGATTCCGGCAGCATCTACGATCGAACGCTGATTCACCCGGACCGCAACGATTGGGCGCCGCGGGTTGGCGCCGCATACTCATTGAGGCCGACGCTGGTCCTCCGTGGCGGCTACGGGATCTTCTACCAGCAGCAGGATCGGTACGGCAGCGAGAGTCAGCTCGCGCTGAACCCGCCGCAGCTCATCGACGTCAACCTCTCGGCGGCATCACGCAACGATCCGCCTGTGATCGTGCTCCGCAACGGCTTCACACCGATCTCGGCGTCGAACGTCAACAAGGCTGCGATCATGTGGCGGATTCAGGATCCGAACCAGCTCACGCCGATGGTGCAGCAGTTCAGCGCTGGGGCCGAGTATCAGATCGGGGCGAAAATGGTTGCCGACGTCGAGTACGTCGGTAACAGGACGCGACACGGGCGCAAGCTGCGCAATCTCAATCAGGGCATCATCAATCCAGGCAACGTCGTCGTCTTTCCGTACGCGCAGTACGGCTTCGGTACAGCGTACCTCGAGCAGATCGCAACCAACGGCAAGGCGGACTACAACGCGCTGCAGGTTCGCGTCCAGCGCCGCTTGAGTGCCGGACTCGCGTTCACATCGTCGTTCACCTACTCGAGAGCGAACGGCAATTTCCTCGACCACCTGAGTGCCGGCGGCGGCGCGACGGGCAACGTGCCGTTGAACGCGTACGACGTCGCGGCCGATTACGGTCGGCTGCCGTTCGACGTCCCGAAACGATTCGTCACGAGCTTCATCTACGAGCTGCCTGTCGGCCATGGACGAACGTGGGATCCGAACGGCGCGACGGGTGCCATCCTTGGCAACTGGAGCATCAACGGGATCCTCACGCTGAGCGACGGCCGGCCGTTCTCGATCAGCGCTACCGATCAGGCAGGAACCGGTCCGGGTCGAACGACGCGCGCAGACTGCGTCGGCGATCCGGTGCCGGACGGCTTCGATCAGACAATCGATCGCTGGATGGACATCAACGCATTCACCAACCTCCAGCCGTTCACGTACGGCAACTGTCCGTACAACAACGTCCGCGGGCCAGGATTCAAGTCGATGAACATGTCGCTGTTCCGAACGATCCCTTGGGGCGACAAACGGCTCGAGTTCCGCCTAGAGACGTTCAATCTGTTCAACTGGGTCAGCTACGACTTCCCCGCCGCGAACGTCGCCAATCCTGCCGCCTTCGGGCGAATCACGAGCACGCTGGGCACGCCGCGGGAGGTGCAGCTGGCGGTGAAGGTGTACTTCTAGGCGGGCGACCTAACCCCGCTTGCGCGCTTCCTTTTCGATTTCATCCGTGAGCCCGTCATGACTCCGATGTTCGAATTCTATTTCCCCACGTAAACGCAACGATGGTCGAAAAGCGCGGTGCCGGATAACACGAACACCATCGTCCTTGGTAATGAGGACCCAAATAGCTGCGGGACCCATCCAGGTGCAAGCTGTCTTGCTCCAAGAGGAAAAAGAAAATCGGATAATGGAAGACGTACGGGCCGTAGCTGTATCGGCCAAGAAGCACAGAAATGATGAGGAACACACGCGGTTCACGGCACGGTGTCGAGTGGAACTCATCGCGAGAACAAAATACGGCACCCTCGGTTTGATGGTCATCAAGACCTTGGAGGCCTTGGGCCCGCTGCACGGGTATCGGATCGCGCGGCGAATCGAACAGATCAGCGGGAATCAGCTTGCACTCAACCAGGGCACTCTGTATCCGGCGCTGCTCAAGCTGCAGCAGATGGGCTGGATTTCGTCCAAATGGGGCACATCCGAGACCGGCCGCCGCGTGAGGATCTACGCACTGACACCCGTCGGGCGCAAGCAGCTCCACAAGGAAGAAGCGCAGTGGCAGCGTGCAGCGAGCATCGTTGAACGCTTCCTGAAGATCTCGAAGAACCCCTCATGACACACCTGCGGATCTTTCTGTTTCGGCTGTGGGCCCTCGTCCGTTTTCGGCAGATGGATCGCGAGATCGACGACGAGATCACCAGCCATCTTGCCGAAGCGACAGAGGAGTACGTCCAGCAGGGCCTTTCCCCGGAGGAGGCGCGCCGGGCCGCCCAGCATAGTTTCGGTGGCGTGCCTCAGACCAAAGAGGTGTATCGGCAGGCGCGGTCATTCATGTGGCTGGAGGAATTGCCGCGTGACTTGCGGTATGCGCTTCGCACGCTCCGCAAGAATCCGGCTTTTACGACGACTGCGGCAGCCACACTGACGCTGGCCATTGGCACCAACACCGCCATGTTCAGCGTTCTGAATGCGGTTCTGCTCCGGCCCCTTCCGTATCGGTTGCCGGAACAGTTGGCGATGTTGTGGACCGAGGATCCGACTCAGGACCTCCGCGAGGGCAGATCGGCACTTTGGGATGTCGAACAGTGGCGGGGTCAAAGTCAGAACTTCGCGGACATGGCCACCTTCGATTCCGTGTCCACGACGCTGACGGGAGCAGACGGGGTGGAGCAGATCGTCGGCGCGAGTATCTCCCCCAACCTGCTTCCACTCCTCGGTGTCCGGCCCGTCCTGGGGCGCAGCTTTTCGACCGAAGAAACCGAGCAACGGCAACGACTGGTCATGATCAGTCATCGCTTCTGGCAAGCGCGATTCGGAGGCTCGTACGATGCGCTCGGCGCGACTCTCGTGCTCAACGGCTTTCCTTCCCAGATCATCGGCATCCTCCCTGCTGATTTCCAAATCGCGAGGTTCGATGCAGACGTGTGGGAGCCGCACACGACCCGCCGCAGCGTGCGCGGCCCAGACACCTGGTTCGTCGTTGGAAGACTTCGACCGGGCGTAACGTTCGACCAGGCCCAGACGGAGATGCGCGCAATCGCCCGCCGCCTCAACGATCAGTTGCCGGCGGCCGAAAGGAATCGGGGCATCAGCGTCGTCCCATTGAGTCTTTACATGGTCGGACCCAAATCGCGATTGGCATTGTGGATGCTCGGCGGCGCAGTGTTTTGCGTGTTCCTGATCGCCGCTGCCAACGTCACAAGCCTCTCGCTGGCGCGCAGCACCGCTCGCGCGCGCGAGATGGCCGTTCGCGCTGCGCTTGGAGCGAACGCCGGACGGATCGTGCGGCAGCTGCTCACCGAAAACGTCCTGCTCGCCGCCGTCTCTGGATTGATGGGCACACTGCTCGCCTTTGGAGGTATTCGGCTCATCCGTACCTTCGGCCCTGACAACTTGCCGCGTCTGAATGAAGTGAGCCTGGATCTGCGCGTCCTCGGCTGGGCCCTGGCCACGTCTCTTCTGGCGGGAATCCTGGTGGGGCTGGCGCCAGCGATTACCACGTTGCGCCGCGACCTACGTCCGTCCGGCGAGGAGAGTGGCAGAAGTGTCTCGGGCGGAATATCCACCCGTCGAATCCGCCGCACCCTCGTGGTGGCGGAGTTTGCGCTTGCGATCGTTTTGCTCGTCGGCGCCGGTCTGCTCGTCCGCAGCTGGCGGTACGTGAACAACATTGATCCGGGATTCAGGCCTGAGCGGGTCCTCGTGATGGAGGTCTCCCCCCCGACGACCTTCAGCGTCCCCGCGCAACGGATCGACCTGTACCACCGCGTGCTCGAAGAGATTCAGGCGGTTCCGGGTGTGGAGAGCGCCGGCATCATCGACGATCTGTTCCATGTTAACCCCAGGGAACAAGTCCTCACTGCGGAACGGGACGACGGAACGGTTTCCGAGCGCCTGCGGTTCACAAGAGACGAGGTCAGCGCGGATTTCTTCAGAACCCTCGGAACGCCGTTGCTCCGCGGCCGTTTCTTTTCGATCGGGGACCGGCCCGAGGCTCCGTGGGTCGCGATTGTCAACGAGGCGATGGCTCGGCGCTCGTGGCCGGGGCACGATCCAGTAGGCAGAAGGGTCAAGTTGGGCCCGCGGGATTCCGACGGCCCGTGGTACACGGTGGTGGGTGTGATCGGCGACATGCGGCGGCAGGGGCTGGAGCGCGAAGTGCTCCCGCAGATGTTCGTGTCGCTCGCGCAGAATCATCCCCCCCGGGACGTGGCTCTTTTCATACGAACCTCGTCGGACGACCCGCTGGCGATGGTCGGGGCACTTCGGGCGGCCGTGCGTCGGGTGGAGAAAAATGCGCCGATCTTTGGGGTCGCGCCTCTGGAGCAGCAGTTCGGAAGCTACCTCGCGCAGCGTCGCTTTCAGACTTCGCTGCTGACCGGCTTCTCCATCGTGGCGCTGCTGATGGCCGCTGTCGGGATCTACGGGCTCATCCAGTACTCCATCGCAACACGCACACAGGAAATCGGCTTGCGCATGGCCATCGGCGCACAGCGAGGCGTCATCTTCCGGATGATTATCGGTGAGGGGCTGACGTTAAGCCTGACCGGTGTCGCAATCGGGCTCGTGGGAGCTTCGTGGCTGGGGCGCGCGAGCTCGAGTCTGCTGTTTGGCGTGACCGCCAGCGATCCGCTGACGTTCACGACGGTCTCGCTCTTGCTGACGGCGGTTGCCACTGCTGCCTGCTATTTCCCAGCGCGACGCGCAATGACAGTCGACCCGATAGTGGCGTTGCGTGTGACGTGATCCTGTAGGGAAGCGCCTGTTCGGAGCGCCTAAGGCGTCCGCGCAATTCGCTGATCAGGCTGCAAATCGGAATGTAGGGCTGCCCTCGATCGTCCCGAGCTGCCGACGCTTCCTCACGCGACCGCCCGTGCTGCCATCGAAACTCTCTGTGGCCAAGGTGGCTCGGATAGCAGTTTCGGCGCCGCGGGTTGGCGCTGTCCTTGGCCTCATCCTGCTCGTCATGGGGATGTTCCGAGGGGGGCTGCCTCCGAAGATGCCGTCATTCTCACGATCGGGCAAACGGTTCTCGCATTTTTCTTTGGATCGATACTTGAACCTATCTCATAAATAGCCTCTTCCGGTATCGCGTGGGTGAAGGCGTGGCGAAGGTCGAGCCCGCGAAACGCGAAAGTGCGAACAGCACGCAATGGAGAACAGACCGATCGCGATCAGCTTCGACCGCGGCAGAAGCAAAACGACAATCGGCCACACCAGATAGAAGTGCTCTTCCACCGATAGCGACCAGAAGTGACCAAGGGCGTCGAACGACCGCCAGCCGTCCTGCGCAATTCACGACGACTCATTAAGGTTTCTTTGTGTTCTTCTTCGTGGTCATCGTGGTCTTCGTGGGCTTCGTGAGGGGCCCGGGGGCCGTTTCTCAGGATGAAGTAAGCGGGAAGGCAAACGGAACGGCGGTAGAATCGCGCCGGGCATACACACCATGACCATTTTGCGAAAACCACTTACCTATGCCGGCATTGTGATCTTTGTTGCCTTCGCTGCGCCGCGCGACGTGGCGCAGGTGCTATCGCAGGACGCGGGCGCCTCCGGCACCTGGCAGAAGCTGCTGAAGCTTCAGACGACCGCGAGCGCCATGCACACGACCGCGCATCCCGACGACGAGCACGGCGCGGTGCTGGCGATGTTGAGCCGTGGTCAGGGTGCGCGCGTGTCGTTACTGACGTTGAGTCGCGGCGAATCGGGTGACAACACCATCGGCCCGGAGCTGTTCGATGCCGTCGGTTTGATCCGGACGGAGGAGCTCCTGATTGCGGATCGATACTACGGCGTCGACCAGCAGTACTTCACGAGCGTGGTCGACTACGGGTTTTCCAAGCGGCTCGATGAGGCGCTCGAGAAGTGGGGCCGTGAGAACGTTCTGCGCGACGTCGTTCGGGTGATTCGGACAGACCGTCCCTTCGTGCTGATCGCGCGCTTCCAGGGAAATCAGCGCGACGGTCACGGCAATCACCAGACCGCGGGTCTCATCACGCAGGACGCGTTCAAAGCCGCACGAGATCCAGAGATGTTCCCCGATCAGCTCTCGGCCGGGTTGAAGCCCTGGCAGCCGCTGAAGCTGTATATGGGGGGCGTTCGCGAGAACGAGGACTGGACGATCCGCGTCGACACCGGCCGATACGATCCGGTGCTCGGCGATTCGTATCAGACATTCGCGCGTCTGGGTCTGAGCTTCCAGCGTTCGCAGAACGCCGGTCGCTTCAGCCCGAAGCCAGGACCGTCGATCTCATACTACAAGCGCTTGCAGTCGATCGTCGACGCGCCGGCAAAGGAGTCCAGCTTCTTCGATGGAATCGACACCACCGTCCCGGGACTCTATCGCGCGCTGCGGAAGACACCGCCCGGAGATGCGGAAGGTCTGCTGTCTGCAATCGATCGCGAGATCAAGTCCGCCGTACAGGCATTCAAATGGACCGATCCGTCGGCCGCGGCTCCCGCCCTCGCGCGCGCGTTGAGCGCGACCCGCGCCGCGACGAAGCAGCTGGGCGCCGACACCGACGTCCTCCATGTGCTCGAGCTGAAGGAAAAGCAGATCGGGGACGCGATCGATGCCTCGCTCGGCATCAGCTTCACGGCAATCGCGCAGCCTGCTGGCACGCCGGAGCCAACCGGTCCCTTCAACGCCGGGCCCGCGGAGATGCCGCCGGTCACGCCGGGGCAGACCTTCGATGTGCGGACGGTCTTCGTCAACCGCGGCGCGATCGACCTGACGTCGGTGACCGTGAACCTTCACGCAACGGGCAGATGGTCGATCAATGGTGAGACCGCGGCGTCGGACGCCAAGTCGAATCAGCCCGTCTCGCAAAAGTTTTCGGTCACGGTGCCCGACGATGCGCTGCTGACGCGGCCGTACTTTTCTCGAAAATCGATCCAGGAGGCGCGATACACGATCGCCGACGAAATGCAGATCTCCCGGCCATGGGCCGAACCGCCGCTCATCGCGGTCGCCAAGTATCAGATCGTTGGCGTGAGCGTCGAAACGCGCCGGCCTGTCACGCGGCTCGATGCAAACCTGCCCTACGGCTCCGACACGCGCGTCCTCGCGATCGTGCCGGCCATCGCCGTCACGCTCTCGCCGGCGCAGGCGGTGACGCCTCTGGCCGCCCCGGAGAAAAAGGTCAGCCTGAAAGCCGAGGTCCTGAACAACCGTGAGGGCAAATCGGACGGCGCGCTGACGTTGAAAGTGCCGGCTGGCTGGAGAGTCGAGCCCCCGTCGCACGCATTTCAGTTCTCGCACGCCGGCGAGCGTGAGTTGTATCAATTCACCGTCACGATTCCCTCACTCGAGAACCGGGAGTATCGGATTGAGGCGGTCGCATCATCGGCCGGAAAAGCGTATCGCGAGGGGTACGACACGATCGCACACCGCGATCTCGAGACGCGCTACCTCTATCGGGACGCGACCGCGACCGTGCGCGGAATCGACGTCACCATTGCGCGCGGGTTGAAGGTCGGTTACGTGATGGGGATTGGCGACGACGTGCCGGGCGGGCTGGCGCAGCTGGGAGTAGACGTCCAGCTGCTCGGCGCGCAGGATTTGGCGACGTCGGACTTGACCCGCTTCAACGCCATCATGACGGGCACGAGAGCGTACGCCGTCCGCGAAGATCTCAGGACCTACAACCGTCGGCTGCTCGACTACGTCAAGAGCGGCGGCAATCTAATCGTGCTCTACAACACGCAGGAGCTCGTCCCGACCCAGTTTGCTCCCTACCCTGGCGACCTGCCGCGCAGCGCGGAAGAAGTGTCGGAGGAAGACTCGCCCGTCGAAATCCTCGCGCCTTCGGATCCGGTGTTCAACACGCCGAACACGATCACGAAGTCCGACTTCGACGGGTGGGTCGAACAACGCGGATCGAAGTTCTGGTCGGCGTGGGACGCGGCGTACACGCCGATGATTGCGACGTGGGACAAGGGGCAGCAGCCGCAGAAGGGTGGGTGGCTGCATGCGAAATATGGAAAGGGTGACTACACGTACTTCGCGTACGCATTTCATCGCCAATTGCCGTACGGCGTGCCTGGTGCTTACAGGCTGCTCGCGAATCTGCTGTCCTTGAATCAGTGATCGCGTCAGTGCGTCGGGACCAGTCGTTTCAGCTCTTCAGCCCAGTTGAGCACCACGTTGAGTCGACCGGAACCCGCTTCGTCCTTGATCATCAGGAACCGCTGTCCGTCGGGGCTGACGTCATAGTTGGCGAGCGAGACGTTTTGAAAGACATACCGCTGTTCGAACAGCTGCCGCGGTTGCGACAGCGTGAGGTCCATACCGGCCGACACGTCCACGACCATCATCTTGTTGCCCACCCGATAGAAGATCTCCTTGCCGTTCCTGCTCCACAATGGCTGTGTTCCGCCCTGTGTGGAAACCTGCCATCGCCGGTCCGGGCCGGGGAAAGGCCGAACATACACTTGCATCTGACCCGATTCGTCGGAGGCATACGCCATCCAGTGGCCGTTCGGCGAGAACTGAGCCCCACCCTCGAATGCGGGCGTGTTCACCACGGGTCGCGGCCGGGACTGACCGCGGAGCGAGAGCACATACACATCGCGGGAGGTCTGGGCGGTTTGTCGCATGAAGGCGAGAGTGTCGCCATCGGGTGCGACAGAACAGGGAATATCTCCTGAGATGCCGTCGGCAATCACTTGTGGATGACCGCTGCCGTCGCCGGCGATCGAAGACATACCCGTCGATGTCCGGAAGAGCACACGCGTACCATCTGGCGTCCAGACGGGAAAGGCATTGCCGACCGTCTGTTCAGAGGTCAGGCGGCTAAACGTCGCACGCGCGATGTCCTGAATCCACAAATCGCCAGCGGCGGCGACAACTGCCCGCCGGCCGTCTGTCGCCAGGCGGGGGTACTGATACCGCCGCGGCGTCTCAGTGATCGGCTGTTCCACTCCTTGACGAGACACCCACACGAGTCGGGTGGTCCCCGCGTCGCTCGGTGCGTACGTCAATGAACCAGCATTGGACAGCGCCGCCAACGGCGCGTCCATGGTCGTTCCCACAGCGAGGTTTTCGAGGACGCGAACAACTGGCCCCGTCACCTCCAGTCGGTCTACATCGAATGGCGCGCCGAGCAGCGCGCCATCGCGGAAGAACACCAGATGACCGCTTGGCGCGTACAGAGGGAACGTGCCTGATTCGACGATGATGCGTCGCTGGCCGGTTGGGAGCGAGAGGGCCTCGATGTGCGACGCACCGCGGCTGGTGCCGGTGATTGAAACAAACAAGAGGATCCGGCCTTGCGCGATGACGTTTGGCCACGCGTGGAGGAGCTCCCGCTTTCCGCTGTCGAGCGTGGTGAGCTGCTTCGCGGGGCCGCCAGAAGCGGGCACTTGCCAGAGAGTGCCGGCGCGAACGAACGTGATGCGGTCATCGGTTCCCCACGCGGCGCCTGCAGAAAATTCCGCGCCATGCTCGATTGTGGTGACCAGACCATCCGCCAACGATACTCTTTTCAGCGCTAGATCCGCCGTGATGATCCCCAGCGCACGACCATCAGGCGACATGAAGACCGTGTTGGCGTTCTCGGTCCCTCGGATCGGGACGGTCTCGAACTGATCGAGCCGACGGGTGTATAGCTGGCGCAGGCCGCGAAACACACCGACAAAGGCAATGCGTGTTCCGTCGGGCGAGAGCACCATCGCTGGTGGGTACACGGTAACGAGCTCAACGCCCGCGGGCAGGTCCAGATCGAGACGTGTCACCGGGCCGGCCGGTGAACCGGTGCGGCGAGAGCCCTGCTGCACGAGCAGCAGCGCCATCGCGACCGACCCTGTCGCCACGGCCCACGGAACTATGCGCGTCCATCGAGCTGCATGGAGTACCGGGCTGGTTGGTGTCATCGCCGCGGGCTCGGCGATGGTCTCCTGAATCTCGATTCGCGCGTCGGCGATGTCGTGCAATCGATCGACCAGCGCTTTCTTGAGACATCGACGCAGCAACGATCGAATGCCTGGAGGCGTGTCCGCCGGCAACGCCTGCCAGTCCGGCTCTTGTTTCAACACCGCCGCCAATGTGTCGGAGGTGGTCTCACCCGCGAATAACGGCCGGCCGGTGAGCATCTCGTACAACACGCAGCCGAAGGCCCAGATGTCGGTTCGTTTGTCGACAGCGTGTCCGCGGGACTGCTCGGGGCTCATGTACCGTGTCGTCCCGAGAATGGTGCCTTCCCGCGTTCGATCGATGGACGCGGTTGCTGTGGGCGAGACACCAGCATCGTTTGCCGCAGCCATCGCGCCCTTCGCGAGGCCGAAATCGAGCACCTTCACTGTGCTGTCAGGTTTTACCTTGATGTTCTGCGGTTTGAGATCGCGGTGCACGATCCCTCGCTCGTGGGCGGCCTCGAGCGCGTCGGCGATTTGACGTGCAATCCGCACCGCCTCCGCAATCGGCAAGGGTCCGCGCTGCAATCGCTCGGCGAGCGTCGGTCCCTCGACCAGTTCCAGGACGAGTGCGTGTACGCCCGCCGTCTGTTCGAAGCCGTAGATGGCGGCGATGTGCGGGTGATTCAACGACGCGAGCAGCCGCGCCTCGCGTTCAAAGCGCGCCAACCGTTCGGGATCTGCTGAAAAGAGACGCGGCAGGACTTTGAGCGCCACGTCGCGACCGAGCTTCGTGTCGCGCGCGCGGTACACCTCGCCCATGCCGCCGACGCCGAGGAGGTCGAGAATGTGATAAACGCCGAGCCTGTGTCCGGTGAGCGTCCGCTCGGCAGGATCGTCCACGAGTCCCGGCGCCATCGCGAGAGCCGGCTCGCTGAGGAAATCTTCTGTCAACGCAGGTTGCGCGAGCAGCGATTCCACTTCCTGCCGCAACGCCTCGTCGTCCCGACAGGCTTCACGCACGAACGACGCCCGCTCGCCGGCGTCGCGCGCAAGCGCTCGATAGTAAATCCGCGAAACCTGCTGCCATCGCTCAGGCGTCATCTCCGCAACTCTCGCCGCAGCCACGTTCGGGCGAGCTTCCAGTCGCGCATGACCGTGTCGGGCGAGATCCGCAACACGGCCGCGGTTTCTTCCACGCTGAGACCACCGAAGAACCGCAACTCGACGACGCGGCTTCTTCGCTCGTCAAATTTGGCGAGCGCAGATAACGCGTCGTCGAGCGCCAGCAGATCTTCTGCTTTGTCCGGCACGGACAGCGCGTCGGTGAGCGATACCTGGATTGCACCGCCACCTCGCTTCTGATACTGCCGGGCTCGCGCGAGGTCCACGAGGATGCGGCGCATCAGTCGGGCGGCCATCGCGAGAAAGTGGGCCCGATTCTGCCAGTTCACGTGCTGCGTATCTACCAGCCGCAGGTAAGCCTCGTGGACGAGGGCGGTGGCCTGCAGGCTGTCGCGCGCTCGTTCGCCGCGCATGCACCCGCGGGCGATCCGCTGCAGCTCCTTGTGGACGAGGGGAGTCAGCCGAGCGAGCGCGCTCTCGTCGCCCGCGCGCCACGCCAGTAATAGCCGAGTCACGCTCCCTGAGGACGCTGGAATGCCGACATTCTAGCCAATTGTGGGCTGCATGCGAGTTTCTGATCGTGCTTCGCGCCTCCAGGAACAGGAGGCGGACACAAGCCATGAAGCGAACATTGTTCTTCGGCATCTTCGCGCTACTCACGACGAGCGGCACCAACGGGCAACCGACCGCACAGGCGCCACTCGCGACACTTACAGGACCTGCTGTGCTCGACGATTGGGGGAACCGATTCACGTCGCTTGGAGCATCGGTGCCCGAGAACGCATTACGCACGCAAATCCGCACCACCATTGCACAGATGGCGATGTTCGATGCCGTGAACGCCGTCCTCGACGGGCCTTACCGACCCTTCGCGTCAAGGCCTGTGTCGGTTGCAGGTGCCTCACCCGAAGCTGCGGCGATCCGTGCAGCCTACATCGTCGCCCTCCACGAATTCCCGACGAAAACTGCGATCATCGATAGCGCCTACAACACGTCGATCGCCGGTCTTCCCGCGAGCCCTGAAGCGATCGGCGGCGGGACCGTGGTCGGCGAGGCCGCCGCCAGTGCGGTGGTCGCGGCGCGCGTTGGAGATCACCGCAACGATCCCGACCTCGAGGGCTACACGCCCAGTAGCGGCGCAGGTGTGTGGATGCCCACCCCACCCGCATTCGCGAATCCGCAGACTCCGTTCCTACAGTTCGTCACGCCGTTCGGATATGACGACCCCGCGCGGTTCCGTCCCCGTGCTCCGCCGGTGCTCGACAGACGGACCTACACGATCGACTACAACGAGAGCAAGGACCTCGGTCGGGCCACCGATTCGAGCCGAACCGCGGAGCAATCTGCGACTGCCCTGTTCTGGTCACCATCGGCAAGCGCTCTGTGGAGCGCGAACGTCCGCAGTTTGGCCCGCTCGATGGACCTATTGACGGCTGCTCGTTTCGAGGCCATTGGCATTGCGGCGGTGACGAATGCGTTAATCGCCTGTTGGGATGCGAAGTACACGTACATGTTCTGGCGTCCGGTTACTGCCATCCGTGCCGGCGATACCGATGACAACTCCAAGACCGAACCCGATCCGTCGTGGACACCGTTCATCACCACGCCGACTCACCCCGAATACCCCGCCGCTCACACAACGGTCGGTGCGGGCGCGCTCGGGTTCTACACGGTGTGGTTCGGCACCGATCATTTCCCGCTAGCGTTCAAGGGTAATGGCGGTGCGGTTCGTACCTACACCAGTGTCAAAGAGATCCACGCCGAGGAAGGCAACGCGCGCGTGTGGGGCGGGATGCACTGGCGCAACAGCACGGAGGTGGGTACCGCGCTAGGCAGTAAGGTCGGCAAGTACACGGCGACCCATCTTCTCAAGCCGATCGATGACTGATCGCTCTTGTTCCGCGTAGCGTCGCGATCGTTCGAGCTACTGCGCGCTCGCCAGCTCCTTCACGGCTGACGAGAGCATGTGCGCCTTGGCCTTGTCTGCCGCTCCCCCGGCATCCTTGTTCAATCGCGACGCGAGCTTCTTCAACGCCTTCTGGCGGGTGGCACCCGATAGCTTCTCGGCATTGTCCAGTTCGGTCCGCGCCGGGGCGATCTTCTGAGCCGCAAGGCCATTCGATCGCTCCAACTGATCGAGATACGCGCGCGCCTTTGCGAAGGTGGGAGGCCAGACGAATCTTCGTTGGTCCTGCGCGTTCATGTAATCCCATTTCACTGTCTTCGCGGCGTCCAGCTCGTTCTGGGAAATGAGGCCGCCCGGCAGCAGCTCGAAGATGTCGAGGCCTCGCGCAATCTCCGAGCTCACGATCAGGCCGTTGTACCAGTAGACGGACCATGAACCGCCCATGATCATTCTCGTGGCGTCCACGGGCCCGCGATCGAAAAAGGCGATCTCCTTCGGCTTCGATGGGTCGGTCCAGTCGAACACGGAAATACCCCCCTGGTACCAGCCCTGCACCATCACCTCGCGTCCGGGTATCGGAATGAGCGAACCGTTGTGGGCCACGCAGTTCTCGAGCGACGTCTGCGGCGCGGGCATCTTGTAGTAGCTCTTGAAGTGCATCTTGCGCTTTTCGATCGTGAAGAGCGCGTCGGCGCCCCACTCCATCTTGTCCGTCTCGCGGCAGCGCGGCTGCCCTCCCCCGCCCCACTCGTCGGAGAAGAGGATCTTCGTGCCATCGTTGTTGAACGTAGCCGAGTGCCAGAACGACATGTTGATGTCGGCTGCCTGATCGATACGCTGCGGGTGCGTGACGTCCTCGATGTCGAGCAGCAAGCCGTACCCGCCGCACGCGCCGCCCGCCAGACCGATTTCCGGATACACGGTGATGTCGTGGCACTGATTTGGGCCGGTGTTGGGCCGTCCGCCCGGACCGGCGGCCCTGCCTCCGGGTGCAGCGCTCGGGGCGCCTGCAGCGGCTTGCGGTGCGGGAGCTGCGCCGGTTGGCGCTGCACCGGTTGGTGCCTCTCCGGCTGGCGCAGCTCCAGTGGGCGCACCCGGTGCCGCGCCGCCCGCGCCTGCGCCGGCCGCGCCTGCTGCCGAGGGATCTCCGCCGGCACCCGGCGCGCCGCCACGACCAGGCTCGACGCGCCGCGGCGGCGGTGCGAGGCCGTTGAAAATGCGCGGCGAGCTGACGATGGCCGCTTTCTCCGGCGCGGCAACTGGAATCTTGATTACTTCGAGTCGGAATTTCGCGCTGTTCGGATCGTCGATCGGTGCATCTTTGCAGCCAGGGAGCTCCTCTGCGGGGCGGACGCCAGCGGAACCGGAGACGTAGATGTAAACGTTCTCTTTGTCGCGCGGATCCGTCACGACCGTGTGCGTGTGCGATCCGCGACAGGTCTGCACGTTGCCGATGTACTTCGGGTTGTCGATGTTCGAGATGTCGAAAATGCGGATTCCGCGAAGCCGATCCTTGCTGACCGGTTCGGGCACGCCCTGGATCCCGCAATCGACGCGTCCGGTCTGACTTTCACCGGAGACGAACAGCAGGTTCTTGTAGACCGATACATCGCTCTGCGATGCGGGACACACGTACGTCAGAACGACCTTTGGCTTTGTCGGGTTCGAGATGTCGTAGATCTGGAAGCCGTTGTAGTTGCCCTGAATGGCGTACTTCCCGCTGAACGCGAGATCGGAATTGGTAACGCCCAGAAACTTCTCGGTTGGCGGCGTCGTCGAGATCATCTTGATATTCCATGCCGCCTGCGCTGCGTCCCATCGTCCTGGCGCCAGACCGACGCGAGGGTCGGGCGTGGGCGACGTTGCCGAGACGATCGGAGTCACCGGTTCGGGCATGACTGCCGGCGGCGGTGGTGGGGGCGGCGGTGGCGTGCCGCGGCCTCGCCCACCCCGTCCTTCCCGCCCGTCACCTGCGGCCGCGTCGCCAGAGGGCGCTGGCGCAGGGGCAGCGGGTGCTGCAGTCGGCGTCGCCGCCGGTGGCGGCGTCGGGTTGCTCGTCTGTGCTGCCGGTGGGGTCGGCGGCGGCTTTGGTGTGGCGGTCGACGACGCGGATTTGGATTTCGGTGCACACGCGACGGCGAGCAGCGTGGCAGCCGCAAACGCACAGACGAACGATCTCACGAGCGATCTCATATTACGGACTCCGTTCACCTGCATGATGTAGTGTCCGCCTTCAGGCGGACGTGTCCGTCTCCAGGCGGACGTCCCCGGCTTCAGCGGGACCTCTCCGGGCTGCGCTTGTCTTCCTTTAGTGGGCCCGCCAGCATCTTCTGCATGCGTTCGATCTCGATCGACTGGTCGGCGTAGATGTCCGACGCGAACTTGTAGACGTCGTCGTCCTGCAGCGCACCATACGACGCGAACAGGTCGTCGACCATCCTGACGGCGCCCTCATGGTGCTTGATCATGCCCACGAGGAACAATCGATCCCATTCGGCGCCTCGCGCCTTGTCCAACTGCTCCATCTCTTCGGAAGTGAGCATGCCGGGCATCAGCATGTCGTGCTCGACGCCATTCATCTTCATGCGATGGCGTGTGGCGTTCGCGTCCGGCACCGTCTCGCCGCGGTCGCGCAGCCAGTTCCGCATGAACTCGATCTCGTCGCGCTGACCCACGAGGATTCGCTCGCAGAGCACGCGGACATCGGGACGCGCGCCGTGTGCCGGTGCCATTCCGGCCATCACGACCGCCTGCGCATGGTGCGGAATCATCCCGGCCATGAACTCGACGTCCGCCTCACTGTAAGGCTGTCGAACAAGCTCGGGACGCGCCTTCGGCTCCGGCGCGGGCCCGGACTGTTGCCGCGCGGCCAGCGTTGGCGCGACCGCGACCGCGATGAGCAGCGTCGCCACGATGAGTCGTCGTACGGTTTTCATTGTGGGGACTCGCAAGGGAAACTGGTGTGATCCTACTCTGACGCGGGGACGTCGGCAAAAGCGCTGATCAAACGGGCGTCTCAAGACTTCAGCCGAGGCCTGGCGCCGCCGATCCGTCCAGGATGAAACGCGACTCGTCCATCGGTAAAGGCACGAGCGAGATCCGAAGCGCCACCTTTGAACAAGTCGCCCTCCGGCGTAACAACCGCCTGGCCGAGCTGGCCGACCGGAAGTCTGGAGATGACCTCGGCCGCTACCTTGAGAACCACGCGCCACCGTTGTGAGAGTTCCGCCGCAACCGGCGCAGGGCCCTCGAACGCGAGGGAGGATAGCTCCTCGTCCGTGTAGCGTGACGAACGCCTCGCTTGCTCCAGGATTCCCGACGGCGTGAATCCCGGATCCTTTCCGCACGCCACGGCCTCATATCTCGGTTACCCTACCCTGAATGAAGAGCGCGTGGGTACTCGTGACGCTAGTCCTCACCTGCACCGTCGCCGCCCAGGAGCGACGGACAGTTGGCGGGAGAGGCGAGACGCCGAAGGACTGGCCGCAGCCGGAAGTTCGGGAAGGATTGACGCCCGAGCAGATCGCAACCGCGATTGGCGACTACGGGCAGAAACTGGTCGACACCGACCATTTTTCCGGCGTCGTGCTCGTGACCAAAGGCGGCACAACGCTGCTCTCGCGAGCCTGGGGTATGGCGAACGAAACGGAAAGGAACACCCTCGACACGAAGTTCAACATCGGATCGATCAACAAGACGTTCACGAACGAAGCGATCGAACAGCTGGCCGCCGCCCGCAAGCTCTCGCTCGACGATACGATTCGACGCCACTTGCCTGACTATCCCTCAACGGTTGCCGACCACATCACGATCAGGCAACTTCTCGACCATCGCTCCGGCCTCGGCGATATCTTCGGGCCGAAGTACATCGCGGCGCCGCCGTCGCGACTGCGCGAGCTCTCCGATTTCCTTCGGCTCTTCGTCGACGAGCCGCTGCAGTTCGAGCCAGGCACCTCACAGCGCTACTCGAATGCCGGCTACATCGTCCTTGGTCTCATCATCGAGCGACTCAGTGGAGAAACGTATCGGGAGTACGTCCGCAGGCACATCTTCGAGCCTGCCGGGATGAAAGAAACGGGCTTCTGGGCGATCGACGAAAAGGTCGCGCATCGAGCGACGGGTTACACGATGCGCGGTCCCGAAGGTCCGCTCACAAAGCGGATCCCGAACGAGGCGACGCTGCCTGGGCGACCGTCGTCGGCCGGCGGCGCGTACGCGACCGCTGGCGATCTGCTCCGCTTCTTCCAGTGGCTCGGTGACGCCGGCGTCGCGGTCGGCGGTGGAGCGCCCGGACTGAACGCGGCCGTCGAAGCGAACGGCACGTGGACGGTGATCGCGTTGTCGAACTACGACCCTCCATCCGCAGAGGCGCTGGCTAGAGGCGCGAGGGACATCATTCGCGGTCGGCGCGAAGAGCGTTGAGAGCAGCAAGGAGTCGTCGATGAGGATCGCACTGCCGATCGCCGGTGCTGTCGCTCTGGCCGTTTTCCTTCCCGAAGTGCACCCTTCAGCAATCGAACTCGACGGTGTCACAGTCGAGACCGTTCGAATGAAAACACGCGACGGGGTAGCGCTCGTCGCCGACGTTTACCGGCCCGATGCCGAGGGTCGTTTCGCTACGCTCCTCGAGCGAACGCCATACGATCGTCGCGGCGGATCGAACGACGCTCGCGCGCTCGCCGCCGCCGGCTTCGCGGTGATCAAGCAGGACGTCCGCGGTCGATTCGACTCCGAGGGAGAGTTCGATCCGTTCCGTCACGAGTCCGAGGATGGCTACGACGCCGTCGAGTGGGCGGCCGGACAGCCGTACTCGAACGGTCAGGTGGGGATGTTCGGCGGATCGTACGTCGGCGCCACCCAGATGCTGGCTGCAATGGCGCATCCGCCGCACCTCGTCGCGATCTTCCCGTATGTCACGGCGTCCGAGTACTACGAGGGATGGACGTACCAGCACGGCGCGCTGATGCAGTGGTTCGCGACGTCGTGGTCGTCGGGGCTTGCTGTCGATACGCTCCGGCGGAAGGCGCAGGACCGCGTGCAGCAGCACCTGCGCGCGTGGGAGCAGGATTCGACATCGCCACTCTCGTCGTACCCGCTGCTCGACCTTCCTGCGCCAGCCGATGTCGCGCCGTACTTCCGCGACTGGCTCGCGCACGAGACGAACGACGATTACTGGCGCAAGGTCAAGGTATCCGATCATTACGGCGAGATGTCGGTGAAGGCGCTGCACGGCGGAGGCTGGCACGATCTCTTCCTTCGCGGTTCAATCGAGAATTTCCTCGGCTTGAAGGCAAAGGCGGCAACTGCCGAAGCGCGCGCGGGCCAACGCCTGCTGGTGGGTCCATGGGCGCACGCGGCGACCTCGCCCGAAGGAACGATCGGAGACGTCACGTTCGGCCGTGAAGCCGTCCTCGACATGACGGCGACGATCCGCGACTGGATGGACTACGCGTTGAAAGGGGTACACAACACGTTCGCCAGCCAGCGGCCGGTCCGCATCTTCGTGATGGGCACGAACGCATGGCGCGAGGAGGCAGAGTTCCCGCCGGCGCGCGCGATACCCACGCGGTACTATCTTCAATCGGGATCCGGCCGCACGGAAGGACTCCTGACACCGAAAACGCCTGGAAATTCGCCCGCACAGAATTACGACTACAACCCTGATGATCCCGTTCCGACGCTCGGCGGACGACTCTGCTGCGGCAACTTGCTGCCGCCCGGACCATCGGATCAGAGCTCGCTGGGGTCGCGACCCGACGTCCTCGTGTTCTCGACTGCGCCACTCGCCAACGATGTCGAGGTCACGGGCTGGCTGACGCTGGAGCTGTTTGCGTCCACCTCGGCGCGCGACACGGATTTCACGGCCGTGCTCGCGGATGTCGACGAACACGGGTACGAGCGCTTTCTCACCGACGGCATCGTCCGCGGCCGCTACCGCGAGTCGACGACGACGGCGGTTCCGCTCGAGCCCGGCACGATCTACAAGTTCGCCATCGACCTGTGGGCGACCAGTAATCGCTTCAAAACCAACCACCGCATTCGCCTCTACGTCTCGAGCAGCAACTTCCCACGGTTCGATCGAAACCGGAACACCGGCGAGCCAATCCTCAACGCGTCGCGATCCGTCATCGCACATCAGACGGTGTACAGCGACAAGGAGCACCCGTCTGCGCTGGTGCTTCCGGTCGTTCCGAATCCCTAATCCCTGATCGCGAATCCCTCATCACCGCATCATCGAATCGGTGAACCGTTGAATCAATGAATTCAGCACGTCACAGTTCCATGATTCACGATTGTCACGATTAGGGATTAGGGATCGCGGATTCACCGCTGACCGTCGAGGCTGGCCCACTCGCCGGACTGGATGAAGCTCGCCCAGTAGAACGGATGCTGGCGGCCTTTGCGCTTCAGCATCTCAAGCTTGGCCTGTCGCAGTGCGTCGCCGCGACCGAGTCCGGCTCTCAACCCTGTGTAGTACGCGACCATCATCTCGCGACCGATGTAGTCACTGACCGGCCAGAGGCTCATGACCAACGTCTCGGCTCCCGCGAGGACGAAGGCGCGGCGCAGGCCGTAGACACCCTCGCCGTTCCGGACTTCGCCGACACCGGTGTCGCACGCCGAGAGCGTCACCAGCTTCGTCCCCCACAGGTTCAGGCCCGAGGCTTCGAGCGCCGTGAGAATGCCGTCTCGTGCGCGATCGTGAGTGAGATTCGCGCCCGCTAGTGCCAGACCTGAGCGCAGCAGCGGATTCTCTACTTTCGTGTTCGCGCTCACTCCGCGCGTCGGGCTCGCCGAACCTGCGGTCGCCACCGGTACAGGATCGCCCGCGGCATCCTGCAGGAAGAACCCATGCGAGGCGATGTGCAGCATGCGCGGCGCTTCGAGTTGCTGGATCGCGGCCTTCGTCGCGCGCACACCTGTGAAGAGCCTCGCATCCGGAAACAGCGCCTTGATCGCGCGGGCCTCCTCCGCGGTCGCACCAAGCGGCGCGAAGTACATCGTCGATGGGTCTTCGCCCGTCGTGATATGCGAGTCTGGGTTCGCAGCACGACCGGCTTCCGGATCGCGCGTTCGCCATTGGCACTTGCCGGCTCGCCAAAAACCGGATCCGCAACAATCACCGGTTCCGTCCGGGGCAGCCGGGCCACCTGCATGCGCAGGAGATCGCGTCCGCTCGTGAGATAGCTCATCGCGAAGCGGTCGATCAAATAGCGACCGTGCTCGTTGACGAGCGCTTCGAAGGGGACGAGGTTCAGCGCACCGTCCGCCGAGATGAGCAGTCGTGTTGCGTCGCCGATCGACTCGCGCAACGGTCTCATCACCCGCTCGTCCAGGTCGCGGGCACGCCACTGGAGGTCAGAGCGACTCGGGTCGCGCAGCGCTGCGCGCATGGCGTCAGTCGCCTCGTCGATGACCGTGGCGGGCCCGAGGTCGACGCCTGTCGGCGCGCCCTCGCGGCGCAGCACGTATGCCGCGTAGTGCGGTGCTCCGTATGCTTCGGCGTTCCGCTCGGCTTTGGGATCGAACGGGCGGAACACCACAAACTCCAGGAGTGCTGCGTCGCCTGGAATCGCAGACCTGACAGCCTCGAGCGTGACCGGTTGCAGGCGCGCGCGAAGCTCGGTGCTGTGATCGCCGAGCTCGACCTCGAGCCGTTCCTTCTGTGCCTCCAGACCCTGAATGCGAGCTCGATTCTCGGCGGCGGGAGTCCCGACGGGTGGACTCAAGGCAAGCTGCGCCAGCTGCGCGGTCGTCGCGTTCAGTTCATCGAGCAGCTTCCGGTCCCGGGGACTCATCACGCGTTGACGAAGGGCCGCGAACGTATCCGTCATCGCATCGAGCACGCGCCCTTTACGCTGAAGCAGGACGAGCGCAGCGAGCGCGCTGGCCTCCGGATCCTTCGGGGCCGCGTGAAGGTTCAGCGAAATCGTCCGGTCGGTGCGCTCCGCGACGACGTTGCTCACGAACGCCATCTTCTGTCGCTCCGACCCAACTGCGAGGTTCAGTTGCAGCTGCGTTTCGATAATCGAATCCGCGCGCCGCTGGAAGTCGATGGCCTTCGGGATGTCGCCAATCGCTGCATAGAGGCGCGCGATGTTTCCGACCGACAGCAGCGTGCCCCTGTGGTACGGGCCGCGCGTTTTCAACCAGATGTCCAGCGTGCGGAAATTCGTCTCGAGAGCCCGCTCGTCACGCCCGGTCAGGTGCTGAACGATTGCGAGATTGTTGAGGAGCGGCGCGATGTCCGGATGCTCGGGACCGAGCAGGCGCTCGCGGATGGACAGCGCCCGCGTGTAGTACTCCTCGGCCTCTGGATAGTCCTTGTGCTCGCGCGCGAGGATGCCCAGGTTCTGGTAGCTCGTGCTGACGAGAAAACTGTCCTCGCCCTGCAACTCCTTCGCGAGCGCAAGTGAACGCTGATAAAGCTCCTTCGCCCGGACGTCGTCCTGCCTCTGACGGTAGATCTCACCGAGGTTGTTCAGCAGCGCGCCATACTCGATGCTGTGCGTGTCTTCGATCTTCTCCATGAGTGTCATGGCGCGGCGGCTGATCTCTTCCGACTTATCCAGATCGCCCGCGTCGTATCGAAGAATCCCGAGCGTCGTCAGGCTTTGTACGTACCAGAGATGGTCCGTCCCGAGTGTCTTCTCCAGCACGTCGAGGGCCTGCCGGAGCAAGGCTTCTCCTTTCGGACCCTGACCCGCACGTTCGTACAACGAAGCCACGCGTGAGCGGGCCATCGCAGCGTAAGGGTGCTGGTCTCCCCAGTTCTTCTCGAAGATCCCAATCGCGCGTTGATAGAGCGCTTCCGCGCGCGCGTCCTCCCTTGTCACCATGGCGTTGCCCGCGAGCTCGAATATCAAGACCCCCACGTACGGATCATCACGGTCGCCTACTCGTTCGGCGATCGAGAGCGCGCGCTCGAGCGCCGTCCGCGACTCGATTGCGTTGGCCTCCGAACGAACACGAAGAGCGGTCGCTCGCAGCCTTCGCGACTCGTCAATCGACCGATCTTCGTCGGTGGCCGGCCGACGCGCAGCAATCCGAATCGCATACGCTCCAGGTTTGACGACGCTCACGCCCGGCTTTACTCGGACCGTATACGTAGCACTCGTTCTACTAACCACTTCGACGTGCTCTTCGCCTCGACTCGTCAGCTCGTCGTAAAAGCTGGTGAGGACGGTGTCGTCCGGCGCCAGGACGTCAACGGCGACGTCGATTCCACGTTGCTCGACGATCACCCACACGTATTCACCCGACGAAAGTGCGATCCGATAGCGGTGCTCGTCGCCTCGGGCAAGTTCGCGTTCGATCACCGTACCTTGCTCGAGAGCTTCAGGATTCTGAAGGGTCGACGTGATCTGCGTCGAATTGGACAGCGTGTAGGAGTCTCTGCTAGCGAGCAGGAGGGCGACAGAACACAGAAAGGTTCGCATGATCCGAATCAAGCCGGTGAGAATTTCACGATTTTCACTGTCACGCGCCCACGGCAAACTCACAACGATCACGAAGGGCGAAGGTCACGAAGCTTTCTCGAGTTTTGGCGAGAGAGCTTTAGGATTCTCGGTTTTCATCGTCGTCGGCGTTTTCTTCGTGATCCTCGTGAGATGCCCGTGGGCCGTTTAGTCAGTTGAAGAGGATCTGCACCGCGTAGCTGCCGACGACATCGAACGTACCGTCAGGGCGCAGTCCGAGAAGCTCGAGGGAGTAATGCTGCGGCCGCAGGAGAGTCGCGGGAACGGCGACCGAAACCGCCGACCGATCGGCCCCGGACATCCTCCTGAGCGGACCGCTTCGCCATACGACCCGATTGGTGGCGGGGTCCTTCAGCGCCACGTGATACCGAGGGAAATCGTCCGACTCGAGACGCAGCTCGAACCTGACACGGTCGACGCCCGACGACAACGAGAGTGTGGGGAGAGGACCGGCGGCTCGCGTCTGCGGGAAAAGGACGAGCGCAATCGGCGAGAGCCGCTGCGATTCGCGTGGTGTCACGTCGGCCGGCCGGTCGGCTGGGGACTGCTGCGGGAGCGACGCGCGAACGCGTTCCAATTCCTTGCTTGTCACGTCGTTCGAGGCCTCCTGATCCCGGAGTCGTTGCTCCAGTTCCTGCGTACGTCGTTCCAGCGCAGCGCGCTCCTGTTGCGACGCGCGCGACAGATTGCGCACGCGCATCTCCTCGACCAACACCGCCCCGGACGCGAGCAGCAGCACCGCAGCGACAGCAGCCAGTGTCCACACGGGCGACACGCGCAGCATGATGCGCATGTACCACGGCGGACTCGAGACACGGTCCACAGACGGGTCCGCGATTGGGGCTCGGATCGAATCGCGCTCGGCGGGCGCATCCGGCGGCCCGGCTGCGCGACCGATAGCGCGCCGAAAGCTGCCGGCGAACCTCACCTTCTCCCGTCGGCGTGGCGACGAGAGGTAGAAAACCTCGAATCGCTGCCGCCGTTCGCCGGATAGCGCACCGCTGACGTACGCATCGACGAGCTCGTCTTCCGCGAGCCGCAACCGGCTCGCCACCTCGTCGTCCACCATCGCCAACTCGTCGAGGCGCTCGGTTTCCTCGGCCGGAAGGAGACCCAGGAGGTAGCGCACCAGCAGATCGTCGTGCCCGGATTCGTGGACCGAGGACATCTCATTTGATAGGACGCAAACCCGGAAAACCCTTCATGGCTCTGTCTTGCACGCCTCGACGCACCTTTCGAGCGCGGCACGGATGCGGCACGCGCGAATGCCAAGCGCGTTCATCGTGATGCCAAGCCGCTTCGCCAAGTCGCGCCGCCGCTCGATCTTCTGTCTCCCGGTATCGCGATAGTACTCGACGACGAGCTCGCGCTGCTCCGGCTTCAACTGCTGCAGGCAGCGATCGAGGGAATCGAGCCGTTGCTCCTCGATCGCGGCGCTCTCGTCCATCACGGGAGCCCGTCCAAGGGCTCTGACCGCCACGGGCGGGCGCAGCTCATCAAGGCGAGTGTGGCCCGGCTCCCGCCGGAAGTCTTCGAGCAGCACGAATCTCGCGACCACGTAGCAGTAGCGCGCCGGTGGCCTTATCGCGATCGCGCACGACTTTTCGAGCGTCCTGCCGATGCGATTGAGTGTCTCGTCCGCCAGCTCGTCTGCCCACTGCCGATTGCGCCGGTCGAAGTACGACACGAGACGACGCCGCATCTCGAGATAGTTTTCGCCTTGGGAATCCACGCCGTCGTCCAGCCATTGGAGCAACCGGTTGAACGCGAGCTGACTGAGTCCCCGTTCTTCCTGCAAGGTTCCAAGTGAAGCCACGTGGTTGCTACTTTCTCCGAGTGCGGTCCGACGGCGGATCGTAGACAGGAACGATCCGCCAGTGGAATGCGAACGCGCGACGAAACACGAAACGCACGCGACGCGACGCGAAAAAGCGTTTCCGCAGAGCTAGGTCGCCGGACATCGTCAATCTGCATGTGGATGACGCGTCTGCAACAGTTTTGAGATTCACACCTGCTCTATCGAGCCGCTGAAAGACTTTCCGCGTGTGCAGCCTACGTACCAGAGAAGAGATGTCCGTTAATCGCTACGTCATTCTGTGGTGTGCGTCGCTGTCGCTCGGCGGGTGCGCTCGCGGCGAGATGGCGCCGGAGGCGGCACCCGCGGCGCAGAGTCAGATGACGCGCGCAACGGCGACGCCAACGCTCGATGGCGTGCGGCGGAAGGGCTTCGTTCAGTGTGGCGTGAGCACCGGGATCGGCGGCTTCTCCGCCCCCGATGCGAAAGGACTGTGGCAGGGACTCGACGTCGACGTCTGTCGCGCCGTTGCGGCGGCGGTGTTGGGGGATGCGACCAAGGTCCGGTTCACGCCATTGACCGCGGCGCAGCGCTTCACCGCACTTCAGACCGGAGAGATCGACGTGCTTTCTCGTGTCACGTCGATTACGTTCCAGCGCGACATCCAGCTTGGCATCGAGTTTCCCGCGACCTACTGGTACGACGGCACGGGATTCATCGTCCCGAAAAAGCTCAACGTGAAGTCCGTCAAGGACCTCGATGGCGCCAGGATCTGCATTCAACCGGGAACGACGAACGAGATCGACGTTGCCGATTACTTCCGCCGCCATCGCCTGAAGTTCACGCCAGTCGTCATCGAGCGCCTCGAAGAGGCGACGAATGCCTACTTCGCCGGTCGGTGCGACGCCCTCAGCCAGGACCAGTCCGCCCTCGCGGCCGTGCGCGCGCGTGCGCCGAATCCGGCTGACCACGTGGTGCTGTCCGAAGTGATCTCCAAGGCGCCATACGGGCCGGGCGTCATGCCGAACGACCTGCGCTGGATGGAGATCGTGCGCTGGTCGATCTTCGCCATGGTGGACGCCGAGGAGCTCGGTCTGAGCTCAAGGACGATCGACGAAGCGCTCGCCAGCGACGACCCGAGCGTGCAGCGTTTCGTCGGAAAGACCGACGGCTTCGGCGCGATGCTCGGGCTGGGCTCCGACTGGGCGTTCAGGACCGTGAAACAGGTTGGCAACTACGGCGAGAGCTTCGAGCGCAACATCAAGCCGCTGGGCATCGAGCGCGGTCTGAACCGACTCTGGAAAGACGGCGGTGTCCTGTACGTGCCGGACCTGCGGTGATTGTCAGAATTTTTCCGACGAGACGATGTGGTTTCGGCAGGGGTGTGTCCCCGCCCGCTGCTTTCCTGGAGTGACCGGCGGACGCGCGCCATCGTCTGGCAGGTCGTGGCTGTCGCCGCCGTTTGCGGGATCCTCTCGCTCATCGCGATTGAGACGGCGACCAACCTGCGGTTGCGCGGCATCGCATCCGGTTTCGACTACCTCGGACGCGCAGCCGGCTTCGAGATCGCACGAGGTCCTTTGTCGTACTCGTCGCAAGACACGTATCTACGTGCCCTCGAAGTCGGTCTTGTAAATACGCTGCGTATTACCGTCCTTGGCAGCGTTATCGCCACATCCCTCGGACTGCTGGTCGGTATCGCACGCTTGTCGACGATATGGGTCGTCTCGGGTCTGTCGACCGCGTACGTCGAAGTGCTGCGAAATACGCCGCTGCTCCTGCAGCTGCTGTTCTGGTGTTCGGTGTCGAGGTGTACCTGTTCGTTGCTCTCGTGTACTTCGTGTTCTGCCACGCGGTGTCCCGATATAGCCGATACCTGGAAAGGCTCAGGCTCACCACTGGTGTGTGAGAACCGGGCGTTCGGCTCCTGGCTGCTTTGGGCTTTGGGCTTTGGGCAAAAAAGAATCATGTTCCAAATCGAAATGCGCGACGTCAACAAGTGGTTCGGGGCTTTCCAGGTCCTCTGCGACATCAACATGAAGGTCGCGCGCGGGGAGCGAATTGCGATCTGCGGGCCTTCAGGTTCCGGCAAGTCGACGCTGATCCGATGCATCAACGGATTGGAGAAGCATCAGAAAGGAATGGTCATCGTCAACGGGGAGGAGCTGACCAGCGACGTGAATGGCCCGCGAATCGGCGGTGCTTGCCGTAGGCGGGGTCTGAAGACCCCGCCCCACATCAACACAATGAACGGCTTCTCATCGTTGGCCGAGCTGCCGGCGTAGTCGTGAGGAGAGACCGGCCCTGGAGAGGCCGCGCTTCACGTTCAGCCGCCCGGCGCGCGCGGCGCGGCCACGTGTGGGCGCGAGTGCCCGCAGGAGACCCGGCTGCATGACCAGCTGGAATGCAAGCTCGTCGCCGTAGTCCTGCAGGATCAATGGCAGGTCGCGATCCGGCACGTGCAAGAGCTCGGCGATTGTCTCCTCCACGCGTGTGCGCGGTACGTCGGGGAACAGGTGCACGATGGTCTCGAGTCCGGTCGTGTCGGTTGCCACAGCGGCCCGTCTGCTGTCGCGCAGCTTGCGCGCGGGCACGGCGTCCGGTAGTGTCGTCTCCAAGAGGTTGTTCGCGTCTGCGATGCCGGGGCCGTATTCGTCGGTGTTCCATCCGCGTGGCGTGCGGCAGGTGCTCTGCAGCATCTCTCGAAACACTCTTGCGATGTTGGCCGCGCCGTACTTCCGCACGAGCGTGGGCCAGCCGTGAAACGATACCCAGAGCGCCGCGATGCCGGCCGTCGTTGCGACCGCGAACGACGTGCCGCTGTCGCGCTCGACGAGGAACGACATGCGACCGTTCTGATCGCGCACCGTCCGCGCCCGCCATACCGACTCGCCGGGCGCGGTGATATCGACCGCCGGGCCGTGGCTCGATCCCGTCCACGGCTCGTCGCGGATGTTCGAAGCGGCCACGGCAACCACTTCCTCGAATGCCGCGGGAAAAACCACGAACCCCACTTCATTCCCGGCAGCCGCGAGGACGATCGTGCCACCTTCAACGGCTCGCTGTATGGCGCGGCGCAACCCGAAACCAGGAAACGGACCACCAAGGCTGATCGACACGACCTGCGCACCATGCGTGGATGCGTGATCAATCGCTCTCCGCAAGCCGCGCATCGAGAAGAGCACCACGGACTCAGTAGTGCGGATCGGGATGAGCAGCGCGTGCGGCGCGACCCCCGACACGTACGGTCCAGGGCCGCCGCTGGGGGCACCCACACCGCTCAGGATCACGCTTCCCGTTCCGGTTCCATGGCTTGGATTGTCGAGAAAGCCGTCGTTCATGTCGTCCATCGGATCCGGATCGTCATCGTCGTAGTCGTACCCCGCGCTGATCAGGAGACGTGACGAATCGGCGAGCTCGGGATGGAGCGTGTAGCCGGTATCGGGATGTCCCACCTGGACACCAGCGCCCGGTGGGCTCGAGCCAAACAGCCGCCACGCGTCGAAGACCGCCGTCTTGCGCAGGCTCCAGTCGAATTCAGTGGCAGTCGCCGGATCGTCGGCGCGGGCGCCAACCGCCCTGCGCAGCTGCGGCGGCGCGTTTTCGGGGACGAGATATCGAAACATCGGCTCGGCATGCACGACCTCGGGCTGGTCGCGGAGCGCATACGTGATATCCCACGCGCGAGCGGCGCCAACACTGCGCGCTCGCGGAACGATTTCCACCTCGGTCCCCGCTTCGACGACCGGCTCGACGCGCCAGCCCACCAGACCCACACGTCGCGCGATGTCCCGCGCGACAGCGAGCGCGTCGCGCCCCGGCGCCGGCTGCAATACAACCGAGAAGGCCTCGACAACCGGCTGCCGGCCACCGTCTGCGCGAGGCAACGTTCTGCGTGTCCGTCCGCGTCGCGTCTTTGCCACAATGACCTCCCGGATCTCTCGTCGCCTGGTGTCGTGTCGTGATGTGCTGCCGCTGAGTCGAGGTCAGTTTGAGACGGGACCGTTACAGAGTCCGCACTCGAGCGGTTGGCGGCGGCACGACGACGTCTTCGTAAGGGAATCGGCTGGGGATAATCCCGTTGAACATGAACACGTCGAGCGCGACTTCGTACTGGTCCTTTGTAATCGCGGCATCTCGACGCCAGGTTCCGAGCTTCTGATATCGGGCAATCGCGGCGACGAGCGCTTCACTCGCAACGCCGGGAAAGAACGATGACTGCGCCGCTGATACCACCCCGGCCGGCGATTCGATCACGTAATCCAATGAACGCCGATACGCGTTCATGAAGGCTGCAGCCGTCGAGGTCTCGAGAAAATCGCGGTTCGCCATCAGGCTGCTGAACGCAACTGGTGGATTGGCATCGCCGACGGCAGCAGCGATTTCACCGAAGCCTTCGACCTCGAGTTGCTGGGCAGCAGGTCCCTGAAGATGGACGTAGTCTCCCGTTCCGTTTCGAAATGCGTCCATCATTTTTTCAGGTACGCCGGCATCAATGATCTCAATACTCTTCCAGTCGACGTGCTGCCGCCACAACGCATACTTCAGCATCGCCAGCGGCTGCTGGCCATGGTCACCGAGAAGTGTGGCGCCTTCCAAATCCTTCCACGAAAACGATCCGCCCAACGACCTCCGCACGAGAAAGAAGCCGTCGCGCTGATTGATTTGCGCGAAGTGGACCGGGATGTCGCGAACGCCCTTCGAAAGCGCATCCCAGCTGGTGGACACCGCGGCCTGCATGACGTCGACCTCGCGTCGCCGAAACATGTCGTACAGGTCACGCTCCTTGGGCTTGACACGGTACTCGGGCTCGAGGCCTTCCTGTTTCAAAAAGCCGGCCGCAACAGCCGAAATGAGCGGGCTGTAGAACGCCGAGTGCCTGTAAACCATGATTCTGATGTGGCTGGTCATTCTCTCGTCGACTCAGCGAATCATGTTACAAGGCCGCGTGCCGGCTCGAACCGTATAAGGCGATCGGAGCAGATGTGCAGTACACGGAACTACCCGGAGTGGCGCATAACGCATGGGACCCGGCGTACGACCGTGCAGATCTGTTCGATTGGCTGTTCAAGCAAAGACGACGTTGAACATCGCTCCCATCGCTGTTCCTCAGCGTGTTCACTTGGCGCCAGCAGACCCGTATATCTGGTCCTTCGTATGGAATCTATCGTTGATGAGGATAGGAATCTGGTCCTTGTCGATGACGGTGGGAGTCCACAGGAGTGCCGGCACCTGCTTGAGGCCGTTATCGACCGTTGACGTGCCTTCGACCTTTTCACCCTTCGCCATCTGCACCGCCGCGTTCGCGGCCCACAGCGCAATCGGCCTGAGCGGCTTGTAGACCGTCATGGTCTGCGTGCCGTTGACAAGTCGGCGCACGGCTTCCAGATTGGCATCCTGACCCGACACGAGGACCTTTCCGGCGAGGCCGTGTTTTTCGAGCGCCTGGATGGCGCCGCCGGCCGTCACGTCGTTCGATGCCACCACAGCGACGACTTTGTTGTTGGCTTTCTTGAGTGCCTCCTCGGTCAGCTGCATGGCGGCCTCGGCGCGCCAGTCAGGGACCCACGGCTCTGCGACAATCTTGATGTCGCTGCGCTTGACGGCGTCCTCGAGCACGCCCATCTGTCCCTCGCGAACGAGCTTGGCATTGTGATCCGTCGGTGCACCGCCAAGGAGGATGTAGTTGCCCTTTGGCGCGCGATTGCGCAGGTACTGCGCCTGCTGCTCGCCGACCATCCGATTGTCGTAAGACAAGTAGAGATCGATGTCGGCCTTCAGGATCAGCCGGTCGTAGCTGATCACGGGAACCGAGCGCTTCTTGGCCGCTTCGACGATTTTCGCTGCCGCTTCGGCGCTGTGGGGAACGACAACGAGGGCGCGAACGCCACGCTCCAGCAGCGATTCCGCCAGCTGGAGCTGCTTCGCATCATCGCGTTCGGCGGACTCCACCAGCACTTCGGCGCCGAGCCTGTCGGCGCGTTCGACGAACAGGTCGCGGTCGCGCGTCCAGCGTTCCTCCTTCGCCAGCGTGTCCATCAACAGACCGACTCTGGGTCTTTTTGCCAACTCCTTTTGAATGGCCGGCGAGGGGCCGCAGGCCGAGACGACTGCTGAAAGAATGCCGATGACGACGGCGAAACAGTGCCTGGTCATGGGAACACCTTTCTGTGTGGAGATCGACAGGACGTAATCACTAGCGCTGCCATGGCAGCGGGCTTCAGCGGTGGTGGTGTCCGCATCGCGATCGGAGGTCGATTTGTCCCGGCAGCTCGCCGCGATCACGACGCGAGTGGCGGCCGGCCGCCTGAAAATCGCCCCAAATGTATCACCGATAGCGGGTCAGGGATTGTGGCGGTCGCTGGCTCGGTCGCTCCGGTCGGTATTCGGCGACCAGGCGCGATATGATGCGGGCCCGGCCGCGCCGTGTCAGCGGCCCACGCGGAGGCTGCATGACCCATTCGCGAGTGCTCGTCGTCGGCGCTACGGGTCAGCTTGGCGGCGTCATCACGCGCAAGCTTGTTGCGACCGGCGCCAGAGTTCGCGCGCTCGCCCGCAACCAGCACGCACTCGCCCAACTCGCGCCCGCGGCGGAAACCGCAGCCGTCGACCTCCGGGATGTGCCGAAGCTCACCGAGGCATGCCGCGGCGTCGAGCAGATCGTCGCCACGGCGAACAACAACATGGGCAAGGGCCCCACCAGCCCATCGCGCGTCGACCTCTCTGCTTACCAGAATCTCTGCGCGGCGGCGCGCAACACAGGCGTGCGCCGTTTGATCTTCGTCTCGTTCAGGGGCGTCGCACAGGATGCACCTGTCGACATCTTCCGAATCAAGTGGTACATCGAGGACGCCATCCGCCGGAGTGGCGTGCCATACGTGATGCTCCGGCCGACGGCGTTCATGGACGTCTGGATCGATCGAATTCTCGCGAAGGGCATCCGTGAAAGAGGCGTCGCGATGATCTTTGGCGACGGCAACCGGATCGCCAATTACATCGCGGTGGAAGACGTCGCTGACTTCGCTCTGAAGGTCTTGTCGCGCACCGAAGTCGTCAATGAGGCAGTCGAAGCCGGAGGACCGTCGAACGTCTCTCTGAACGATCTGGCAAGCCTCCTCGAGCGCCGCTTCAAGGCGTCAGGGAAGCGACGTCATATCCCGGTCGCCGCCCTCCGCCTGCTTCCTCCAGTCATCAAACCGTTCAACGAGGTCGCCGCCAGGATGATGTCGTTGGGCCTGTATGCGGCAACGCAGGCGGCGCCATTTCCGGGATGGAAGGCGTCGGCCGACCGGTTCGGCATCTCTCCCCGGACCGTCGAAACGTACGTCGAACAGATGGCGGCACGCTAAACGAAGTCCGCAAACCCACCGGTCTAAGGTCGTGATATGGCCCTCGACGATCTCTTCCAGGACTTGCGCTACACCGTTCGCACGCTGCGACGCGATGCGGGCTTTGCCACCTTTGCCATCCTCATCGCCGGGCTTGGCATCGGCGCCAGCGCCACCGTCTTCAGCGTCGTCAACACGTTGATCATGCGGCCGCTGCCGTTCGTCCATCCGGAACAGCTCGTCTGGATCGCGAACCGCGACACGAGTGGGCTCTCCGGTCAGACGACGCAAGTGGGCCACATGCTGGACCTGCGGCAGCGTGCGCAATCGCTGTCGGCGATCGCAGGGTACTTCGCGTTTTACGGCGTCGGCGACAACCTGCTGAGCGGCAGAGGCGAACCGGAACGCCTCAGCGGTGTCCCGGTTTCCGAGAACTTCTTCGACGTGCTCGGCGTCAGGCCACAGCTCGGTCGCGTCTTCAACGCGGAGGAAAGCACGTGGAACGGTCCGAAGGCCGTGATGCTGGGCCACGGTTTGTGGCAGCGGCGCTTCAACTCCAACGCGGCGATCGTCGGTACGTCGCTGACGCTGAATGGCGAACACACGGTTGTCGGCGTGCTGCCGGAATCCTTCGATTTCGCCACGGTGTTCGCGCCGGGCAGTCACTTCGATCTGTTTTTCCCGTTCCCGCTGAGTACTGAGACGAATCGCTGGGGCAACACGATGGCGATGATTGGCCGACTGACGCCGGGCGTATCGGCGGATCGCGCGCAGGCGGAAATCAGGACGATCGCGGGTCAAATCACCGCAGAACATCCCGAACGCAACAGTTTTCAGGGCCATCTGAAGCCGCTTGCGGAGCACGTCGGTGGCCGCATGCGTCTCGCGGTCTGGGTGCTTGCCGGCGCAGTCGCGATGGTGATGCTGATCGTGTGCGCGAACCTCTCGAACCTGCTGCTGGCGCGGACCGCATCGCAGAAGGAAATCGCGATTCGCACGGCGCTCGGCGCGGGACGTCGAAGGCTCCTCGCTCAGATGCTGACCGAAGGCATCGTGCTGTCGTCGAGTGGTGCCATTCTCGGATTCGTGCTGGCGATCGTCGGCACGCGCGCCCTCGCCCGACTCGACGCCGTCAGCATTCCGCTGCTCCGCGATGTGCGCACGGATGCCACTGCGCTCGCGTTCACGCTCGCCGTTGCGGTGGTGACTGGGATCGTGTTCGGTCTCGCGCCCGCGCTTCAAGCGCGCGGCGCAGGCTTCGCGCGCGCGCTAAAAGACTCGACGCGGGGTTCCAGCGAAGGACGGGGCCGGACCTGGATCAGGAACGCGCTGGTCGTCTCGGAAATCGCGTTCGCGTGCGTGCTGCTGGTCGGCGCCGGGCTGCTCATTCGCAGTCTGGTTCGCGTGCTCGAGGTCGACATGGGCTTCCAGCCCGCGCGCTCGGCCACGATTCGGGTCGATCCCGACAACCGGTCGATGACGCGTGAACAGCGTAACGCGTACTTCGACGAGGTGCTGCGTCGCGTCAAAGAAGTGCACGGAGTTGAGAGCGCAGCGATCACCGACGCGCTGCCGCTCGGAAAGAACCGATCGTGGGGCGCACGCGCAAAGGGCGTCACCTACAAACGAGGGCGCGCCCCCAACGCGTTCGTGCGGGTCGTGAGCGATGGCTATCCGGCGGCCATGGGAATTCCGCTGCGCGCCGGCAGGGATATCGCCGTGAGCGACACAGCAACCACCGAGCCGGTCATCCTGGTCAACGAGACCATGGCGCGGACGCTGTGGCCTGCCGAGGATCCGATCGGCAAATACGTTCTCGGAGCGTGCGCCAAGGAGCGGCGCGTCATCGGCGTCGTGGGAGACGTCCGCCATCTCGCGCTGGAGCAGTCGTCCGGCAACGAGATGTACATTCCGATGCGTCAATGCGGGGACCTGTCGTCTGCCGATCTGGTGGTTCGCACCGCGCTTCCCCCGTCGCAGCTCGCCGGCACGATTCGCGCCGCACTGCAGCCGATTGCCGCGAACCTGCCAGGGAACGATTTCCGGACGTTGCAGCAGCTCGTCGACAAGTCCGTGTCGCCTCGCCGCTTTCTGGTGCTGCTGCTCGGCGGCTTCGCCGCCTTCGCCCTCGTGCTGGCGTCGTTGGGAATTTACGCGTTGATTTCGTATTCGGTCAATCAACGCACTCAGGAGATCGGGATCCGCATGGCGCTGGGCGCGTCAGCGCGCGACGTCCAGTCGCGAATCATCCGCCAGACGCTCGGGCTCGCTGCGATCGGCATGACGCTCGGCACGATCGCATCAGGCGCGATGGTCCAGAGCGCAAGTTCGTTGTTGTTCGGCGTCACGCCGCGAGACCCGGTGACGTTCGCCGGCATGTCGCTGATGTTGATTGTCGTGGCGCTGACGGCCGGGTATCTGCCGGCGCGGCGCGCGGCACGGATCGATCCGATGGTGGCGCTCAGGACGGAGTAAACCAGGGAGCGAGAGAGTTTCACCACCCGTCGCTCTCAGTAGCGGATGGACCCACGCCCCACTTGCCGAGTAGCCGGGTCCGCATGCGTTCCCGAACTCGGTCGCGTTCCTCGGGTGTTATCGCCTAGATCGCCTCCGGCCCGCCTTCCCGCGAAGGCAACAGGTCTTCCCACTGCCGCAGTTCATCGTCCGTCCTCACCAACCGTGCGGGAGCTGTGGCTGATAGGCGATCCGCCCGCCCTCCACGCTTTCTACATGGCAGATCTCACTCCATCGGCCGCCTGTGTGACGGTCATGTCGAGCCTCTCGCGCGCTCACCAGGCATTCGCACCGCCTGAACAACCAGATGAATCAGCTCTCGCGGTCTCAGGATGGGACACACAGAACTGCATCTGCCTGCCTACCCGTTCTCCTGCCGCGTCGTATTCATTCGGAATATTCGAGCCGGCCCGGAGATTACGTGGATCGTCGTTCGAAATCTGGGACTTGCCGCGCCAGGACGTTCGGCCGCACTTCGCAGTCCCGATCGCGATGCGCTGCGCTTTTTCGAGGAACAAAGGCCGTGAAGCTTGTGAGAAACAGTCGTAGCGAATTGCCTCGGATCGTGACGTTTGCTGAACATGGCGGCCGATTTGGCATCGTCGGGCAGAGCCGCGCGGTCGCCGATCTGATTCGGCGCATCGAGCTGGTCTCGGCGACCCGCAGCACCGTCTTGATCACGGGGGAGACCGGCACCGGCAAGGAGCTCGTGGCCCGCGCCGTCCACCATCACAGTGCGCAGAAGCACATGCCGTTCGTCAATGTCAACTGCGCGGCTATTCCGGACGCCCTGCTGGAATCGGAGCTTTTCGGACATGTGAGGGGCGCGTTCACCGGCGCCGAGAGCACGAGAAGGGGCAGGTTCTCGCTTGCCAATCGTGGCTCCATCCTTCTCGACGAGATCGGAACCATGAGCATCGGGCTCCAAGCCAAGCTCTTGCGGGTCCTGCAGGAGCGCGAAATCGAGCCGCTGGGCGGGGAACGATCGGAACACGTAGACGTTCGTGTCATTGCAGCGACCAACCGCAACCTGCGTCAGCTGGTGGACGAGGGTCGTTTCCTGGCCGATTTGTACTATCGACTGCACGTAATCCCAATCGTCGTGCCGCCGCTTCGCGCACGCCTCGAGGACATTCCAATGCTGGTGGAGTTCTTCATTCACAAGCACGCGGCCCGCAACGGCAGAGCGATCGATGCACTCGAGGACGGCGTGATCTCGTCTTTACAGGCCTATCACTGGCCAGGCAACGTGCGAGAGCTCGAAAACACGATCGAGCGCGCCGTCGTGCTGACGAGCGGATCGACCATCGGTCGCGACGCGATCACCTTCGACGCGCCGGTGAGCACACAGGCGGCGGCCGTCCGCTCGTTGAAGCTGCGCCAGAACGTCGCGTGGATCGAATGCGAAACGATTCGCCAGGCGCTTGCCGTGTCGACCGAGAAAGGAGAGGCCGCCAGGCTGATGGGCATCAGCCCTCGCGCGCTCTCATATTACCTGGCCAAGTACCCGTCCATTGACGCAAACAGGTTCCGAGGGGGCGAACGTGCGCCGGATCGGGCGCCGGCGAATGACGTCCGTCCACCGCTAGGGACCTCCGTTCCTCAGCGAGACATCTCTTCGCCGGAGCCAGGCGCGGGCGTGCCAGGTACTCGGTCCCTTGGTGGACGATGAGCCGCGAAGAAAGCCATCGCTGAAACCGTGACCGCCAGGGCGACCGTGACCTTTCAAATCCGCGGATCGCGTGTGGGTTCGCTGCGGCAGTCCGGCCGAGCGCGCTATCGATGTCTTTCCGCAACGAAACGATAGAGGTCCTGGGCCGAATCGATATAGGTTCTGCGTCCTGCTGCGTACGCCCGGGTCCACCGCTCCGGGCCGAGGCGTGCACGCGCCTCTCGTTCCGCCCGTTCTCGCAGGTCGCGCACCGGCGAATCGACAACCGTCACACCTGTGCGTTCAATGACGGCATCCCGCACGCCCAAAATCCGTGCCGCCCATGGGTCGTCGCCTTTGAGGACCGCCGCGGCGGCGAGCGGGATCAGCGCGTACACGAACGCGAACTTGTCATGGAGCTCTCGGATTCGAGTAACGTTCTCACGCACCAACGCGATCGCCTCATCGGCATTCCCCCGCCTCACCGCCAGGATGGCGCGAACGTAGAGCACCGGCATGAGGAACCACGGACCGGTATCCCGAAGCACCGAAGTCGCCTGATCGAGCAGGCACTCCGCCTGGCCGGTGTCGCCGGTGGCCATGGCTATTCCCGCCAACCCGCTCAACGCGGTCCCCGCATGCCACGGCATTGACAGCGTCTGGAACCCGTCAACACTGCGCGCAAGGAGAATTCGGGCCGCGCTCAGATTGCCAACAGCGTGTTCGACATGGCCGGAGAGATGCTCGGCCTGCACGATTACATCCACGTCGCCGATGCTGCGGGCGAGGGCGAGAGCACGTGTGAGCCCGGCGCGTGCGCGCTCCTGGTCTCTTTTGGCGTGCCGAATGAGAGCCGCTCCGAGGAGTGCTCTCGACTCGGCAGCTGGCGGCAGAGACGGCACGCTCAAAATCTTCTCGTACCACGCGAGGGCCTCGTCCGCATGCCCGCGAATGAGCCAATAGAAATACAGCCTCCACGCGATGTCGCACGCTTCGCTCGGCCGCCCGTGCTCGATGAGCCAGGTCAACGCGGCGCGGTAGCTGTCGAGATCTTCACGCACGCGCTCCAACCAATCGACCTGCGCAGCTCCGACCAGCCCCTCCGCAGCGAGCGAGGCTTCACGGATGCAATACCCCGCCAGCCCTTCCAATGCGTCGTCGCGCTCGCCTGCTGCAGTGAGCTCGAGAGCCGCGTATGCACGCACGATCTCGAGCATGTAAAACAGCGGACGAGTCGCCACCGAGGTCTTGGCTCGCACGAGAAGGCTCTTGTCGATCAGGCCTCCTGCCGCGTCGAGCGCGGCGTCGCTCCAGGCCGACGCACCCTCACGGCCGGCAAGGACCGCCGCGGCCGCGTCGATCGGAAACAGACCCGGCAGCGCGCCAAAGCGCCGGAAGGCGCGCTGCCCGTCCGGGTCGAGCAGGCGATAACTCCACGCGACGGTCGCATTCATCGTCTGTTGGCGTTCGGGGAGATCACGTGGGACGACCGTGGCGAACAAGACGTCGTGCTCGAGGCGGCGGAGCAGATCCGTGACGGTGAGCACTTTGATCCACGGGGCTCCAAGCTCGAGAGCGAGCGGGAGTGCATCGAGCCGACGACAGATCGCCGCGACGGTGGAGCCGTTCGCGGACGTTAGGCGAAAGTCAGGCTGCACATCGCGAACCCGTTCCAGGAACAGGCGCACCGCGGGCGAGCGTCCGAGAACAGCCGGCGACATCGTCTCTGAGCCCGTCTGCAGCTCGAGAGGTCCGACGGCATATTCCCGCTCTCCACGCAGATGCAGGGGCGCGCGGCTCGTGACCAGCAGTCGGAGCAGTGTCACCGCTGTCAGCAGATCCGCAACCACCGGTGCCGCATCCAACACGTGCTCGAAGTTGTCGAGCACCATCAACGTCGGGTGATCCTCGCAGGCGAGGCGTGCGCGCCTCGGCAGATCGCGCGCGGTGACGTCCACTAATCCGAGAGCCTCAGCGATGGCCGACGCGACGGACGCGGGATCCCTGATGGCGGCCAACGGTACGAATGTGACGTGAGTTGTGCCCTCTGCTGCAATCCCGCGGGCGAGCTCCAGCGCCAGGCGCGTCTTCCCCACGCCTCCTGGTCCGATCAGTGTGATGAGGCGTGCGGCGGGATCGCCCAACCAGTGCCGCAGCGTCTGCACATCAGTGTCGCGGCCCAGAAGCGCCGTCAGAGGAAGAGGCAGCGAGACGTTCAGTGCATCGACGGGAATGCCGCGAGCAGACGCCCGCGCGCTCCCAATCAGCGCATCGCGCGTCGGACCGGTCAGATCGAGCGCCGCGGACAGCGCGCGGACCGTATCGACCTGAGGCCGCCTGCGGTGCCCGCGCTCCAACGCGCTCACGGCATGGACCGAAAGCCCGGCGACCGTTGCGAGCTCCTCTTGCGTAAAGCCCGCAGCCTCGCGGAGCGCCTTCAATTGCGCCCCAAACGCCCCTGGAGCGCCGACTTTCATCGCTCTTCATCTTACTGCCACCCGTACGGCCTTCGACGAGCAAACGTCCGTGGAGCACGCCGGAGCGATGACTACTATCTGCCGGCGACGGCGATGTCGAACTCGATCCTGACTTCGTCCTTCACCCTGACCGTTCCTCCCGCAATGCTGATTGGGGTTTTCGCGAAATCGGTCTGCCGTAGCGTGGTGGAAGCCGGCTCTACAGCTTGCTGCGAGCCGTACGGGCGCCGTACGAGCGCTGTGCGAGTGTTGTCGCTGTTAGCCAACACGGTTGGGGATCCACACTGCCACATGGCAGACGTCGTTGAACCGACCGCCTTGTCACCCAGCGCGGTGGGATTCATCGGCAGAGAGGTGATGAGGTCTCGTCCGGAGTCTTCAGATCCAGGTCTGCGAGACAGCGTTAGAGATTGATTCACCTGTAAGGAGTAATTCATGAAGAACTGCAAGACAAGCGAGCACCAGATCACCCGACGCATTCTGCGCATCGCGTCCGTCACTACTTTCGGCATGGCGTTCGCATTAGCGCTGCCGCAACCAGCTCACGCCCAGAGTGTCACGCCGCCAACGGTGCCACCCGGGCTCGAGGTGCAACCGCCCAGCCAGGCGTTCCTACTCGGTCGGGGTGTCGGCACACAGAATTACGAGTGCCAGCCCACGGGTCCTCTTGGCCGCGTTGGCTGGGTGCTCTTCACACCGCAGGCGACGCTATTCAATGACCAGCGGGAACAACTCATCACGCATTTCTCCAGTCCGAACCCTGACGAGGGCGTCGTACGCGTCACATGGCAGGACTCCCGGGATACGAGCACCGTCTGGGCGCGCGCCATCGCTACCGCCACCGTCGATCCGAACGCGATCCCGTGGGTCAAGCTGGAGGCCGTTGGAACCCGACCGGGACCGACTGGCGGCAACACGTTATCCGAAACGACATTCATCCAACGGGTGAATACCCGGGGAGGGTTGGCACCCGCGACCGGCTGTGACTCTCTCCCCGACGTCGGCCACAAGGCGTTCGTGCCTTACTCCGCCGACTACTTTTTCTACAAAGACTAACCGCTGCCGTGGAAGCAGCTGTGATCTCTCAGCCGAACTACTACAACGCATTCGAAACGTAACGGTAGTCACTCCCAACGTCACGAGAGCAATTTTTCGCGATTCCGCGCGTGCGCACATCGAAATCGGAAAGTTGGGAGTGACCTACACACGGTTGAGGGCATCAGCCTTCAGCCGGAATCGAATGGTGCTCGTGCGTGACTACCCATTCCCCGTCGACCTTCTGCAAGCCGACGGTCAGTCGAAACTCCAGGTCGACATCTTCGCCGCTGGACTCGCGGCCGGCACACCGCATGACCGCGGCAGCGAACGCGACCTCCACACCGGCGGTCACGTGCAGCTCGGAGATATCGAACTTCACGGGTTCGTGCGACCACGCGAAGAACACGTCCCATGTCCGGCGATACGCATCAATCCCCTTGCTCTGGAGTGGCGGCGGCACATCGAACATGAGGATGTCGGCGGAATGGTCTCGAAGAATCCCCGTCAGATCCTTCCGTCGAACGGCTGCTGCCCATGTCTCGATCAGTTCACGGATTTGCGTTTCGTCGTCTCGCTTCTGCGCGATACCCAATTCAGACCTCCGTCATCGTGGATGAAGTGATTATCCGTGCGACGCGGGCCGCGCTGATACCAACCCGATCTTAGCTCCTCTCGCCCCAGCGCTCAGGCGACCGCTTGCCACCGCAGGCGGATCAGGCAGGCAGCAACAACCACGGCGCCGACGCTCACGGCGGCCAGCCGCATGAGGAGGACGTAGAGGGGCCGCCCCAGAAGGTCGAAGATCGTGAAGCTCGTGAGCAGGAATCCCGCCAGGACTGCCGCGCGCCAGGACGGCGAAAGCTCGCGCCACCGATCGACGAGGCACATGTAGGCAGGCAGCGCGAGGACGAGCACATAGTCCCAGCCTTGTGGCGACAGCAACGGTACGAGCACGAAGAAGTACGCGGCTTCCAGGTAGTTGGGTTCCGCCACGTGATGCCGCCGCGACATCACGAAGAGTCCCGCTGTAACGGCACCCACCGCTGACGCGAGCGCGAGGCCCGCGGCGGCAGCGCCGGACCCGATCCACTTCGTCCACATCGAGGCGAAGGAGATGTTCTCCGGCGACAGCAGGCTCGGTTCTGTCGTCGCGGTGACGGTGCGATACCATTCTTGCAGCAGCGTCAGGTTGCCGTTCCAGCCGTATGATACGGCCGGCAGCAGCAGCCCGCCCGCCACCACCAGACCGAACGAGATGAACGGACGCCAACCGAGCGTCCAGGCCAGCCACGGCAATAGGACCAGGGTATACGGCTTGACGAACACACCCGCCGCAATGGAGGCGCCGGCCGCGTATCGCCGTCCCTGCTGCGCGGCGATCACGGCGCCGAGCAGGAGCAGCGCCACGGGCAGGTTGAATTGTCCCAGTGCGAGCTCCTTCACGAGGAACTTGCCCGTCAGCAGCAGCGTGAGCCACACGAGCGCGCGCGCCGACCGCCGTCGAGCGGGCAGGGCGGTGAGCGAGATGCGCACGAATGCCCACGTCATTGTCATCGTCAACGCGAACCACGTGACCTCTGCGACCTCTTTCGGCACCCAGGTGAAGGGGATCATGAGCTGCGCAAACGTGGGCAGGTATTTGTATTGCCAGTGACCATCTTCCGGCCGGTACAGAGGCTCCTTCGAAAGGAAGCGCGCCGCGGCGGTGCGCGGCACGGCGAAATCGACGAGCTCACCCCGCCTGAAGCGAACGACCGCATAGGCGCACGCGACAAGGAGGAGCGGAACCACGATCGGCCGCACGAGCGATCGCATCCGGGATGGCACGCGCTGAGCGTACCACTTCACGCTGATTGGCCGGTGATGATGCCGCTCTCCCTGCGACGATCTACGTGGTGCCTGCTGCCGCCGCGGGGGGCGGGTTCGTTGCTCTTCTGATGTTCCGATGGTCCGCAGACGAAATGAGGCGCGGTCAGTCCGATCCGATCGCAAGTTCGAGTGCCGATACTGACGCGGCCGGGAACTCCCAAGGGCCGCCGGCGAACGGTTTCGCAACCGTCTTCATGACATCCGCCGCGTTCAGATATGACACCTCCACGGCAGGGTCCTCCGTGATTTCAAACACACGACCGCTCGTGGGAGCATGGCCTCCGACCTTGATGGAGGCGGTCACCGATCTTGTGCGCTGAGTGTTCGCGACATGAAGGTACACCGTATCGCCGCGGCGGCTCGCGACGACATCGAGGCCGTCCGGCGCGCCAACGACTTCGATCGCGTGACTGCCGATGTGGTGGCGGTACAGCTGCATCACGCGGGCGACGGGCTGAAGATACGCGCGGTTGTTGCCCTTCGGCGTCGGAATGATCACGGCATTGTTCTGCCACCGAGTCCCGCAGAAGTCCGCGGCCGTCGCGATTCTCAGGGCGTCGCCGTGACGTTGATGCGTATTGAGGATCCGGGCATAGGAGACGCCCGCCGCCCACGAGGCGAGCACGTCGCCGCGATCGCGCCCCGGAATGACGAAGTGGCACTCCGTCATCGCAAGCGGAATCTTCCCGGGGCCCAGAGTCTCGCGAACGGACCGAATCTTGGCGTCGGCCAGCTGCCACGCCGCCATCAACTGCACCCACGCCGCGTCCGGATCGCGCCGATATGCCTCGCCGCGCAGGACCGGCTGGCGCGGCGAGTCCGGATCGAACATGTGGTGGAACGCGAGATATTGCACGTACTCGCCGGCCATCTCCGCCATGCGCGCTGCCCATCCGCTGTCGCCCCACGCGATCAGCTGGATGGCTGGATCCGCTGCACGCATCGATCTGGCGAACTCGGCGGTCTTCCGCGCCGCGGTTTCGAGATCGAAGCCGTTCTTGTCGTAGGACGTCTCGTTGCCGATCTGCCAGTGCCGGACGCTCAGCGGGGTCGCATGGCCGTGTGCCTTTCGATCGGCATGGTCCGGATCGTTGCAGTACGCCACCCAGGCCGACGCTTCTTTCGCGTCGGCCGTCCGCACGCGACCACGGACGTTCATGTACTGCCTGCGCCCGTCCGATTCGAAGTTGACGCAGATGAGGGGCTCCGCACCAACCCGCCGGCACAGGTCGACGAATTCGGACGTGCCGACCTGGTTCGACTCGATTCCGCCCCAGAGCAGGTTGAGCATCGACGGTCGGTTTTCTCGCGGGCCGACGCCTTCCCGCCACCGATAGAAGTCCGCAAAGATTCCGCCCCAGCGCATCATCGTTGGGCCCAGGTCACGTGTGATCGCTTCGACATCCTCGCGCCAATCGTCGCGCAAATGATCCCAGGCTGCTTCGACCGAACCGTCGGTGGCACCCAGCGGCTCCATGAACTGCATGAACAGGTAAGGCGACAATTCGAACAGCGGCGTCGGATCGACGGCGATGGTGCTTCCGTCTTGCTTCTGGACGTCCATCGGCCCGGGGCCGGCGGCAAACGCGCCGGCCGAGGCGATGCCGGCCGCCGCGGTTGCGGATGTTGTGAGGAATGTCCTTCGGTTCATGAGTGGACGATGCGCGCGATGTCCGAGGCAGTCAAGATCGGTCTAGCGTTCGCGCTCCGCCGGCCAGACGGGTTCGCAAACAGCGGCGCGGAACGGAGTGGGTGGCCGGCGCTGACCGACCCCCGCGAATGGGCTGACAAACCGCGGTGGTCGCCAGATGGAAAGCTCGTGTATTTCGTGCGATACCGCAACTCCTTCTTCAACCTCTGGGCCGTACGATTCGATGGCGCGGCGGGGAAGCCCGCTGGCGAGCCGTTTCAGATCACGCGCTTCGAGAGCCCGACGCGTCAGATCCCGACCGACCTTCCCAACGCGGAAATCGGTGTGTCGCCGAAGGGGCTGATCCTCACAATCATGGAACGGACGGGCAACATCTGGGTGTTGGACAATGTGGATCGATAGATCAGCGGTCAGTATCTGCGTCTTTGCTGCCGGAGAATATCGAATTGCGCCGTATCGGCGACGGCCATCACTGCCATGACACCGGCCTGCACTGGATCCGATACGACCAGATCCGCCGCATCGGGGACGCTGCCAGCCATGTTCAACGACATGACCCAGAGCCCCTTCTGCCGGACTTCTTCGACGGCCTTCGTGATCTCGCCGCCCATCAGAGCTCCAGCGAGCACCAGCAGCCGGACGCGCGGCAGGCGCGGCACCGCACGAACTGCTGCGGCGAGTTCGTGCTCGCCAACGAGCGGAATCGTATCGACCGAGATCCGCTCGCCGCGAATATTGTGGCGATCCGCCTCCGATATCGCACCCATGGCCACCTGGCCGACCTGAGCGCCGCCACCCATCACGACAATGCGCTTGCCGTAGACCTTCGAAAATGGTGGGGTCTCTTCGACGCCGTGGACGCCCTCGATTGCGCCTAGTTTGCGTACGAGGTCATCGGCAGGGCCCTCAATGGTGCATTCGATGTAAACCTGCGCCTCGTTGTCGGCGATGTGGATGTCGACGTAGCTGATGTTCGCCTGCTTCTCGGCAAAGACCTTGGTGAGACGAAACAACATGCCCGTCTCGTTCGCGAGCGTGGTCAGAATAGCGTGCGCCTGCACGCCACGACTGTACTACGCTCGATGCTAAAAGACGCATCCCGGTCTGATTGCGGACCCTTCCTTCGCAGCTTCGTTGCTCGTTGTGCGAGCTCCTTCTTCATCGCAGTTCTGAGAGCGCGCTTCTCGGCCGGAGTCAGATACCGCTCCGTCTTTGTCGTACACCCTTGACACGAATTCAATCTTTGCGTTGACGTGAGCGCCCGCCTGAGGGTAGGCTCCATCCGCACGAGCTTCCCCCGACATTTTGAGGTGTTATCGGCGCGGGCCGGTGCGCGGAAGATTGCGCTTGTCCAGCAGGTCCACGGCTGAACCAGAGCGTCCGAGGCTCCTCGTAACTTGCAAGGAGAAGGACAGATGAAACGATCTACGGTCGTCATCGGAGTGTTGATAGTCGCGGCGTGCGTGCTGGCGGCGGGGCTGTCGGTCTATGCGCAGGTCACCCGTCCCTACCGGAACGGCTCAGTGTGGGAGATTTCGATGATCCGCATGAAGCCGGGAATGGAAACGGCCTATCTGAACTATGTGGCAAATGACTGGAAAAAGGTTCAGGAGAGCGCCAAGAAGGAGGGCCTGATTCTCTCCTATCGCGTACTCACAACCGAGGGACATGGACCGACCGATTGGAACCTCTTGCTGCTGACGGAGTACAAAGACCTTGCCACGATGGAGGCCAACGAGCAAAAGGGTGATGTGTTGTTCCAGAAGGTCATAGGCGACGATCAGAAACAGATGCAGGGATACAAGGATCGTCTGGAAATCCGTGAAGTGCTAGGCACGCGTCTCGCGCGGGAGATCGTTCTGGAGCCACGCATGACAAGCACCCGCTGATTGCATTCACGCGCTTGAATTAATAAGGAGCAAACAGCTCGGTTTCGCAGCGTCCAAGATCCATCGCGCAGCCGCCGGCGGAAATACGCATCGATCTTCAATCGACGGCTGCTCCCCACTGCCGTAATTCGACGATCCTTCAGCGACTCCGAGGTCGTTAGACGGATCAGGGGCCGTCAGTAGGCCGATCGGGACTCGGCACTGTGCTGCTCCGATTCTGTAATTGTGATTGCAGAATTCGGACGACGCCGCTCACGAGCCGGTAGAGCGCGGCGCCAGATGGCTCAAACTCACTGGTTGGGAAACACTTACGCGAATCGGCTTTGTGGCCTTACTGGTGAACGTCTTGCAAGACGTGCTCTTCTCCCTTTCGAACACCAACTGGATCCCATGGACGACAGCGCTGAACGCGACCGGCTCATCCCCGACCGACGACAATCTCCGCGCCACCCCGCGACGCGCCTCCCGTCACTTCGGGCAAGCATTCTGGCAGGTCCCGATGTCCAGGTAATCAACGTCTCACGCCGTGGTCTGCTGGTTGAATCCGATGTTCGACTCGTGCCCGGGGCCGGCGTCTGTCTGCACATTACCAGCGACGATCAGATCTACACCGTCGGCGGCCGCATCGTCCGAGTCGACGCAGCGTTGGTTGGCGGAAGGCTGAAATACCGCGCTGGCGTGCTGCTCGACAAGGATTTCGCGATCTTCGATTTGAGTACGGAACAATCCGTCCTCGCTTCCGTGCTCGACACGTCCGGCGATACAGCCTCCTCACCGGAACGGCAGCCTGAGATCGAGTCCGAACCCGGAGCTCCTACCGTGACGACTCGCCAGGACGTGCCACGGCCGCGCGCCGAGGCGTCGCAGCGTCCCGAAGCCTTCGAGAAGCTGCAGGTGGCGGTCGCTGTCAGCGAAACGTATCAAAAGAGAACCGCTGAGAGCCACGCCGCAGAACGCGCACGGTGGGACGCAGAACGGCGGGCGCTCGAGACCCGGCTGCGGGATGCCGAACGGCAGGCGGACGAATTGTCCCGCCACCTGGCCGCCGCACGTGAGGCCGAGCAACGCCTCGCGCGAGAGCATCAGGAGGAGCGAACGACGCTCGAGGCCACGCTGCACGCACTGCAGCAGCAGCTGTCGGAGCTCGAAGGTCACCAGGCGGCGCTGATCGCGACGAGCACTCAACACCTGAAGACGTACGAGCAAGAGCGCGAGGGCTGGGCAACGCAGACCAGCCGCCTCTCCACTCAACTGGAGAAAACGGAAGCATGGTGCACCGACCAGCAGGACCTTCTCTATAACATTCGGCAGGAGATGACCCGCGTGTTCGCCTTGATGACGCGGGTACGGCCGAGACCAACCCGGGAACCGGCGGAGTCGCCAGCGATCGAGACGAAGACATCTATCATTGATGCGTGACACGTCGGTGAAATCCTCTTCGCCGAATGGAGGACGACAAGCTTCTCTTCGGCAGCGACTGCAGCTGCAGCGACGGCCACGGTGGGAGCGTCAGCCAGAGCAACAACCCGGCGGCGGCACGACTGGCGGGAAAGTGCGTGGCACGCGAGACCTTGAACCTGCTGAAGCGGTCGACCTCGGCCGAGATCTTCCAGAAAATCGCCTGGGGCAACGCGCACACGCGGCTGCGGATTCCGGCGTAGCGGGTCGCCGGCTCGAGACAGGACGGCAATTGGCGGGCCGCCTATAACTCAGTGGCCGCTCATTTCAGCGGTGCACCCCTAAGCCAGGCCTTGAACCGTGAACCGGTTTACGGGGTGGGACTAATCAGGTTGCCGTATCCATGCTTCATTGAAGTGCGCATGCTTGATCGATTTGCGCAGTAAACGTCCTTCGCGGTCTTTTTGCGACTTTGCCTCCGGGAGGAAGTAACTATAGGTTGCATGCAGTGTCCCGTCCGCCGCTTGAATAATCGACGGATAATGATACTGCCCGAGCTGAGTCAGATCGGCGGATTCGGCATCCCGCTCGAGATGACGCGTCCACCGCCACGTCCGCCCCTCGTCGTCGGACAGCGATACGGCAAGGCTGAAGCGTCCGCGCTCCAGGTCGTTGTAGATGAGAATCCAGTTGCCGCTCGCGAGGGCGCGGACTTCGGCGCCGCTCCCCGGGTTCGGAAGTTCGCTATCCTCCACCGCACTCCACGTCTCTCCGCGATCCTTGGATTGGCTGACCTGCAACCGCTTGGGGGCGGACCGTTGTCGCGCATGTACGCCACGAGCGTGCCGTCTTTCTTTCGGACGAGCGAGGGTTGAATGTTGCCGAGCCCGACCAGCGGCGTACTCGTCTTCCAGGAGTGGCCCCAATCGTCGCTGATGGCCATGAGTGAGAAGCTGAACCCGTCGGAGTACAGTGGCACGATCAGTCGCGTGCCGTCGAGCACGTACGGATGGGCGCGCGTCATCCATCCGAGACGTCGAGTCAGCTTGTCCGCCGCCTGCTCGCGGAGTTGTGCGATCACGCGCGTCAGCCGTTCGTCAGTTGCGGCGTCGCGCCGGGCGGCCAGTACGCGATCGAGCTCCCGGTCGACCGATGCCTTGAACTCGTCGCCCGGCGTGACGTGCAGCACTTCACTGATGTCCCAGCGGGGTGCGCCGTCGGCTTGGTAGTCCGACGAGACCTTGTATTTCATGAGCGCTGTGTGCCACTCATTCGCCAGGATGGTCGGCCATAGCAGCCACAGCCGCTTCCGCGGATCGATGAACATCGTGGGATTGGTATCGGGGTAGCCGGCGGTGTCAGCCAGAAGAAATCGCTCGCTCCACTTGCGCGAGCGCTTGCGCAGTCTCGCGCCCTGGACGACGACATCGTCCGCCGTCCGTTCGCCGGAACCGTGAAACCAGCATGCGAGCAGATCGCCGTCGGGTAGTTCCACGATCGTCGAGGCGTGATTGTGCCAGTGCTCGAGCGGGAACAGTAACTCGGAATCGAGGAACGCCGCGTCGGGCGCGGAGGGTTCAGTCCACGCCTGCGGCTGACTCGTCGTAACGGTGACGGCAGCGAGGAGACCGGCCAAGTACTTGAGCATGATTCGTAGATGCACGGCGCTCCTTACTTCTTCCCTTTCCCCTTTCCCTTCTCCTCTTTTCCTTTTTCCCTTTTCCCTTTTCCCTTCTTGCCGCGCAAGTTATCAAGGAGACCGGAAGAATGGCAACAAGTTTGGGCGACGGAACAAATTGACTTCCGGAATCCCGTTGCGATTTACTGACACCCTGTCCTGACGGTACGTCGATTTCATACTCGAGGTGCATGCATGCCACGCTCGGGTCAGTCAAATTCGGCGGCTGTTTCCCGCGAGTTCCTTGGCAGGCTCAAAAGCCCAGAGCCTGAACTTCACGTCAGGCCTACCTCCAACCCGGAAAGAAATCAGGAGGCTGTATGAGGCGGAAATTGCTCGCGGTGTTCGCGACATGTCTGGCCTTCTCCGCGGCTGCGCCGGAAGCCCGCGCCCAGACGACGACGGGGAGCATCACCGGCGTGGTGCGGGACACAAATGGCGGTCTGATGCCGGGTGTGACCGTCAAAGCCATCCACGGCGCCACGAATGCAGAAATGACGACCGTTACGAACGACGCGGGCGTTTACGTGCTTCGAGGGCTGCCGGTGGGCCGTTACACGGTCGTGACCGAGTTATCCGGTTTTCAGACGGCAAAGAACACCGACGTGGTCGTTCGTGTGAACGAGGACGTGCGTCTCGACGTGACGATGAGGGTTGGTGCAGTGACCGAGACGGTGACGGTCAGTGGCGCGGCGACCACTGTGGAGACGGTCACGGGCACGCTCAAGACCATCGTCGATCAGGAACGCATCGAGAAACTGCCGCTCAACGGGCGCAATCCAACGCAGCTGATGACGCTGGTCGCCGGCGTCCTGCCCGACAGATCGGACCTCACGTCGGGTGCGACGTATCCAGGCGTGCGGCCGGTCGCGTCGAGCGGTGCGCGCGGCAATACCACGAACTACGTGCTCGACGGCGGGTCGAACAACGACCACTACAGCAACGCGCCCAACCCGATGCCAAACCCGGACGCGCTGCAGGAGTTCAGCGTCCAGACCAACAGCTTCAGCGCCGAGTACGGCCGCAACGTCGGCGCAATCGTCAACGCCGTGACGCGAGCCGGCACGAACAATTTCCGGGCCCTCGGCTTCGGCTACTTCCGCCATTACAACTTCAACGCGAACAACTTCTTCACACCGGGCGTCGACGATGGGCTTAAACGCCAGCAGTACGGCGGGACCTTCGGTGGCCCCATCCGGCGCAATCGCGTGTTCTTCTTCGGCTCCTATCAGGGAACGAACCAGGACCGACGCCCGACGGACCTCACGGCGCTCGTCCCGAGCGCCGCGATGCGCGCTGGTGATTTTTCGGCGATCTCTCGACAGCTGCGCAATCCGTTCACCGGTGAGCCGTTCGCGAACAACCGGATTCCGACCTCCTTGTTCAGCCCGGCGGCGGTGAAGATCGTCAACGACTGGCTGCCGCTTCCGAACCCACTTCCTGCCGACAACGCCCTCACGCTTCGATACCAGCAACCGGTGTCCAACGACGACAGCCAGTACCTGTCTCGGGTCGACTACTCGTTCAGCAGCCGGCACCGCGCGTACGGTCGCGTCTGGGTCTCGAAGGCGTCCACGCCTCCGGTGCTCGCGTCGGGGAACATTCTGACGAGCGCCTTCGGCCGCACCTGGCAGAACACGGTGGTCTCGGTGAACGACACGTACGTCCTCGCGCCAACCCTGCTGAACAACGTGGTGGTGACGTTCAACCGGACCAACAACAAGAACTTCCAAATCTATCCACCCGACTATTCGACCCTCGGCATCAACGTCTACAACGACGAGACGCCGCAGTGGTTCTTCAACGTGTCCGGCTACTTCGGGATCAACAGCGGCGACACGAACACGTTTCTCCGTGACGAGTTCCAGATCATTGACACGGTCCGCTGGACGAAGGGCCGTCACGAAATCGCGACGGGCATCGACTACAGCTACGGGAAAGGAGACATCGTCAACAATTTCCGTGCGAACGGGCGGTTCACGTATTCAGGCGCCGCGCCGTTCACCGGCGATGCGTTGGCGGACTTCTTCCTCGGCAAGTTCTCGAGCTTCGAGCAGGGCGTCGGCGAGTACAAGAACACGCGGATGCATTTCCTGGCGACGTTCATCCAGGACACGTTCCGCCTGAACACGAAGCTGACGCTGAACCTGGGTCTGCGCTGGGATCCGTTCTTTCCTTACACCGACGTCAACAATCGCCTGGCGTGCTACCGGCCAGGGCAGAAGTCGCAGGTGTATGTGAACGCGCCGAACGGCGCGCTGTATCCCGGAGACGCGGGCTGCCCCGACGGCGGATACGACCCCTCCTGGACTGACTTCGGACCGCGCGTCGGGTTCGCCTACGACCCGTTCGGGGACGGAAAGAGCAGCATCCGCGCCGGCTACGGAATTTTCTACGACCGGCCGAATACGATCTCGACAAACAGCCCGGCGAACCAGGGGCCCTTCGGAACGTTGGTCTCGTTCTCCGGCGACGCGACGAACGACGTTCTGAATCCGTATGCGGGACGCACGAACCCGTTCCCGCAGGATCCGTTCGATGTGCCGGCAACCGCAGCCTTCTTTCTGCCGCACACGATGTTCAGTTACGACGAGAATCTGGAGAACGGCCGGCTTCAGTCGTGGAACGTGACAGTCGAGCGGGAGATTGTTCCGACCTACCTGGTGCGCGTCGCGTACGCCGGGTCGGCGGGTGACCGCCTCGCGATACTCCGCGAACTGAACGCGGCAGTCTATGCTCCCGGCGCTACGACCGCGACCACGAACCAGCGGCGGCCGCTGTATCCCAATTTCAACAACATCACGACAGTCGAGGCGACTGGCGAGTCCCGATACCACTCGCTGCAGCTCACGCTCGACAAAAGACTCAGCAAAGGGTTGTCAGTGCTGAGCAACTACACGCTGTCGAAAACGATGGACCACGCGTCGGAGAACAAGCAGACAGGCGTCACCCAGACGAACCCGTTCGATCTCGACTTCGATTGGGGGCCGGCAAATTCCGACCGGCTTCATCGCTGGGTGACCTCGTTCTTGTGGGAGATCCCCGGACGGGTCGGAAATCCTGCGCTCGACGCTGTGATCAGTGGTTGGTCGCTGACCGGCATCCTCGTGATGCAGAGCGGTGTCGGCCTCACGGCGACCAGCGGCGTTGACAATGCGCGCACCGGTACCGGCGGACAGCGAGCCGATCAGAGCGGCGATCCCGAGCTGCCTTCTGACCGGTCCAATCAGGAAAAAGTGCAGGCGTGGTTCAACACCAGCGTCTACGCGCCGAACGCATTGGGTACCTTCGGCACCGCAGGGCGAAACGCGCTGCGGGGGCCGGGCTCGAAAAATGTCGACGTCGGCTTGCACAAAACCTTCAGCGCGGGCCCGACAAAACTGCAGGTGCGCGTCGAGTCGTTCAACGTGTTCAACTGGGTCAACCTCGGGAACCCGAACACGAGCCAGAATTCGTCGAACTTCGGGCGAATCCTGAACGCCGACGACCCGCGCATCATGCAGTTCGCGTTGCGCGTGTGGTTCTAATCACTAATCACTAATCACTAATCGCGAATCACTAATCGCGAATCATTAATCGCGAATCATTAATTGCGAATCATTAATCGCGAATCATTAATTGCGAATCCTGGAAGATAAGTGATTCACGATCAGTGATTAGTGATTCAATACAGCGGCTTGGCAACCTGACCCGCTCCCCGTCCGAGAGGTGCGAGAAGCTCACGGGCCCCTGCCTCCATCAGGACGAGATCGGAGACGCCCTGCAGGAACCGAAACCCCTGCTGGATTCGCTGCTGTGCCTCGGCGGCGCTGCCGATAACCGTACCCGCGACCTTGCGGTGACGTTGCGCGGCCGCGACCACGGCCTCCGCCGCAGCCGCGAGGCGCGCGTCGTCCTGCCGTCCGCGCAGGCCAAACGAGAAAGACAGATCGCCGGTGCCGAGGAACACGACGTCGACGCCTGGTGTCGCCGCAATTTGATCGACGTGCTCGAGCGCCGAGGCCTCTTCGATCATCACCACTACGGTCACGTTGCGGTCGGCAGAGTCGTGATAGCAGTCGGGCTCTGGCCAGCACGACGTTGCGAGGCCGGCTCCCGATCCGCGCCGGCCGATGGGCGGATACCTGCATGCCTGCGCCGCTTGTTGCGCGAGCGCGGGCGTACTCGTGAACGGAAAGATCACTCCATGCACGCCGGCATCGAGCACGCGCTTCGCGACCCACAGCTCGTTGACCGGAACGCGCGCCAACGGGACCGCGGGCAGTCCACGGGTCGCAAGCACGATGTTCCTGAGAGTCTCGAGTGTAATGGGCGAGTGCTCCATCTCGATCCAGAGGAGGTCGAAACCGAGGGTCGCAAGGCGCGCAGCGACATCGAGGCTGGTCGTGCTGATCGTGACACCTACGACTGGCTCGCCCGCCATGAGACGGCGCCGCAGAGGGCTCTCCCACCGTTGCTGGGTCATTGTGCAACCCGGTCGCTGCGCATCAGCCAGACCTCCGCGATCTGATTCCCACGGCCGGCGCCGCCCTGACCGGGGGTCTGAGTCCACGTGAGCGTCAGCTCGCCGCCGCGCGTCACCCCGGCAGGAATGTCGAACTCGAGGGGTCGGACGTCGCGGTCCTTCGTGATCGGCGGATGCACCTCGTACTGATCGTTCGCGACAAGACGAATCGCCGTGTTGGGACCGTAGACGTCGCCTGCGTAGACGACGCGAATGCGATAACGGCTGTTCGGGTCGAGGCCCGTATATCGCATCTTCAACGGCGCATCGTAGAACGATTCCGCGTGAGTCATCCACGATAGTCGCCAGTCGGGTCGATACGCGAAGCCCACCGACACCGACTGGAAGGCGCCCGGATCCTCGAGGAACCCTGGTCCGCGCAGCAGATGTGGCTGGTTCGAGGGGTCACCGAGATCGTCGTAGAACCCACCGGGTCCCGGATTTGTCCAATCGACGATACGGGCAATCGCTGCGAGACGTTCCTCCTCAGTGAGCAGTTCGGCAATCTCGCCGAACCGCGCTTCGAACCAGCGACGATTGTTCAGCGGCCGCTCCGCGCTATCGAGCGACGCGCCACGTCCCACGGCGATCGCCCCGTACTTCGTCACGCTCAACTGCGCGTGGATGCTCTGGAAGAGTGCTTCCGCCAGCACGTATACCCGCTCCCGCCACTCTGTCGCCGCCTTCTCCCGATCCGCGCGCTGAAGGATCGCGGACGCTTCCGACATCGCAGACCTCGCACCGATCTGTCGCGCATTGCGCAGCCGCTCGATCGCCTTTTCCTCGAGCTCGGTTTCGAACAGCTGCCGCGCGCGTTGGTACGCATCGTAGTAGGCGCGATAAAGTGCTTGCTGGAACCGCCAGTTCTGCAGATCGCGCGGCGCGGCCTCGCGCTCCAGCGCCTGGAACTGCTCCAGGGTCGTGTACACCGACGCGTTCGTCGCAAGCGGTCCGCGCCAGTTTCGCTCGAGCGAGAGCAGGCCCTGCGCAAATGTATCCGTGTAGCGATCGCCGATGAAGTATCGGCTGTACTCTCGGAGAATCTGCGGCACGTCAGCAGCCGGATCCCAGCCGAGGCCGCTCCACAAGATCTTGTTCACGTCATCGTTGACGCCCTCCGAATAGGTGATGAAATCCGTGGCGTACGGCATCAACTGGCGGAAGATAACCGCCTGGTCAACCGGTCGCGGATTGATCGACTCACGTTCGGAGGTCAACGCGTGCGCGATGTCCCAGTCAGGCACGGGGTACTGTGAGCGCAGTGAGTGGGTGATGTCGGGGTAGCGGCGGATCGGGTAGCGCTTCGGCAAACGCTGGCACAACGTCGGGAGGGGATCGCGGACCTGGGGGCCGAAGACGATACCCGATAGCCACGTCGGCTCTGCCTTGACGAGAGCGTAGAACTCCTCCATCCAGTCCTTCGTGAAGCCCTGCGGCGACATCCACATTTGCGCCTGCGGGTGGTACTTGCGC
>JBKPCD010000215.1:0-18864 GCA_046727175.1 Acidobacteriota bacterium | reverse complement strand
GATCACCGACGCGGCGTAGGAGATCGCGTCCGTCGAGCTCGTGCACCCCGTCGACACGACATGGCTGATGCCGTGCAGCTCCAAGGCGATCGAGATTTCGCTCGAGATCATGCCGACGATTGAGACCGGGATGGCGTACGGGGTGACCCGCTTCCAGCCGTCGTTGAAGAACTCGTGGTACTGGCGCTCCGCGACGTCGATGCCGCCGGCGCCGCTGCCCACGAGCACTCCCGCCTCCGGCTCGCTCAGGCGAAGCCCCGCATCCTGCCAGGCTTCCGTTGCCGCCACGACGGCAATGAGCGATGCCTTCGAGTACCGCCGGGGATCCGATCGGCCGCGGCCGGTTCGTCCGTTCGGCGCGCGCTCGGCGATCTCCGGAATGTCCGCCATGGAGACTCGCGGCACTGGCGCGGCGACGGTGCATCCAAACGGTGACGCGTCAAAGTCGGTGATTGCTCTCGTGGCGCTGCAGCCGTGACTCACGTGGCGCCAGAATCGATCGCGACCCACGCCGAATGGCGACACGACGCCGATGCCAGTGATGGCGACGCGCGGCACGCCAGAGGCGGGCATGTCCATATAATATTCTGCGAATTGCATGCCGATGGAGGTTCTGTGTGCGCCCAGACGCGGCCTTCGTCCGCGTACAGTGTCATCGCCTGGGGCGGCGGCGCCGTGTTCGTCATTTCGCTGCTCTGGTTTCTCTTCTGCTACTTCGTTCGATTCGAATCCGCACCTCCAGATGGGTCGGCGTTCCGATCAGTTTCGCAGGACGTCGCGATGTTTTCGGTTTTCGCGCTCCATCACAGCGCGTTCGCCCGAACGGGAGTGAAGGAGTGGGTCAAGCATCGCGCGCCGCCGGAACTCGAGCGCTCGCTCTACACCTGGGTCGCGAGCGTGCTCTTCCTGATCGTGTGCACGTGGTGGCGACCGGTCCCCGGCACGGTCTACCGTCTCGACGGGATGGTCGCCGTCGCCGCGTACGCGCTACAGGCGGTCGGTCTGGTCGTGACGATTCGCGCAGCCGCGGCGCTCGACGTGCTGGACCTCGCGGGCGTGCGCCTGGTTCAACTCGCGCGATCTGGAGCTCCGCCGCGACACGTCGCCCTCGAAACGCACGGCTTGTATGGTTTCGTGCGCCATCCGCTCTACTTGGGATGGGCCTTGCTCGTCTGTGCCGCGCCCGCGATGACGATGACCCGTGCGCTGTTCGCGCTCGTCAGCACGGGCTACCTCGCTGTTGCCATCCCATGGGAGGAACGATCACTGATTGAGTGTTTCGGGTCCGACTACGGCGCGTATCAGCGACGGGTGCGCTGGCGGATGATTCCGTACGTCTACTAGCGCGAGGTTCACGGTTCGCGTTTGACGTCGGTTCGCGGGTCTGCTTACGTTCGTCCGCAAGGGTCCGATTCCGATCCTGTTATGATCCACGCATGTCTCGATGAGCGCTGTTGTTGAGTGCTGCCTTGAATCCTTCTGAGCCTTTGCACGTGGAACCTCGTCCGGAGCAACGAGAGACGAGATCGTCGCACGGCCTGCCGTCCGAGCTGCCCGTGATCCCGCTCCGCAGCGCGGTCGTCCTGCCGATGACGGTCGCGCCGCTCGGCGTCGGCCGTCCGCTTTCGGTCGAGGCTGTGAATCAGGCGCTCGCGAGCGATCGTACGGTTCTCGTGCTGCTGCAGAAATCTGAAGGTGACGATCCGTCACCTGACGATCTGTATCGAACTGGAACCGTCGCCGTGATCCGGCAGATGGCCAAGGCGCAGTCCGGCATGCGTGTGCTGGTCGAAGGCATCGCGCGTGCGCGCGCCGAGTTCCTGCACGTCGAGCGCGGCGCGATCCGTGCCCTGATCAAACCGATCCCGGAGCCGACCGAGAAATCGATTGAAATCGACGCGTACGTCCGCCGGCTCCAGGAGCTCGTCGATCGCGCGCTGGCGCTCGCGACCGGCCTGTCGCCCGATCTGAAAACGCTCATCAACAACCTCGACGATCCGCTGCGCATCGCGTATCTTCTCGCGAGCCTGCTCGACATGAAAGCCGAGGACAAGCAGAGGCTGCTCGAGGAAGACAGCCTGACGGTGAAGCTGAATGCGGTCGCCCAGGCGCTCGCGCGCGAGATCGAAGTGCTCGAGCTCAAAGGGAAGATCGAGTCACAGGCCGAAAAGGAAATAACCGACGCTCAGCGGCAGTACATGCTGCGGCAGCAGCTGAAGGCCATTCAGAGCGAGCTCGGCGAAGGCGACAGCGAGGCCAAGGAGCTGCGCAAGCGCGTCCTCGACGCCAACCTTCCCGAACACGTCGCCACGATTGCGCTGCGTGAGGTCGATCGGCTCGAGCGGATGACGCCTGCGTCACCCGAGTATCAGATGCTTCGAACGTATCTGGATTGGGTGCTCGACGTGCCATGGTCCGCAACCTCAGAAGATCGGCTCGATCCGATCGAGGCGCGAAAGGTGCTCGACGAAGATCACTACGATCTCGACAAAGTCAAAGACCGCATCGTCGAGTACCTGAGCGTGCGGAAGCTCAAAGGGAACCTCAAGGGTCCAATCCTCTGCTTCGTGGGCCCGCCCGGCGTCGGGAAAACCTCCCTCGGCCAGTCGATCGCGCGCGCGATGAATCGCAAGTTCGTGCGGATCTCGCTGGGCGGCGTACGTGACGAGGCCGAGATCCGCGGCCATCGGCGCACCTACATCGGTTCCATGCCGGGCCGCATCGTCCAGGCGCTGAAAACCGCCGGCACTGCCAACCCCGTGCTGATGCTCGACGAGATCGACAAGATCTCGGTCGGCATCCAGGGTGATCCCGCGGCGGCGCTGCTCGAAGTGCTCGATCCGGCGCAGAACCATTCGTTCCGCGATCATTACCTCGAGATCACCCTCGACCTCTCTCGCGTCTTGTTCATCACGACGGCGAACCAGCTCGGCACCGTCCATCCGGCGCTGCTCGATCGCATGGAGACGATTACGCTGAGCAGCTACACGGAGGAAGAAAAGGTCCACATCGCGAAGATGTACCTCGTGCCGCGGCAGCGCGACGAGCACGGGCTGAAGCCCGAGCAAATTGCGATCACCGACGCGGCTTTGCGTCGCCTGATCGCCGAATACACCAGAGAGGCCGGCGTGCGCACGCTCGAGCGTCACATCGGCACGATTGCCCGAAAGGTTGCTGCACGCGTCGCAACCGAGCCGACGTACACGGCTCGCGTCGACGCCGCGCCGATCGAGGAGTACCTCGGCCCGGCACGATTCCGATCCGAGACGGCGTTTCGAACTTCCAGGCCCGGGGTGGCGACCGGCGTCGCCTGGACCGAGACGGGTGGAGACGTGCTCTTCGTCGAGGCGGCACTCCTGCCGGGCGGCACCGGTCAGGTGACGCTCACGGGTCAGCTCGGCAACGTCATGCAGGAGTCTGCGCGCGCCGCGCTCTCGCACATCCGACAGAACGCCGCTTCACTCGGGATCTCTGCCGAGTTCCTGGCGAAGCGGGATCTGCACGTCCACGTGCCCGCGGGCGCCATTCCGAAGGACGGGCCCTCGGCAGGCGTCACGATGGCAACCGCCATCGTGTCGGCCGCGCGTGGCGTGCCGGCGCGATCGGATGTCGCGATGACGGGAGAGATCACGCTGTCGGGCCTCGTGCTTCCAGTCGGTGGCATTCGAGAGAAAGTGCTCGCGGCGCGCCGGTATGGGATCCGGACGTTCATCCTGCCGCAGATGAACGAGCCGGATCTCGTCGAGCTGCCTCCCGAGGTCCGCAACGAGATGACGTTCGTTCCCGTGCGGACCCTCGAGGAAGTCCTGAAGGTCGCTCTTCCCGCCCCGAGCTCTGTCGAGGGGCCCGGCCCGAGCTCAGGGGAGGCGACCGCAGCGAGCCCCGCGGAAGGGCCCGCCCCGAGCCCTACACCCATCGCGGCGTCTTGAGCTCGGTTTTCTTCTACATCTCTGGTCACGGATTCGGCCACGCGTCGCGCCAGATCGAGATTATCAACGCGCTCGGTGCCGCCAGCCCGAGCACGCGAATCGTGGTTCGCACCTCGGCGCCCGCCTGGCTCTTCGCGCGCACAGCGCGAACTCTGTTCGAATTCATTCAAGGCGCGTGCGACACCGGCGTCGTTCAACTCGACAGCTTGCGCCTCGACGAGCGCGCGACGATCCAGTCGGCAACGGACTTCTACCGCACGCTGCCGCAGAGGGCGGAGGAGGAAGCCGTGCTGCTTCGTACCTACGATGCGGCGTTCGTGATCTCGGATGCTCCGCCGCTCGGTTGCTCTGCGGCGGCCGCAGCCGGCATACCGTCGGTCGTGGTGTCGAATTTCACGTGGGACTGGATCTACGAGTACTACCCGGAACACCTCGTCGACGCGCCGCAACTTCTCCCCGTGATCCGCGATGCGTACCGCCGCGCCGGCGCCGCGTGGCGCCTGCCGATGCATGGTGGCTTTGGTCCGTTCGATCAGATCCTCGACGTACCTTTCGTCGCGCGACACGCGCGACACGATCGTGCGGAGGTCAGGAAGGTGCTGGGCCTGCCGGCAGAGACGATGCTGGTTCTGTCGTCGTTCGGCGGCTACGGGGTGAATGATTTCGATCCAGCCTCGCTGGATTGTCTGGATCGCTACGCCGTCGTGTTCACTGCAAGAGCCGCCGGGTCTGAAGACCGCGCGCTACACGGCGCGGCCGGTTCGCACCGACATAGAGCAGGGTCTTCAGACCCCGCCGCCGTCGATCCCACCCAAACAGGAATGTTCGTCATCCCCGAAGACCTTCTGTATGGTTCGGGCCTGCGCTACGAAGATCTCGTGGCCGCTGTCGACGTCGTCGTCACGAAACCTGGCTACGGGATTATCGCCGAGTGTGTCGCGAATCGAACGGCGATGCTCTACACCTCACGGGGACACTTCGTCGAGTACGACGTGCTCGTCAAAGAGATGCCGCGCGTGCTCCGCTGTGAATATCTCGATCAGGAATCCCTCCTGGCTGGTCGCTGGCGCGCAGCGCTCGATCGACTGGTCACCGCCGCTCCTCCACCCGAGCGGCCCGCGACCAACGGAGCAGAGGTTGTGGCTGAAATGATTTGTTCGGCGCTTCGAGACGCCTGACCGGCCGCTCGAAAGAACGCGGTACCACTTCAGCGCTGCTTCATCCCCGCGTGCACTTTCAACTCCGGAATCCTCCAGACATGATCGCGAGCGGCCAGCTGTCGCAGTCTGACGAACCGCGCCGGTCTCGGATCGAACGCGAAGTGCATCTCCGGATTGCGCGGCTGCCGAATGGCTTCCAGAAACGCGTCAGGCGCTGTCGTTCCTTGCCAGACCTGGTGCCACTCGACGCCGTCGAGTGACAGATCGATCGCGAGCACCGCCGGAAAACCATTCGCATCGCTCCCGAGCGCATGCGTGATTGCGCCGACATCGGCAACGGATTCGAGCTCGACCGACACCCACTGTCCTGGGTGCTGCGGGTAATCCACCCAGGCGGTCTCGATATTGGCATCCATAAGTGCGCTGGCGTCCGAGGCCGACGCACGTGCGTGTGCAATGCGCAGGACGGCTCCGAGCGGCGGGTCCTGCCGCGTTGCCGCAGGGATTCGGTACACGGTGCGGACTCCGTCGGTTGCAACGAGCGTTGCACCCGGCGTGCCTGCCGCGTAACGCGCCAGCTCGCCTTGCGGATCTGCCGCGCCGTCGACGACGATGTCGAACGAACCGAGCGATGCCAACGCAGTGAGCATCGCGGGATCGTGGGTCTTGATGGCCTCCTGAAGCGGACCGTAGTGGGGCGGATCGTACCCGCTCACGCCATTGAAGACCCGGCGGCGATGCCAGATCGACCGGAAGGTCGCGGCGGCATCGAAACCCGGGCCCATCGGCAGTTCGAGAATCGGTTGACGGTGATCCCAGCGTTCGACTCTTGGCCAGGGCTGCGGAGCCTGTGCCATCGGGAGCTCTCGGAGCCAGCCATCGAGCAGTATCCCTGCGACCGCAATCGTGAAGAATGCCCTCCATTGCGAACGTGGAAGAGAAAATCTCGCGAACGCCAGGCCGCTCGCGACGGCGAGACACAGCACACCCAGGATCCAGAAGCGCGTCGGCACCCGGATCTCGTTGAACCCGGGCAGGTACAGCAACCAGCGGTACGGCATGGGCTCGAGGATGACGACGTCGCCCGCGCGGAGCGCGGGCCCACAGCACAGGATCGCGAGCGCGAGGGTCGCAGCGACGTAGAACAGGAACGGACTGCGTCGCGAGAACGCCTGGCGGATGCTCGGCGTTAACGCCAGCACGGGCACGCCAGACCAGAACGCGACGCCAATGACGGGATCGAGCTCCGTAAGCCCGACGCTGCGGCCCGCGATCGAAATGTGCCACAGCCCGAAGAACGCGGTGAACAGGATGACCGCCAGGCTTATGCCGGCGACGACGCCCAGGACCAATCGAAGCGCTTTCCAAAATTGAGTGGAGTCCGGAGTAGGCGCACGCCGGATCGCAACGACTCCCGCGATGATGACGAGGACGACGGCGGTCAGTCCCGGAAAGAGATTGTCGTCGAGATCAGGGAAAATCCGGCTCCAGAACCAGACCATGTGCGTGACCTCGAGCCACGCCTTGGCGGGCGCGCTGAACTCGATGAACTCTCCCATCCCGCGGCGCAGACCGTAGTGTGCGTGCACGGCTCGATACTTCGACAAGACAGGCAGAAGCACCAGACTCGCGAGTCCCCAGGCGACGACGATCCCTGGTACCGCGCGCCACGCCGAGCTCGTCGAGCAGAAGTACAGCAACCAGAGAACGATCAGCACTCCGCCGAACAGAATGAGATAACCGTTCGAGAGTGACTGCAGGATCCATGCAACGCCGAAAAGCGCCAGCCAGTGCGTCCGACGTGTCTCGAGGTACCCGTGCAAAGCGAGCAGAGCGACAGGCATCCAGTAGCACGAGACCATCTGCAGATGCCCGAGCTCCGCTGTGCGGTACGGTGTGAACCCGTAAACGAGGCCGGCGACGAACGCCGCGTCCTCGCGCCGCGCAAGTCGTGAAGTCAGGAGATAGGCGCCAAAGGCTGAAAGCGGCCACGTCATGAACAGAACGACGTTGTACGTCGTGAACGGATTTCGTGTCAGCCAATGCAGCGGCGTCGAAATCGGCGTGACGCCGAGCAGGTTTTCCGTGAACGCGGTGATGTCCCTGGCAGGATAGAAATACGGCGGACTCCACCAGTGCTCCGACAACGGCACGGTTGTCGCGTTCCACCACAGGATCGATGCGACGAGGACAGGATCGCCCGGGTCGCCGGCGACCCGTGAGCGACTCACTTCGAGCAGCGGCCGCGTGTAAATCGCCGCGATGACAACGTAAAGGCAAAGAATCCCAAGGCGACGGAGCCAGGGGCGCTTGAAAACGAGCGGCCGCGTCAGCACACGAACTGCCTCATTTGAGCGGCGCGTGCACCTTCACCTCTGCGACTCTCCAGAGGTTCTTGTGTCGCGCGAGCTGGCGCAAGCGGACGAACTGCGCGGATCGCGGGGGAAGCGCGAAGTGCATCGCCGCTTCTCGCGGGCGGCGGGCGGCTGCGAGAAATGCAAGACCGGCCGCTGGCCCCTTCCAGACCTGCTCCCAGTGATCGCCGTCAATCGACACGTCAATCGCGAGCAGACGTGGAAAGTCGCGAGCGTACTCGCCAAGTGCGTGCGTAACCCCGCCAACCTGGCGCACTGCACCGAGATCGACCGCGACCCATTGTCCCGGCCGCTGGGGATCATCTCCCCATTCTGTTTCGACTCGGCCATCGACGATGGTGCCCGCATCGTGGCGGAATGCGAGCGCACGGGCAACTGGCAGCGGTTCACCGAGCACCGGATCGACGCCCGTCGACTCGGGAATGCGATACGCGCTACGCGTACCATCTGCAAAGACCAGGAGAGCGCCCGGGAATGTCGACACGTACTTCGCCCAGGCATGATCGGGATCCGCTGCGCCATTGACGACGACGTCGAGCGATCCGAGTGACGTAAGCGCGAGCAGCATTCCCGGGTCGTGTGCGTTGAGGCCCTCCTGCAACGGCGCGTAGTGCGGCGGGTCGTAGCCGCTCACACCGTTCACGACCCGTCGTCGATGGCGAATCGATCGAAAGGTGCCAGCCGCGTCCCATTCGGGGCCAAGAGGCAACTCCAGGATCGGCTGCGATTGGTCGCGTCGTTCGACTTTCAGCCAGTGCTCGGGCGGCCGCGCCATCGGCATCGCGCCGATCCATCCGTCGGACAGGATTCCCGCCACGGTGAGCGCGAACACGGGCTTGCGCCACCCGTGCCCGCGTGGAATCAGCTTCGGAACTGCGAGCGCTGCGGCAACTGCGAGGCACAGGACGCCGAGCATCCAGAAGCGCATCGGCACGCGGAGCTCACCGAAGCCGGGGAGGTGCATGAGCCACCGATACGGCGCGGGCTGATACACGATCGCGCTCCCGACCCGCAGAACGGGGCCGCAGGCCAAGATTCCCATCGCCAGCGCCGCGCACGAATAGAAGAGGAACGGGCTTCGCCGACGGAGTGCCGCCGCCACTCGGTCGGTGACGAGCAGCCAGCCCATGCAGCACAGCGCAAAAATGGTCAGCGCTCTGTCGATGTTCGTGATGCGGAGAACGACAGGTCCGACCGAGACGCGCCAGGGACCAACGATCAGCGTCAACAGGATCGCGGATAAACTCGCGATGCTGAGGAACACCAGAACGACCCGTCCCACCCGAGCACGCTGCGAGCGCAGCTCAGCGCACGTCGTATGACCGCGCATCGACGCGATCAACGCACCCAGCACCAGGACGACAACCGTGAGGCCCGGGAAGAGATCGTCGCTTCCCGACGGCAGCCACCTGCCCCAGAACGACACGAGCGGCGACACCTCAATCCAGGATCGAATCGGTGCGCTGAACCCGAGAGGATCCTCCAGCGAACGGCGCAAGCCGAAGTGCTCGTGGATCGTCTCGTACTTCAGCAGGATCGGCACGAGCGGAAGGCTGGCCAGGCACCACGTTACGATCAGCGCCGGGGCCGCCCGCCACCTCTCGCGCGTCGAACAGAAGTACAGGATCCACAACCCAATCAGCACCCCGCCGAAGAAAATGAAATAGCCATTTGCGAGCGACTGCAGCAGCCACGCTCCGCCGAACAGCAGCAGCCATCCCCGGCGACGATGGTCGAGGAACCCGTGAAGACCGAGCAGGATGATCGGCAGCCAGTAGGACGACAGCATCTGCAGATGCCCGAGCTCGGCAGTGCGGTATGGCGTAAACGCGTAGGCCAGGCCCGCGACGATCGCGGCATCTTCTCGCCGGATGAGGAACCGGACGAGAAGGTACGTACCGAATGCCGACAACGGCCAGGTGAGAAAAAGTGCGAGATTGTACGTGGTGAGGGGATTGCCGGTGATCCAGTACACCGGAGTCGAGAGCGCGCTCACACCGACGAGGTTCTCAGTGAACGTGCTGACACCCTCGCTGGGATAGAAATAGGGTGGGTTCCACCATGCTGTCGAAAACGGGAGCGTGGTCGCGTTCCACCACAGAATCGACGCGTTCAGGATTGGATCGTACGGGTCACCCGCGATACGCGATCCACTCTGCTGGAGCAGCGGGCTCGTGTAAACGCCCGCCAGGATCACATAGACAACGAGCATCCCGACCGGCTTCCACCCCAGCGCGCAGAAAACGCGCGCCGGAGACCCCGGTTGGAGCCAGCGCGCGGGCTCTCGCGGACGAACGCCATCTTCGTCACTGGCCACGTCGGATGCGAAGGCGGTCCGGAAACATGTTGAAAGACATCAGACGGTCTGCTCAGTTGCCTGTCCTCACCCGCGACGTAGGACCGCAGACGGCGTAGGGTCCGGGCATCAGCAGGAGCACCTCTCGGAGCGGCAGCACCGCCGTTGACTGCAAGGCGACTTCGCGCCCCGCCTTGAACCCGCGATAGGAGGCATCATCGACGAGCGTCGGTCGCTGATGGCCGGGCACGAGCAGCGCATGCTCCAGCGTCCGCGTGTCGGCCGCCTCGAGGCGCTCCCAGCCGCCTACATGGTGCAGGTAATAGTAGTAGTTGTGCAGAAACCACTTGTGCTCGCCGATTGAAAGAATCCCCGGAGCTGGACGCCGCGCGCGCAGTTCGGCGGCTCGGACACGAAGGAGGCACGCTGCAGCCGTCCTGACGGGATGGTCTTCGATGCTGGCGCGGGTGAGCATGTTCTCGTAGGCATTGACAGGTAAGACGAGAAGGAGCAGCGCGACCGGAAAGACGACGCGCGCGGCAGCGACGCCGCGGCCGCCAATGGTCGCGAGCACCAACGCAAGCACCAGCGGACGCGAGACGTGCGAATTGCGAAACACCTGAACCCCGCCAACGCGCCATGTCAGTGTGCCGAATACCAGGGTCAACGCGGCAACGACCATCGAGAGCACGGTCAGCACGAGGAGCGCCCGGCGTACCGACGTGCTGGCCGGCGTTCGGCGTGCGAGTCGGTCCTGAATGACCTCCATGATCCGATCGACATGATGACGGCCGACACGCGCGATCCAGCCTGGCCCGAACCCGACCATCAGCGCCACTGGAGGCAGGAATGGGTAGGCGTAGTGCGGGAGTTTGGATGCGACCGCGGACATGAGCCCAAGCGGCACGACTGCCCAGGCAAGCACGGTGATCTGTTCCAGACGTCGCTCGCGCCACGTCACGGCGCACAGCAGGATGCCACCTGCCACCATCAGCCATGCCGTGCCCATGTGGAGGAGCTCCCTCCAGGTCTCCACGTAGTAGTAATTCCACGGATGAATGTGGCCCGGATCCAGTGACACGGTGAACCGCTGGTACACGTGCACGCCGAAAATGATCCGCCACAACTCGTTTCCCGATTTGAACTGCTGGTATACGAACCAGGGCGACGCCAGCACGATCACCACGCCCGCCGCAAGCATCCACGCCGACATGTCCGTCACGACGCGCTTCCGGGTCTCGCGGTTCGCGATGCTGCTGATGGCGAGGATGACGGGCAGGAACAACGCGGCGACGAACTTCGTCATGAACCCAAGAAAGAAGTAGAGGCCCACCGCCACCACGTGACGCCGCCGGGCCCGTCGATCCTCGTCCGTACCCCACGCGAAATAATGGTAGATCCCGCCGCAGTAGCACAGAAAAAGCGGCGCCTCCATGTTGTTCCCGCGAAGGCCGTGCTCGAACACGAGCGGCCCGTTGACGAACAGCACCATCACCGCAACGAGACCGCACAAGGGACCCGCGAGCTTTTTCCCGATCGAGAAGACGTAGACGAACGCAACCGCGCCGAACAGCGCGTCCCAGAAGCGCAGGCCGAACTCGTTGTGCGGCAGCAATCCGAGACGGATTGGCGCCGCCACGATCCAGAATTTCAGCGGCGGCTTCTCGAGAAAGACGGCGTCTTCGTGAGGGCTGCTGCGGGGATTGAGCCAGTCGCCGTGCGCGAGGATTCCGTCGACCGCATACGAGTAGATCGCTTCGTCGCTCTCGACGTCCGTGCGGTCGAGGCCGATGAAGAGCGGAACACAGAAGGCCGCGATGACCAGAGCCAGCCAGAGCGGCCGGCTCAGTCCTTCACGCACGTCACGAGGGACCAGATCTTCGGCACGTTCACCTTCTCGATCGAGATCGGTTCGAGCCCCGCCTGCGCGAGGAACGCCGGCAGATCGAGATCCGCCTTGAAACCGATGTGGATCGTGAAGGGAGAAATCAGACGCTCGCCGCGGGAAAGAATCGGATTGGGACTGAGGAAGTGATTCAGGAACACAATCCTGCCACCCGACCGGCAGACGCGGCGCATCTCGCAAGCGACCTTGACGGGATCGGGCACGACGCTGATCAGGTACGGGGCGTACACGATGTCGAACGAGTGGTCGGCGAATTTCAGATCAGCGGCGTCCATCTGGAGCAGTCGGAGTCCACGCAGCTCCTTGCGCGCCGCGCGCTCGCGCGCCTTCTCGAGCATTGAGGAAGAAAAATCAATGGCCGTGATCGAACAGTGCCTGGGGTAGAGCGCGAGATTGATGCCGGTGCCAACGCCCACTTCGAGTACGCGCTCTGCGGGCTGGATAGCCATGCGCTGGATCGCCCTGAGCCGGCCGGGGTGAAGCGTCGGGCCAAAGAAGAGATCGTAGACCTTCGCTAGCTTGTCGTAAACGCCCTCGACGAAATCATTTTCAACGGCTGTGACTGATAAGGCCCGCGTCGCCGCATCCGATCCTGACACCAACTCGTGTTCCTGTTCGGCTTTTCGATCAAATAACGCCATCAGGCATCGTCTCCGTTCAGCACGGAACCGACACCCCCCGGTCAAGCAAGCGGGGTGCCGCGGCAAAAGTAGAGGGACCGGGTTCCGCCGAGCTGCGACTATATCGCGTCGTACGATCGGTAAGCAAGCCAGACGGTACGAACGCTCATCAAGAATCTATCCGCGAATCTATCCGCGCACATCCGCGAAACCCGCGTCTCGTTTCACGCGGCTGCGATGACTTCGAGCGCAGTCTCGATCGGACCGGCCATCGCGGAGAGCTGGATGCCCTGCACGAGCGGCCTGATGCTGGCGGCGATCTCGCGCGCGATCGCGAGGCCCTCGACGGCCGCGCGTCCCGATGCGTCCGCGCGTCGCATCCGTTCGAGGATGGCATCGGGCACTTTCACGCCCGGCACTTCGTTCGCCATGAATTCTGCGTGCCGCACGCTGGCGAGCGGTGTAATACCCGCAAGCACCGGAATGCGGACATCCGCGATTCGCAGCAGGAACTGCTCGAACGCCTCCAGGTCGAACACCGGCTGTGTGACCGCGAACTCGGCGCCCGCGTCCACCTTGTATCGGAAGCGCCGCACCTCCTCGTCCACATCCAGCGCGCCAGGATTGGCCGCGACGCCGATATGGAAGCTCGTGGGCTGCCCGATCGGCTGTCCGCCGATGTCCACACCGCGGTTCAGGCGCGAGACGACGTTTGTCAGCCCGATCGAGTCGACGTCGAAGACGGCGGTCGCGTCGGGGTAGTCGCCGACCCTCGGCGGATCACCGGTCACGATGAGCACGTTGCGGATGCCCATCGTGTGCGCGCCCAGAAGATCCGATTGCATCCCGAGGAGGTTTCGGTCGCGACAAGCGTAATGAAGGATCGTCTCGATCCCCGCCTGCTGGACGATCAGCGCTGCGGCGAGCGCGCTCATCCGTCCAGTTGCGCGCGGGCCATCGGGAACGTTGACGAGGTCCACGCCGTGGATTCGCAGCTGGCGCGCCTGCTCGGCGATCGACTCGGCGCGGTGACCCCGCGGAGGCAGCAGCTCGACACTCACTACGAACGATCCGCGTCCGAGGCAATTGGCCATGCGCGATCGTTCGTTCTTGGCGATCGCGGTTGCCTGCGGCGCGATCTCGACTCTGGCCGTCGGCGACACGTCCGCAGGTCGCGGAGCCGGCGCGGGCGCGAGCGCCCGCGCGGCCGTTCGGATGTGGCGGATGTGATCCGGTGTCGTTCCACAGCAGCCACCCACCAGCCGCACTCCGCTGTTGATGAATCGGCGCGCGTACGACGCCATGTATTCCGGCGAGCACAGGTAGATGTTGCGGCCTTCGACTTCACGCGGCCGGCCGGCATTGGGTTGGGCCGACAACCTCACGGCGGCGACGCGCGACATGTGCTCGATCGTCTCGAGCATCGCGGCAGGTCCGACGCTGCAGTTCAAGCCGACGACGTCCGCGCCGGCTCTCTCGAGGTGAGGGACGAACGTTTCCGGCGTGGCGCCGTCCAGCGTATGGCCGTCTTCCTCCGTCGTGACCTGCGCAACGATCGGCAGCTGACAGACACTCCGCACGGCCTTGATTGCGGCGCCGATCTCGTTCAGGTCGCGGAACGTTTCCAGAATGAACAGGTCGACGCCCCCCTCGACGAGCGCGGTCGCCTGCTCGACGAAGTACGCCTGCGCCTCGTCGACCCCCGTCTTGCCCCAGGGCTCGATCCGAATGCCGAGCGGTCCGATTGCGCCGGCCACGAAGGCCTGCTCGCGCGCAGCGTGGCGGGCAATTCGTGCCCCCTGCAGATTGATGTCGTGCACGCGATCGGCGAGGCCGAACGCGCCGAGTTTGATCCGGTTTGCACCGAACGTGTTCGTCTCGATGACGTCGGCGCCGGCCCGGACGTAGGCCTGATGAACTTCGGCGACGAGATCGGGCTGCGTCAGATTCAGCTCGTCGAACGAACGATTCAGGAAGATGCCGCGCCCATAGAGCATGGTGCCCATCGCCCCGTCGCAGACGAGGACTCGCCGGTCGAGCTCTTGAAGGAAGGATGGTCTGTTCATGCCCAAAAAGGACAGAATAGCATTAGGTTTCCAGAAGCGTGTACTCGAGCGTCTTCGCGTCGATCAACAGATACGAGCGGGACACGAGATCCAGGCAGACGGACCGGACACCCTGGCGCTCCTGTTCGCTGAAGCGATGGTGATGTCCGAACAGGTGCAACCGCGGCTTCACTGCCGCGAGAATCTCGTTGATCGGCGTCTTCCCCGCGTCCATCCCGCGTCTCGAGCCGGTTCCACCAGCGTAGAACGGTCGTGGCGCCTCGTGTGTCAGGAGCACGTCCACGTCGCGCATCGACTGACAGGCGACCACTTCCTCGCGGACGAAGTGCCTGCGCTTGTCGGCTAATTCGGTGGCCTTTGCCGTGCCTTTGCGAGGGTGCGGCAGCGCTGACGCTGGGGTGTCGTACCACGTCGGCGCGAACGTTCCTCCTAGGCCGACGATGCGCAGGCCGTCAACCTCCCGCCGGTGCGCGTTAGGCAGGTAATGCAGATTCGGCGGCAGCCGTCCGTCGCCAATCGCGTCGAAGTTCTCGTTGTTGCCCTTGATCCAGTAGACCAGCGCGTCGAATGGCTCGTAGCGCCCCTCGGCGTCCGCCACGTCGCCGACACATAACCAGAAGCGAATCTCTGAATGTCTTTGCTGAATGCGCCGGACGCTGTCGAAATCGCCGTGAATATCGCCGAGCGCGCCGAAGTGCATGCTATGAAAGGCGCCGGTGGCTCGGCAGGTCGGTAGCGCGGTGGCCGACTACGGGCCTGGGTCGGTAGCCGCCCCGAACGACCGAACTACCAAGGTACCGAGCTACCGAGCTACCGGCACCGGGTTTGTCGAGGCCGGAACGAGCAGATCGGCCTTGTCCCAGATGAAGTCCTTGTTGCTGTAGACGGCGAGCTCGTAGTCCTTGCCCATGAAGATTGCCGATACGGGACACGCTTCTTCGCAGTATCCGCAGAAGATGCACCGCGTCTTGTGAATCTGGTAGACCTTCGCGTAACGCGGACCCGCCTGGACCGTTCCGTCGTTCTCCGCGGCTTCCAGGTAGATTGCGTCCGCCGGGCAGGCGACCGCACAAAGCCCGCACGCCACGCATTTCTCGAGCCCGTTCTCATCGCGCATCAAGACCTGTTTCCCTCGGTACTTGGGGAAGACGGGCACTTTCTGTTCGGGGTAGTTGACCGTGATCTTGCCCTTGAAGAAGTGCTTGAGCGTTGTCGCGAAGCCGATGATGAAGGGACGAATCATGAAGGAATCATATCAAGAGCCCTGGGAAAAGCAGAGCCGTGCCTCAAAAGGGACCAGATGTTATATTAAGGCCGGGTCTGCGGGCCCGCCCGACGTCATACATGCAGCACGAGACCAAGGCGCTGACGCCTGACCAGTTCCTGTTGACCACGCTGATGGTCAAGCTGGCAGTCGTCGCGGTGCTTTCGACGATGCTCGTGCGGTTTCCATGGTTTCGCCGGATTCTGCTCACCGAAAAGCGCGACTGGCCGGAGCGGCTCGTATTCGCGGCGAGCCTCGGCGTGCCGCTGACGGCCGGCGTCCTCGCGCGCTTGCTCCTCAATTACGACGCCGCGGATCTCACGCTGGCTGGATCGTTCCTGACTGGCCTCCTTGCGGGCCCGTACGCCGGCGCGATCGTCGGAGCGATGGTGGGCCTTCCGCCCCTCGTCGCCGGTGAGTGGATCGCATTTCCGTTCGCTGTCGGATGCGGATTCGCCGGTGGCGGTTTGCGCGAGATCTGTCCGAAGGAAGCCATCTGGCACTTCTCGCCGCTCTTCTTCACGGACCTTCACCGGAACGTGTGGCGGCTCGTGCGCCGCATGCAGATCGACTGGGTCGTCATCCTGCTGGCAGCGCCGATCGGTCTCGAGATTCTCCTGCAGGCGCTCGGGCATCGCTTCGGCGTCTATCGCATCTTCTATCTCGCTCCTTCGGCGCCGTGGCTGTACGCCCTCATCGTCCTGGCGACTGTGCTCTGCGTCACGATCCCGATCAAAATCTGGAACAGCGCCAGAATCGAGCACCGCCTCCAAGAACAGGAGCGCCTGCTCATGGATGCCCGGATCGAAGCGCTATCCAGTCAGATCAACCCGCACTTCCTGTTCAACACGCTGACGTCGATCTCTTCGCTGATTCGATCGCAGCCCGAGACGGCGCGAATGCTGATCGTCAAGTTGTCAGGACTGCTGCGCCGCCTGCTCCGCAGCCAGGAACACTTCGTGACCCTTCGCGAAGAGCTTGAGGCGATCGACGAATACCTCGATATCGAAGCGGTGCGATTCGGATCGAAACTGCGGATTGAAAAATCGATTGATCCCGAGAGCCTCGACGTCGTCGTACCCAGCATGCTGCTTCAGCCACTCGTGGAGAACTCGATCAAGCACGGGCTGTCGCCAAAGATTGGCGAAGGACGCATCACGATTCGCAGCGTCCGCGAGAACGGGCATGCGATCATCGATGTCATCGACAACGGTGTCGGAGTGACGGCCTCCCAAGCCGCGCGCCTGAAATCCGGAGGCGCCGGCATCGGATTGCGCAACGTGAACGAGCGCCTGCGCGTCGTCTACGGCGCGAATTATCAACTGCAGCTTGACAGTCTCCCCGGTGAGGGAACCTGCGCGCGCATCGTCGTTCCTGAGCTGGTTGTACCTGCGCGGGTGACTGCGTGATCGAAACAGAATCTAGAAGCTAGAAGTTAGAGCGATAGTGGGAGAAGACGGAAAGCCGAACTCGGAGGGTACGTGAAAGAGAACTCACTCTAGATGGTGGCTTCTAACTTCTGACACCGACAGCGAAGAGATGGAAGCGATTGAGCCGCTCCGCACCGTGGTCGTCGACGACGAGCAGTTGGCGCGCGAGGAACTATGTTTTCTGCTGCAAGGGATCCGGGGAGTGGAAGTCGTCGCGCAGGCGGGGAACGGCGTAGAGGCGCTGCGCGCCATCGAGGAACACGGTCCCGACCTCGTCATGCTCGACGTGCAGATGCCCGGCTTGACAGGCTTCGAGCTCGCCCGAAAGCTGCTGAGCGACGGCGTCGAGTCGCAGGTGGTCTTCGTGACCGCGTACGACCAGCACGCAATCGAAGCGTTCGAGGTGAACGCGGTCGATTACCTGCTCAAACCGGTCGAACTGGACCGCCTCGAAACTGCCGTAGACCGGGTCCGCAAGCGCATCCAATCGGACCGCCCTCCGCGGACATCGTCGCCCGACCTCGACCGGGTACTACAATTGCTTGGCCAGCGCCAGGGGCGGCGGGATCAGCTGGCAGTGAAGGTCGGAGACCGTTTTCTGCTCATCCAGGCCGACGAGGTCGTACACGTTTCCGTCGAAGACGACGTAATTACTGTCGTAACGAACAGCTTGTCAGGAACGTCCAACTATCGGACACTGGATGAATTACAAGCGCGGCTCGATCCGGCGATTTTCTGGCGGGTCCACCGGTCGCATGTCGTCAATATCAATAAAATCAAGGAGATTGTGCCCTGGTTCAGTCGCAATTACATCCTGAAGATGAAAGATTCCAAGGGCAGCGAGATCCCCGTGAGCCGATCCCAGACCAAGCGGCTCCGCGAGTATTTGAGGTTATGAGCAACAGCGATTACGATCCCTCCCCCGTTCCACAGCCGGTTCCGGAGCCGGACCGCTTCTCGGCCGTCGAGCCCGAGCGATTTGCGACCGTCGAACCGAGCCCTGGCCCAGCGGACAGCCTCGTTGTCCCTGAACCGCTGGTAGCCGCCGAACCAGTTCCGGCAATGGCCGGAAATCTCCCCGTCGTGACGCCGGACATTCGGGTAGGTCTCGACAGCGGTAATCTCGGTCTCGGCCGGGTCGTCGAAGAAGTCGTCGCGTGGCTCAAAACGCTCGCCTCGGCAGCCGTCTACGCGACGCTCATCGTCACGTTTGGTTTTCAGGTCGCACGCGTCGAAGGCCAGAGCATGGCGCCGACCCTGGCCGATCAGGATCGGCTCATTGTCAACAAGCTCGCATACCGGATCGGCGAGCCGCATGTTGGCGACATCGTGATGCTCTATTACCCGCTGAATCCGGAGAAATCGTTCGTCAAGCGGGTCATCGCCGAGGAAGGCGATCAGGTTCGCGTCGTCGACGGACGCGTCTACCGCAACGACGTGCCGATGGATGACACGTTCGTCCCGACGGAGTATCGCAGTCACGATGATTGGGGTCCGCAGGTCGTCCCCGAGGGCTACTACTTCGTGATGGGCGACCATCGGAACAACAGCTCCGACAGCCGTCACTGGGGCTTCGTGCCGAAGAAGTACATCATCGGCAGGGTCCAGTTGCGCTGGTGGCCTCTGCCGCACGCAGACTGTTCTAATCCGGGGGGCTTGTCCCCCGGGTCCCCTATCGCCGTCGCTCGCGGGCCGGGGCCTTGGTCGCGCCTCAGTACCGTGGGCAACCGGCACAAAACCAGCGTGATCGTCACGCTCGCGATCAATCTCGCGGTCGTACGGTACGAAACGAGTCGCGCGCGCTCAGCAGCGTGCTGC
>JBKPCD010000214.1:0-35778 GCA_046727175.1 Acidobacteriota bacterium | reverse complement strand
GCCGGCGCGATTCCGAACTTTCGCGTCCTGATATCGGTCCGCCGCCGCCAGGTCGCGGACCTCAACGTAACGCAGCCTCGGTCGTTTCTCGCGGCCGAGATCCGCGCCGGCGCTCGCCGCCTGGTTGATGCCCGATTCGGCAATCTGCGTCAGCTTCTTGTTGGCAGCCCCCTCCTCATCGAGGGTCTGCTGCAACAAACCTGCGGCATGGTCGTCGTTGAGCTGTCGCGCGAATGTCCTGGCGCAGCCATAACCGGCGATTTCGTAGTGCTCGACGTGCTGCGCCGCGTCGATGATCGCAGCGTCGCGAACATTGGGGTCGGTTTGCTGGGAAACCATCAGCGAACCGGCTTGGATGATTCCCTCCACACCACTCCTGCCGTTGGACGCGGCCGTAATGCCAGACTGTTTGTAGATCAGGTCGAGCCGCTCGAGGTGTATCCGAGTCTGCTCGAAGTGCCGCTGCAATGCGCCTTTCAGATCGGGTGAGTTCGCGGACGTGATCAGTTCCGGCAGCGCCTTGAGGATCTGTTGTTCGGTCGTGCGCAAATCATGCAACTCGTGTTCAAACAGGCTACGCAAAGTTCCGGCAGGCATAGTCGCCTCCTTTCCTGCACGATGGCGTGAGCTGCATTGGTTTACTTACGCACCGCGCATGCCAGCGCTCCTACGCGGTTCGCGGCCTCGACGATTTGAACGGTCTCGACAGCTCGGATTCTCGGTGACCATCCGCACGACCAGGCGTCGATCTCCGTGAGCACACTGGGCCGTCCAGGTCGGCGCTTCGCGTACGTCCACTTCCTCTCGACTTGTCGCCGGCCGGAACGGGCGGGTCTACGTCTCGTTGTCGAGGGTCGCGCCCGCGGGCGGCAGGGGAAATCCTCCTCAAATGACTTCACGGTCAGTTGCGGTTACCATGCCGCGTGAACGATTGGAGACGCCGATGGCTGACCAGTCCGTTACGCCGATACCGCCACGACCGCTGATGGTGAAGGCTTTTGGAGTCACCGACAAAGGAAAGGTGCGCCCAACCAACGAGGATCAGTTCCTCATCGCCGAGCTCACCAAAACGATGCGCGTCTTACAGACGAGCCTGCCGGAACCGAAGCTCCAGATTGCCGAGGAGCGGGCACATCTGTTTCTCGTAGCCGACGGCATGGGTGGGCACAGGGCAGGCGAACGGGCGAGCGCCCTCGCCGTCGCCGCGATCGAGCAGTTCACGCTCAATACGTTCAAGTGGTTCTTTGGTTCGGATGGCGCCGAGGCGAAGAACGTTCTGGCGCAGTTGCAGTCTGCAGTGAGCCAAGCCGATGCCCGCATTCTCCAGGAAGCGGCGGAACACCCCGAATTGAGCGGCATGGGGACAACGGTGACGATGGCATTCCACCTCGGTGCGCAGCTCTGTGTCGTGCACGTGGGCGATAGCCGTGTGTACCTGTATCGAGACGGCGAGTTGCACCAGCTTACGGAGGACCATACGCTGATGGCCGACATGGTACGCAGCGGAACCCTTCCACCCGATCAGGTCGCGGGGCACCAACTTCGCCACGTCATCACGAACGTCGTCGGCGGCCATGAGCTTGGGGTCAAAGCCGAAGCCCGTGCACTCGAAGTGCAGGCTGGCGATCGCTTACTTCTGTGTTCAGATGGATTGACGGAGATGGCTACGAACGAAATGATTGCGGCCACGCTCGACGCGGAGCCTGCACCCGAGGCGGCAGCGAAGAAGCTGCTTGCGCAGGCTACTGACGGCGCGGCCAGCGACAACATCACCCTGCTCGTCGTACGGTTCGATCCGGTGGATACGAATGCAGGGAGAGTTGATGAAGCGCCGTGATGAAGGGGCGAGCCCCGTCTTCGGTCTGTTCCGGTCGCCTTGGCAAATCCGGCCGGAGAGGTGGTGAGGCCTTTACACGGCTTGCGACCTGCGGGTTCATAGCCAGAAAAAAGAAGGGAAATCTGCGTGCTTTATTTCACTCGATCTCGTCCAACGGCCATTTTGTGACGTGTGTGACGGTAAAACCTGCAACCCATAGACTCCTTCTCTGCAGCGTACAATGACTTTGCCATAGAGGCCCCGTCACCGCCAGTTCGATTCCTGAACCCGCAACGCTCGTCTTGTTCGGCGTAGGCACGGTGGCGAACGCTTGCAGCCGACGAAGGACACTGCGGACCGCTTTCGGGTTAGCCTGTGCTTCGCCAGTATTCCCACCACGTGCGAATCACCACGTAGACGCGCACAGCGCACGAGCGAAGACGTTTCAGAACGGCGTCGACGAAGATCACGCCAGTCGGCCTGCGACCGATCGTCTGACCCGGTCGTTCGTCGCAAAGATCCGTGCAGCGGCAACGATGCTGCCGGCAAAACACCGTTGGTCGGCGCAACCAATCCAGGCTGTCGGCGGTCCTCGGCCCGTGCGGGTCCGAATGACCACGGCTTCGCGAATATCTTGAACGGTATGCATGGCACATAACGTCGGTTGAAGCGAAGCACACCAATCGACGACCATGGGGCGATGGGAGGCGAACAATTCATCGTTCCACGACGGAGGTTGGCAGAACGCCCGGCGGGACATGTCGATGACGTCATCCGCTTGTGAGGCGCACGGTGACGTCGCCGCCGAGATGATGGTCAATTGGCCGATGTGATTCGCGAGGAACGTACGCCACGTCTGTGAGGGTGCCAACAGCCGGTCACGTTGTAGATAACGCGACACCGTGCGTTCGGAGACGGTGATCCCCAGTTTAAGTAATTCTCCGTGAATCCGCGGCGCGCCCCAAAGACGGTTCTCGACGGCCATCTGCCGGATCAGGCCGCGACATTCGGAATCGATGCGCGGTCTTCCAGGACGTCGCAACCGACGGCGCCAGCATCGATGGAATCCCTCGCGATGCCAACGGTCGATAGTGGCTGGCTGGACCAGCACCAGCGCATCTCGCCACGGCGGCCACACCCGGCGCAAGATTAGCCAAAGCACGCGGTCAGATGGGCGAAATCGTCGGTTCGACCGCGCGAGTACAGCCAACTGGTGGCGCAGGGCCAGGCATTCGAGTAGCAGGTCTCGACGGGTCGACAAGGCGAATCGAATCGCTGCGACGGTCGAAACGACGTGGCGCATTCGCGCGTAGAATGCCCAGGTACCGCACCTACGTCAATGATTCTTGCCCGGTTGGGATATTGGCGAGGGACACCCTGCTGTTACCTGGTGTTCGGGAGCAAATTGTTCATTGATTGTTCACTGTCCTGAGTTGAGGGAGAACGACAAACTCGCTTAACGCAGTTTCGCTACCGCTGCGGGGACGACAGCAGTGGCCGTCTGTCGAGCGGACGCGGCGGTCACCGGCGGCTTGATATCAATCTAGAGAGAGCATCGGTCCTTCGTTCCCTTCTTTACATAAATATGTCGGAGCGATTCTGCCTCGAAAGAGACACCTCAAAAAGGCATCCTCACCCACGCCGGTGACTGTTTACCGCCTAGAGCCGGCAGGAGCGATTGCGTACGCGCCCTGAACGACGTCTTCGGCGAACGCAGCACCGCCGCATCGCAGCCGAGGGTGGTCGCAAGGACGTTGCGCCCCAGCGTCGATACAAAATGGATAGTGCATTTGTTCCTCTTTGCCGCTACAAATGCATGCGTGAAGTCGGGGGAAATCCTGAAGGAGCGCTTAATGTTCGCTGAGCGGTCATGGCACTCACGAAAATACGAGTTTGGCGACTCCGCGAGTGCCGCACGATCTCCGCAGACCTTCTACGCTGCCTGGACGGCGCGCTAGGACGTTTGTCCCCCGGAAAACGGTTGGGAGGACGCATGAGCGCCCGGTTGAGATGCGGATTGACGCCGGTCTATGCGGTGGTGCTCCTGGCGGCCGGTTCTCCGGCAGCGGGGCAGGGAGAGTACCGCGGATTCTGGATCGATACGTTCAATACGGCACTGAACAATCACAACGACGTGGTCGCCGTCGTGAACGACGCCAAGGCCTCGAATGCCAATGTGCTATTTGTCCAGGTGCGCCGGCGTGGTGATGCCTGGTACCTCGATTCGCTCGAGCCGCCCCCGGACTTTGTTCCGATTGCCGCGGGTTTCGACCCGCTGCGGGACCTGATCACCGAGGCGCACGCGAACCGGATCGAGGTGCACGCCTTCGTCATCATGAGCGCGATCTGGAACAAGAACCCTAACTTCGCGCCGAGCGCGACGCTCGGACCGCCAACAAGTCCGAACCACGTCTTCAACCTGCACGGCGGGTACGATCCTGCGACCCGAACCATCGTCCAGGGACCGGCTAACTGGCTCACGCGCACGTTGCTGCCGGATGGCGTGGGCGGCATCTCGTTCCAGGGGCATCGTTTCGGGAACGACTTCTGGCTGGATTTCGGACACCCCGACGCCGCGGCGTACACGGTGGATGTTCTGATGCGGCTCGTCGAGAACTACGATATCGACGGTCTGCACCTGGATCGCATTCGGTACCCGGAGTTCAGCGTGACCGGCCAGACGCCGGCCACAGGTACCAACATCGGATACAACGCGACCAGCGTCGCGCGCTTCCAGTTGTATCAGGGCGTGCCGACCGGGTCGCCGCCTCCCGCGCAGAATGACGCCGCGTGGTCGCAATGGCGGCGCGATCAGGTCACTAACGTGGTCCGCCGCACGTATCTCAACGCCATCGCGCGCAAGCCACACCTTAAGATCTCCGCCGCGCTGATCGCATTCGGCGGCATTGGTGCGACGGAAACCGCCTGGAGCTCGGCCGAGGCATACTGGCGCGTCTATCAAGACTGGCGTGCGTGGACGGAGGAGGGGATCCTCGACCTGGCAATCCCGATGAACTACAAGCGCGAGCATGTAGCTTCGCAACAGATGCAATTCGATCAGTGGGTGGACTGGATGCAGCGGCATCAGTACGGCCGCGCCGGGCTTGTCGGGATGGGCGTGTTCCTCAATTCCATCGAGGGCTCGCTGCCGCAGGTGCGGCGCGCGCTTCAAGAGCCGCCCGTTGCGAGCAACCGGGCCGCCGGCGTTGTGTTGTTCTCGATGGCAAACCCCGATGAAGCCGTCAGCGGCAACCCGCTTTCGATTCCCGCGGGTCTGAACACGCCCAAGCGGGGCATCGCTGAATTCGCTTCCGGTGTCACTAGGGGCAAGTCGGTCAACGGCGCTACGCTTTACGAAGACGCGATTGCGAATCCCGTCCCCGTTTTCAGGTTTCCTGCCCCGGTCCCTGGACACGTGTGGAAAATGGCACCGCAGGTCGGGCACTTGAAGGGATTCGTCACCGACGAAACCGGAGCGGTTGTTGACACCGCGGCCATTCGGGTCGAGCGTCAGGGCCCGAGGACGCCGGCGGTTGGCCGCTCGCTCGTCATGAACGCAACGGATGGTGGCGGATTCTATGGAGCCGTGGACCTCGCACCCGGCACGTATCGAGTGACGGTCATCCCTGTCAGGGCGGCCCCGTACACTTCCTGCCCGGTGGCCGTCACCTCCGGGGCTGTGACGACGCTCGATTTCACAATCGATCGCAGAGCGCCGTCTACGACCGTCGCTGGCGATCCGCATAAGATCTGGCCGCCGAACGGTCAGCCGGTGACGGTCACGATATCCGGCGAAGCGACGGATGTCGGGACTGGGATCGCCTCGATCGAGTTCCGTGTCATCGATGAGTACGGCGAATTGGAGTCAGCAGTGGCGACGGAGACCGGTTCCGGGGCGTTGTCGATGACCTGGTCGCGGCAGGTGGAGCTCCAGGCTTCACGCCGCGGCGACGACCGCGATGGCCGGAGCTACACTATCGAGGCCACAATCACCGATCGCGCGTGCAACACGAGCGTGGTAACCACCACCGTCGTCGTCGCACACGACCAGCGGCGCGGAGAGAAATGAACCAGAACAATGAGCAGCCGTTCACCGGAGCGCGCCGAGAAGATCCCCGACAACTCCCAGCCACCGAGCGCGTGTCGAAGCAATGGATTCCCGCGGGTGCGGAACCACGGTAACTCCACAATTCCATCAGCGGTGAGCCGGTGACGCGAGTCAGAGCGATGAAGATGACAAAAATCAGTGACTTTACCAGTGTTCCGCGCCCTTCGTATCGATCATCATCGATCACCGTAACTACCTATCGATCGCGATGTTTTCGAAGGGTTATGTCACAAAGTACGTCACAGCTCATCGGAAGTTCATTAAGTGGAATCGCGCCTACCGCCACTCCCGCTCCTTGCGATCGAACTGAGTCGCTCAGAGTGATTGTCGCTCGCATCGTGTCGGCCGAAGACCTTTTGGCGCAGTAACACCGGACTTTCTGTCATTCGTAATCCCACTTCAGGATCCAGGGATCGCCGGTACGCGCCTGGAACGCTTTGAGCTTCGCCTTCAGCTCCGCAAGCACCTGCGCATACCGCGAGTCGTCTGCGAGGTTGGCCGATTCGAGCGGATCGCGCGTGAGGTCGTAGAGCTCGAATCTCGGACGCCTCAGATACGCGCTCGTCGACCGGGAGCCGATCGTCTTCAGATTGCGAGCGACGATACCTTGCCACGTCTTCGATTCCTGCAGATCGCTGGCGAATGGGAACGGGAGCGGATGGGCGATGTTCCAGATCAGCTTGTGCGTGCGCGTTCGCACGACGCGCATCGGATAGTACATCGTGATCTCGTGGAAGGTGTGCGAGGCGTACACCTCGTCCCAGCCGGTGGAGGGTTCCTCGTCGAGGACCTTGAGGAATGACCGGCCCTGGATTGCCGGCGGCTCGTCTTTGAAGCGGCCCGGCAAGACGGGCTCGGCCACCGTTGGGGGCTCAGGCACCTTTACTCCCGCGAACTCGAGGATCGTCGGAACGAGATCGACCCACGAGACCATCGCCGCGCTCACCGCGCCGCGGCGCTGCAGACCCGGCTTCCTCACGACGAGCGGCAGCCTGATCCCTGGATCGTAGACGTTTGTCTTCGAGCCCGGAAACGGCGCGCCGTTGTCCGACAGATACATGATCAACGTGTCGTCGTACGTGCCCGTGCGCTTGAGCGTATCGACCATCCTTCCGAACGCCTTGTCGACGCTACGGACGGACGCGTAGTAGAGCGCAAACTCCTCGCGCACCTCGGGGATGTCCGGCAGCCACGGCGGGACGATCACCTCTTTCGGGTCGACGCGATCCTCGGGATCGTGTCTGAACGGCCGGTGCGGCTCGTTGGTGCCGTAGTAGAAGAAGAACGGCCTGCGCGGATCGGTCCTGACGAAGGCCTCGAGCTCCGCCAGCGTAATCACCTGCTCGAAGCGGAACGCGCTCTCCGGCGCGACGTGGAATTTGCCGCCGCGCGCCGTCCGATAGCCCGCCTCTGCAAGCATCACCGGCAGTGTCCGCACGTTCTGGAACGCGCTGAAATGGTGATACTCGTGCTGATGGCCGTATTGCCCGTTGCGATGGTTGTGCACGCCGGTGAGGATCACAGATCGGCTGGCGCTGCAGCTCGCCGTCGTGGCATACGCCTGCGTGAACCGCACGCCTTCGGTGGCGAGCCGGTCCAGGTTCGGCGTCTTGACGATGGGATTACCGTAGGCGCCGAACGCCTCCGCCCCATGGTCGTCGGCGACAAAGACGACGACGTTCCGCGGCTGTGCAGAGGTTGGCGCGGCGAGGAGAAGAAGTATCGCGGCGATTCGGGCACTTCGCAGCATCCGCGGAGTATAATCCCGCCCTCATCGCGAGGAGGTTCGCTCGCATGCGCGTCTCCGTCGGACCTCGCCTCGGCCTGGCCACGCTCACCCTACTCACGCTCGCGGCCACTACTGCACAGGCGCAGACCGCCCGCGTGACCGGTACTGTGATTGATCCAAGCAAGGCAGTCGTCCCGGGCGCCACAGTCACCATCGTCAACGCCGAGACCAACGACAAGCGCGTGGCCGTCTCGAACGAGCGTGGCCAGTACAACGTGCCGTTCGTGCCGTCGGGCCGCTACACCGCGACCTGCGAGCTGCAGGGCTTTCAGACCATCCGACGCGAAGGAATCGTGCTCGAGACCGACCAGGAAGTCCGCATCGACTTCGACCTGCAGTCGGGTGCGATCGCCGAATCGGTGCTGGTCGTCGGCACGCCGGTCCTCGTCTCCGATACCGCGTCGCTCGGCCAGGTAGTGACCGGGCAGACCATCAGCGACCTGCCGCTGAACGGCCGCAACTTCCTGCAGCTCGCGCGCCTCGCCACCGGCGTGCTCGAGTCAGCCGCCGGCGATCGCGCGGCCGAGGGCGGCGCCTTCGTGGCCAACGGCGCACGCTCGGTCCTCAACAGCTTCATGCTCGACGGCGTCGACAACAACGCGCGCATCGTCGATCAGCAGAACAGCTCGAATGTCGTATCGCAGCCGTCCGTCGACGCCCTGTCGGAGTTCAGCATTCAGACGAACAATTTCTCCGCGGAATACGGCCAGGCAGCCGGCGCAGTCGTCAACGCGACGATCCGATCCGGCACCAACAGGTTCCGCGGTGTCGGCTTCGAGTTTCTGCGCAACGACGCGTTCGACGCGCGCAATCCGTTCGCGGCGCCGTCCGAGGAGAAGCGATTGAAGCGCCACCAGTACGGCGGCACGCTCGGCGGGCCGGTGCGCAAGGACCGGACGTTCTTTTTCGCGAGCCTCGAGATCAGTGACGAGCAGCGCGGGACCGACTACCGGAACACGGTGCCGACAGCGACGGAGCGCAGCGGCGACTTCAGCAATTTCCGCAACAACCAAGGACGTCCGGTCATTATCTATGATCCCGCCACCACGCGGCCGAATCCGAACGGTACCGGAGTGATCCGCAATCCGTTTCCCGACAACCGGATTCCGCCCGACCGCATACACCCGCTGGCGGCGAAGCTGCTTACGATGCTACCGGATCCGAACCTCCCCGACCTGACGGGCAACTACGTCGTCACGCGCGACGCCAGCCGGATCCGGCGCCAGATTGATATGCGTGTCGATCATGCGTTCTCTACGAACAGCAAGCTGTATGTCCGCTACAGTCTGACCGACCGCGACGACCGGATCCCTGGTCCGTACGATGCACCGCTCATCGGCACGACGCAGTTTCAACAGGCCGTCAAGGATCAGGTCGCACACAACATCGCGATCGGCCAGACACAGGTGCTCGGCCAGAATCGCGTGAACGAGCTGCGCATCGGCTTCAACCGCATCCGCGATGATCTGTTCCCCTGGGTGACCGACACGACGCCGGCCGCGTTCGGGTTCAAGGGCATCCCTGAGGTGCCGGGTGTGACGGGCCTGCCGCGCATCGCGATCGGCGGCTTCTCGAACATCGGCGAGGCCGCGTTCCTGCCGAATTTCAAGATCTCCGAGGTGTCGCAGGCAGGCGATACGTTCTCGTTCCTGCACGGGCGCCATGCCTTCAAGGCAGGCGCGAACTACCGCTTCATCCGCAGCTTCTTCGACATCTCAGGGCAGGCGCGCGGCTTCTACAACTTCACCGGCGGCTTCACGCAGAATCCGCAGGCGCGTCCGAACAGCGGCTCCGGCCTCGCCGACTTCCTGCTCGGCATCCCGGCGACGACGCAGTTGAGCAGGACGCTCGTCGGCGACATCCGATACCACTACCTCGCAGGTTTCCTCCAGGACGACTGGCGCATCCGGCCGAGCCTCACGCTGAATCTCGGCGTGCGCTACGAGCTGTTCACGCATCCGTACGAGCGAAACGGTCAGCAGGCGAATCTGCTGTTGGACCGGATGAAGCTGATCTATGTCAGCGATGCCGTTCCGTCGTCCATTCCGTCCCAGTTCACTACCACGATTCCCGAGGGCGTATCGGCGACGACGCTGATGCGGCTCGATACGAACAACGTGGCGCCGCGTCTGGGGTTTGCCTGGAGGCTGCGGGACCGTACCGTGCTGCGCGGCGGTGCGGGCATCTTCTATGGCGACCATCCCACCATCGGCGCCTCGAGTCGTCTACCCGCCAATCCTCCGTACCAGGTGAACGTCTCCTACGCAACCGACTCCGTCACGCCGATCGTCACCCTCGACAGCGGCTTTCCCGACAACGCGCTCGAACCGGTGTTCAGTCCATTCCTCACGCTCAACGCCTGGAATCCCGATGCGCCTCAGGCGCAGGCGTATCACTGGAACACGAATATCCAGCACGAGCTCCCGTGGTTCGTCGTCGAGATCGGGTACACGGGATCGCACGGCACCAACCTGTCGGTGAACTGGGATCCAAACGCGCCTCTGCCGGGACCGGGCACGGTGGCGTCGCGCCGTCCGTTCCCCGAGTTCGGCGGCGTCAACGGCCTCAAGTACGACGGCAAGTCGGACTACCACGCGGGTCACGTGCGCGTCGAGCGACGGCTGAAGGACGGCCTGTCGGTGATCGGCCACTACACATACGCGAAGTCGATCGATCTCGGCGGCGCCAATTTCATCAGCGGCGATCTGGTATATCGCGATCCGCGCAACATCGAGCTGGATCGCGGCCTGTCATCCTTCGACGTGCGGCACAACATGGTGCTCAGCTACATCTGGGACATTCCGGTCGGCCGCGAACGCGTCGTCGATCTGAAGAATCGATGGCTGAACGGGATCATCGGCGGCTGGCAGTTCACGGGTGTGACGACGGCGCGCGGCGGCACGCCGTTTACACCGTCGCTCAGCGTCAATCCGGCACAGTCCGGCCACGCGCGGCCGGACCGCCTCGCCGACGGCAACCTGCCGCGCGGCGAGCGCTCGGCCGACCGCTGGTTTGATCCGTCGGCCTTCGCGGCGCCCGTGCCGTTCGACTTCGGCGACGCCGGACGCAACATCCTGATCGGTCCCGGGTTTTTCAACACCGACTTCGGCCTGTTCAAGCGGGTCACTTTGAATGGCCCAGGGCGCCGGCCCGAGGTTCAGATCCGGCTCGAGGCATTCAACGTGTTCAACGAGGCACACTATGCGCAGCCCAACGCGACGGTCGACCTGCTGGAGGCGGGCCGCATCACGGCGATCGTCGGCACGATGCGCGAGATGCAACTGGGAGTGAAGATCGTCTTCTGAGCGACAGAGCCTCAACCGCCGACTTCTCACGGGAGGGTGAATGACGCAGGGGACGCAGGGTCGCCGACGCTCCAGGCGCAAATTCGGTTCTCGTCCTGACGTTTGTACTGCGGTGCGGATGTCATTTCAGCTGACGGCGGTCCTCGCGGTCCTGTTCACCGCGCCCGCCCTCGCCCAGACGCCGCAGGGAACGATCTCGGGGATCGTGACCGACACGACCGGCGCCATCGTGCCCGGTGCGTCCGTCAGCGCCGTTCATTCGGATACCGGCCAACGCAGCGCCGCCGTCACGAACGATCGCGGCTTTTTCGTGCTCACGCATCTGGACATCGGCACGTACGTGATCGAGGCGGAGCTCTCAGGTTTTCAGAAGTACCGCCGCGAACGCCTGGTCGTGACGACCGGCGCCACGATCGCCGTGGACATCCAGCTCTCGCCCGGCGACCTGCGCGAGACGGTGAACGTCTCTGCCGAGTCGCCGCTGCTGCAGGCTCGCACCTCGGATGTCAGCCAGTTGATCGAGGCCCGCAGCGTCCAGGACCTGCCGCTCGGCGATCGCCGATCGATGAACCTGATCAACATGATCGGCGGCGCGGTGTTCGTTCAGTACGACGCCGGGACAAAACCTAATTTCAGCCTGGCCGGGGGCCGCACTCAGAGCCAGATGTTCTGGATCGACGGCGGAACGGGCCAGAACATGCGGCTGGGCATCGGGCAGATGGATCTCGACCCGCCCGTCGAGACGGTCCAGGAGGTCAAGGTCCTCGCGAACAGCTACGCGGCCGAGTACGGCGGCTCGGCGGGCGGCGTCGTCATCGCGACGACGAAGTCGGGCACGAACACGGTGCGCGGCAGCGGTTTCGAGTATTTCCGTGACGATGCGCTGGATGCGACGAACTTCTTCGCACCGGTCATCGACGGGACGCGGAGCAAGCCGCCGCTGCGCTACAATGTCTTCGGCGGCACCGTCGGCGGACCGGTGCGACGCGATCGGACCTTCTTCTTTTTCGGCTACGAGGGCTCTCGCCGCACCGACGGCTCGACCTCGATTCTGACGGTGCCGACCGAGCTGCAGCGTCGCGGCGATTTTTCGCAGACATTCGACGCGCGCGGCGCCGTTATCCCCGTTTTCGATCCGGCGACGACGGTCGGAAGCGGCGCCGCCGCGGCGCGGGCACAGTTCCCGGGCAACGTTGTTCCGGCGGACCGGCTCGACCCGGTGGCCCTCAACATCCTGGCGGTCTATCCGCTGCCGAACCGCGCGCCCGACGGCATCACCGGTGCGAACAACTTCAGCGGCAATTTCACGCAGCAGCTCGTACGCGACAACTACACCGTGCGTCTCGATCACAACCTCTCGGCAAAAGATCGGCTCAGCGCGCGATATCTCTTCAACAGCGACAATCTCGAGTTCACCAGCGTGTTCAGCGAGCGCGCCGCCGACACGAATCAGGCTGCGCTGCGTCATCAGAACTACTGGTACGGCGGATACACACGCACCTTCAGGTCGAATCTGGTCAACGAGCTGCGCTACACCTATTCGAACCGCATCAACCATCAGATTGCATACGGTGTCGGCGAGCCGTGGCCGTCGAAGCTTGGCCTGAAAGGCGTGGCGGACGAAGCGTTTCCGCGCATCACGGTGGCCGGCATCGCGCCGATCGGCGCAGCAAACCACGAGCGGCGCCAGTTTCCGATCGAGCAGCACCAGGTCGTCAACACGACGTCGTACCTCCGCGGCCGCCACGCGCTGAAGGGCGGCGTCGAGATCCGGCCGTCGTTCAATTACGAGATCAATCGGCCGTCGATCTCCGGAACGTTCGCGTTTACCACGCAGCCGACGGCCTTTCCGAACCGCGCCGGCACGGGTCTCGGTCTGGCCAGCCTGCTGCTCGGTTTCCCCAACAGCGTCATCGTTCGCGAGACCGACGCGCTCGACCGCTCGAGCTGGTACCTGGCCGCGTTTGTACAGGACGACTGGACGATCTCGGCAGACCTCACGCTGAACATCGGAGTGCGGTGGGAGACCGACACGCCGATCCGCGACAGCGAGAACCATCTGAACGGCTTCGACCCCGACGCGATCAACCCGGTGTCCGGTACACCGGGCGTCGTCCGGTTCGCCGGCGTCGACGGCTGGCCCTCGTCGCCGTATCGGACCGACTGGAACAACGTGGGCCCACGGATCGGGTTTGCCTGGCGGCCGTTCGGCGCCGGGCACACGATCGTCCGCGGCGGGTTCGGCGTCTTTTTCGCGCACCCCTTCGACCACGGCGCGCCGAACTCGGCGTCGCTCGGATTCGAGCGTTCGGCGTCGTTGCAGACGCCAGACAACGGGCTCACGGCGCCGTTCTACCTGCGCGACGGTGTGCCGAGGCTGCAGGAGGCAACCGTCGTCCGCGACGCGACCTTCGGCGCGGTGCGTGTGGGTCAGAACCCGACGACCGCGGTGACGTTTTACGAGCGGGATCGCGCCACCGGGTACGCGCAGCAGTTCAATCTCGGCGTTCAGCGCGAGCTGCCCGCACATTTCGTCATCGAGCTGAGCTATCTGGGGAACCTGTCGCGCAGGCTGCCCAGCCAGAGTCTCTCGATCAATCAAATCGCGCCCGACAAGATGGCGGCGGACCTCACGCAGCAACGGGACCGGCCGTTTCCGCAGTTCTCGAACGTGACGGTGCTATTTCCGACGCTGGGTGTGTCGAACTATCACGCCGGCGTGCTGCGCGTGGAAAGGCGATTTGCGCGCGGGTTCAACGTGTTGAGCACCTATACATGGTCGAAGTTCCTGAACAACACCGACGAGGGCGGCGCGAACATCGGCGATCCCGGTGTGTATTCCGATTTCTATACCCGCTCGCGTGATTACGGGCCGTCGGCGAACGATATCCGGCATCGCGCCACGTTCAGCAGCGTCTGGGAGCTGCCGATCGGAACCGGTCGCCGCTGGATGTCGAGCGGCTGGCTCGCGCCGGTCGTCGGCAACTGGTCGCTCGGGATGCTCGGCACGCTGCAGTCGGGTCCGCCGTTCAGCGTGACGACGCAGACGAACTCGACGAACGCGCAGTCGGCCGGCCCGCTGCGCGCCGACCTTGTCGGGAATCCCGAACTGCCGTCGAGCGAGCGAACGCTCGCGCGCTGGTTCAACACCGATGCCTTCGCGCAGCCGGCGCCGCTGCGCTTCGGCACGAGCGGCCGCGGCATCCTTCGCGGCGATGGCACCGTCAGGTTCGATCTGCTGATCGGTAAGCAGGTCGCGCTCAGCGCGCAACGGACGCTGCAGTTCCGCGTCGAGCTGTTCAACGCGTTCAATCACACCGACTTCGGGCTGCCCGGCCACACGTTCGGTGCGCCTGGGTTCGGGATCGTCTCGAGCGCGCGCGCGGCGCGGTCGATGCAACTCGGGGTGCGCTTCGCGTACTAGACTGGTTCCGCCATGAAATCGACCATCGTGTTCGTCGCGCTACTGGGGCTCGGGACCGTGTCGCCCCCTCCCGAGCAGCCGGCAACAGTCAAGCGGCCGAACATCCTTCTGGCCATTGCCGACGACTGGTCGTTCCCACACGCCGGCGTCTACGGCGATCGGACGGTCAGCACGCCGAGCTTCGACCGCATCGCGCGCGAAGGCGCTCGGTTCACGCACGCGTTCGTGGCGTCCCCCTCGTGTACACCGTCGCGGGCTGCTCTGCTGACCGGCCAGGCCGTGCATCGGCTCGAAGAAGGCGCCAACTTGCACGGCTTTCTGCCGAAGTCGTACGTTGTGTACCCCGATCTGCTGGAATCGGCCGGCTATGTTGTGGGTCACACGGGTAAGGGGTGGGGACCTGGACAGTTCGAGCCGGGTGGACGCGCCAGAAATCCCGCCGGGCCGCTGTTCAGAAGCTTCGATGAGTTCGTCGAGCGCCGCGCGCCGGGACAGCCGTTTTGTTTCTGGTTCGGCAGCCACGATCCCCATCGTCCGTACGATCCAGGTTCAGGCGCAAAGAGCGGCCTGAAACCCGAACGAGTCCAGGTCCCGCCATACCTGCCCGACGCCGCCGACGTGCGCCAGGATCTGCTCGACTACTACTTCGAGGTTCAGCGGTTCGATCGAGATCTCGGGCAAATCATCGAGACGCTCGAGCGCGCCGGAGAGCTCGACAGCACGATCGTCATCGTGACGTCTGATAACGGGATGCCGTTCCCTCGCGCGAAGGCCAATGTCTATGACGGGGGCACGCACGTGCCCCTAGCCATCCGGTGGAAAGGTGTGGCCGATGCGGGCAGCGTGATCGACTCGTTCGTCAGCCTCACGGATCTGGCGCCGACGTTCCTCGAGATCGCCGGGCTAAAGCCGCTCGAGGTCATGACCGGAGGCAGCTTTGTGCCCCTGCTCCGGCACCGGTCGCAGCCCGGCCGCGATCGCGTCTTCATCGAGCGGGAGCGCCACGCAAACGTTCGAAAGGGAGACTTGAGCTATCCGATCAGGGCGATCAGGACGAAGGACTACCTTTATATAAGGAACTTCCGGCCCGACCGCTGGCCCGCGGGCGACCCCGAACAATACTTCGCGGTCGGACCGTTCGGCGACATCGACGGCGGCCCCACTAAATCGCTCCTGCTGGATCGGCGAACCGATCCGGCGTTCGCATTCCTGTTCCAGCTCGCGACCGCGAAACGTCCGGCCGAGGAGCTCTACGACCTGAGACGCGATCCCGAGCAGCTGGTCAACGTCGCCGGACACGCGGCGCACCGAGACGCGCAGCAGGGTCTTCGCCTGCAACTGGAGCGCTGGCTGCGCGAGACCAGCGACCCGAGGGCGACCGTGGACGATGACCGCTGGGATCGGTTTCCCTACTACGGACAGCCTGGGAGGTGAGAGTGCGAGCGTTCATCCTCGCGATGGCGGCGACTGCCACCGTTGCCGCGACGCAACAGCGTGCACCCGAGCGGACCGCGTCAGCGGAGCGTCCGAACATCGTGTTCGTGCTCGCCGACGATCTCGGCTATGGCGAGCTGGGATCGTACGGGCAGCGCCGGATTCGAACGCCGCGGCTCGATCGCCTCGCGGCCGAAGGCATCCGGTTCACACAGTTCTACTCCGGGAGCACGGTGTGTGCACCGTCGCGCGGGACGTTTCTGACGGGTCGCCACACGGGGCACGCGTACGTGCGCGACAACCAGGAGCTTGGCGGCTTCCTCGACGAGGAGGAGCGCGGTCAGATTGCTCTGCCGCCCGATCACCCCACGGTCGCGCGCTGGCTTCAGGCGCGCGGCTATGCGACGGCCGTCATTGGGAAATGGGGGCTGGGCGGGCCGCAGTCAACAGGCGTGCCGACGAAACAGGGGTTCGATTTCTTCTTCGGCTACCTCGATCAGAAGCAGGCGCACAACTACTACCCGACGCACCTGTGGCGCAACGAGGAACGTTATCCGCTGCGCAACGCGTACTTCTCGCCGCATCAGAAGCTCGAAGGCGATCCGCGCGATCCGAAGTCGTACGAGAAGTACCGCGGCACCGACTACGCCATTGATGTCATGACGCGCGAAGCGACGGGCTGGCTACGCGCCAATCAGTCAAAGCCGTTCTTCTTGTACTTCGCGCCGACCATTCCTCACGTGGCGCTGCAGGTGCCCGAAGCGGCACTGAAAGAGTACGAAGGGAAATTCCCGGAAACCCCGTACACAGGCGACAACCGCTATCTGCCGCAGCGCACGCCGCGCGCGGCGTACGCGGCGATGATCACCTATCTCGATGCGCAGGTCGGCCGAATCCTCGACACGCTGAAGGAGATCGGCGCCGACGAGCGGACGCTGGTCGTGTTCACGAGCGACAACGGCGCAACCTTCGACGTGGGCGGCGCGCCAACCGCGTTCTTCGAGAGCAACGGACCGCTGCGCGGGCACAAAACGAACTTGTACGAGGGCGGCATTCGCGTGCCGATGATTGCGCGCTGGCCCGGCCGCATTCGCGCCGGTGCGACGTCCGATCACGTCGGCGCGAACTGGGACATGTGGGCCACCTTCGCCGAGTTGACCGGCAGCGAACCGCCGGCGGAGACCGACGGGATCTCGATCGTGCCGACGCTCCTCGAGCGTGGCACGCAGCGGCGGCACGATGTTCTGTACTGGGAATTCCACTCGCAGGGGAGCTCGCAGGCCGTGCGGATGGGCCGGTGGAAGGGAATCCGGAACAACGCGGCGAAGCAGCCCGACGGTCCGATCGAGCTGTACGATCTGGAGCGGGATCTTGGCGAGACCACGAACGTGGCGGCCGCCAATCCGGATATCGTGCGGCGAATCGAGGCCCTGATGAAGAGCTCCCGCACGCGCGCCATCCTTCCGCGGTGGAACTTCACGATGCCTTCCTCGGCGCGGTGAGACAACGGCCGGATGACGTTGACCCGATCGCTGGTGTTCGTCGCGTTGGCTGCCGCCCTTGCCGCCGGCGCCTTCGCGATCAGGAACTATCGCGCTCACCGCGCAGACGTCGCCGGCGCGGCGTCCCGTCTGCGTCTCGAGTACCTAGGCGCCTCGGCCTGCCGCGATTGTCACGCAGCCGAGTACACGGCATGGGAACGTTCACAGCACCGGCAGGCGATGCAGCCTGCCGATTCGAAGAACGTGCTCGGCGACTTCAATCACACGCGCTTCACCTACGGCCATGTGACGTCGACCTTCTATCGCCGCGACGACAGGTTTTTCGTGCGAACGGACGGCGCGGATGGGACGCTGCAGGATTTCGAGGTGAAGTACACGTTTGGCGTGTCGCCGCTGCAGCAGTATCTGCTAGACCTGCCCGGCGGCCGCGTGCAGGCGCTGTCAGTCGCGTGGGACACACGTCCGAAGGATCAAGGCGGACAGCGCTGGTTCCATCTCTACCCCGGCGACACAATTGGACACACTGACGCGCTCCACTGGACCGGGCGCCAGCAGAACTGGAATTTCATGTGTGCCGACTGCCATTCGACCAACGTGCGAAAAGGGTACGACGCGGCCGGCGATCGGTTTCAGACCACGTGGTCTGCGATCAACGTGGGGTGCGAGGCGTGTCACGGCCCTGGATCGCGACACGTCACCTGGGCACGCTCGCCGGCCGCATCGCGCGCGAGCGACAACGGGCTGACTGTTCACCTGCTCGAGCGCCGCAACGTCGAGTGGACTCTCGAACCGGGCACGCTCCGCCCGGTGCGCAGCGCGCCGCGGACGACGCGCACGGAGATCGATGTCTGTGCGCAGTGCCACTCTCGCCGCGTCCAGATTGCTGAGGGTTACGCCCCCGGGGCCTCGCTCGACGACTACTACGTTCCCGAGTTGATCAGGCCCGGCCTCTACTACGCGGACGGCCAGCAGCGCGACGAGGTGTACACCTATGGCTCGTTTCTGCAAAGCCGGATGGCGCACGCCGGCGTCACGTGCGCGGACTGTCACGAGCCGCACACCCAACGGCCGCGCGCTGCTGGCAACCAGCTGTGCGTGCAGTGCCACGCGCCCACGACCTACGAGACCGCCGCGCATCACTTTCACGCAGTGCAGAGCGCCGGAGCGCAATGCGTGTCGTGCCACATGCCATCCACGACGTACATGGTGATTGACGCGCGGCGCGACCACAGCTTTCGCGTTCCTCGGCCGGATCAGTCGGTTCGCATCGGCGTGCCCAACCCGTGCGCCGGATGCCATCGGGATCGGAGCGCCGGTTGGGCGGATGAACAGATTCGTACGCGCACGAACCGGCGCCCCGTGGGATTTCAGACGTTTGCCGAGGCGTTCGCCGCCGCCGACTCGAACGACCCAGGGTCAGTGCCGGATCTATGCCGGGTCGCAGACGACTCGTCGCAGCCGGCGATTGTTCGCGCATCAGCGCTGGCGAGACTCGCCAGCACACCCGCACGGATCGCGCTCGACGCGGCGATGCGGCACCTCGCCGATCCAGATCCTGCAGTGCGTCGAGCGGCCCTGACGGTGTTCGAGTCCTTTTCACCCGACGCCCGGCGCGAGAGGGTTGCGCCTTTGCTCAGCGATCCCGTCAGATCGGTGCGGCTCGAGGCCGCCTGGCTCCTCGCCCCCGCGTCGGCCTCGCTCGCGGGAACTGCGGATCAAAACGCGTTCACGCGCGCGGTCGACGAATTCATCGCGTCGTGCCGTTACCGGGCCGACCGGCCCGAAGATCGGACGACGCTCGGCATGTTTCTGGCGCAGCTCGGCCGGCGCGACGATGCCGCCGGCGAATACCGCGCCGCGCTGCGCCTCTCCTCGCGATACACGCTGGCTTACGTGAACCTGAGCGATCTGCAGCGGGAGGAGGGAGCCGAACGCGAGGCTGAACGCACGCTGCGCGACGGACTCGGGGTCTTGCCTGATGACGCGATGCTCCACCACGCTCTCGGACTTTCGCTGGCGCGTTCCGGCCGGCAGCCCGAGGCGATCCGGGAACTGAAGCGGGCGGGCGAGCTTTCAAGCGATGTGCGGTTCGCCTATACGTACGCCGTGGCGCTGCACAGCTCAGGCCACGAGAACGAGGCGATCGATACACTGGAGAAGGCGCGCGGACGCGCGCCGAGGGATCATGACGTCCTGTTCGCGCTCGCGACGTTTCATCGCGACGCCGGTCGGATCGCGAGGGCGCTGCAGTATGCAGAGCAGCTGCAGGCATACTAACCGGACGATCCCGACGCGCGCGCGCTGGGTGCGTCGCTCAGCACGTCACTGCCGCCGCATCGTTCGCAGTAGCTGCTGCATCTCGGCGACGACGTTCGCGTGCTTCGGATCCGTGGCAAGATTGCGCAGCTCGTCAGGGTCCTCGGCCTCGTTGTACAGCTGCCTCCCCTGTTTGCCTTCGTCCCACTCGATGTAGCGCCACTTCTCCGTCCGCACGCTGTAGCCCATGAACGGATTGTTCGCGCCGCCGCGCCTCACCTGGGTGAACGCCGGCCGATCCCAGCGCGCCTTCGGGTCGTGCAGGAGCGGCTTCAGTGAACGGCCATGGAGACCTGACGGCACGGCGAGGCCGGCGAGCTCGCCAAGCGTGGGATAGAGATCCAGAAGCTCCACGGTGCGCGATGACGCGCCTCGCGAGACGCCGGGGCCCGCGATGATCAGGGGCGTGCGGGCGGATCGCTCGAACAGCGACTGCTTCATCCACTGCCCCCGTTCGCCGAGGTGATACCCGTGATCGCTGACGAAGACGACGAGGGTGTTGTCGGCGAGGCCCAGGCGCGTCAGCGCATCGAGCACGCGACCGACATTCGCATCGAGAAACGTAATGGATGCGTAGTACGCCCTGATCGCCTGCCGCAGCCCATCCTCGGGGACGTCCCAGTTCGGCGGTGTCGTCCACATCGCCGCCGGCGGCAGATCGGCGATCTGCTCCGGCGTGAACCGCGGCACGGTAATCCGGTCAAGCGGGTACATGTCGAAGTACTTCTGCGGCGCGATGAACGGACAGTGCGGGCGGTAGAAGCCTGCGGCGATGAAGAACGGGCGATCCTTATGTTTCTCGAGCAGCGCGATCGCTTCGGTGGCAACTTTCCCATCGGTGTGCTGTTCGTCCGCGGCCGGGGAGGCGTAAAACGACAGCGAGCTGCCAAGACCGCGCGTCGGCGTCAGATTCGTGAGCACCGACTCTTCGTCTTTATCGATTCCGCGCGGGTTCACCACGGCGTCCCACGACGCCGGATCGTCGAGGCCGCTCGTGCCGATGTCGCCGGGATTGCCGTAGTGATAGATCTTACCGACCCGCGCGGCGACGTAGCCGTTTCGCCTGAACAGCTGCGGGAGCGTCACAGCGTCGGGCACGATCGTGCGGAAGTCGGTCTGCAGCTCGTAGATCCGCGTCGTATCGGGCCGAAGGCCAGTCAGCATCGATACGCGGCTGGGGCTGCAGAGCGGAAACTGGTTGTAGGCGCGATCGAACCGCACGCCGCGGGCGGCCAGTCGATCGAGGTTCGGCGTCCTGACGATCGGGTGGCCGTACGCGCCCATGTCGTTGTTCAGATCGTCGGCCATGATCAGCAGGATGTTCAGCCGCGCTCGCGGGCGCTGTTGTGCGAACGCGGGCGCAGGCGACATCGCCGCCAGGATCAGGATCGTCGCGACCGTCGTCGCAAGCGGCATCCGCCGGTGCACGCGGCCTCCTCCGCTCATCGCGACACCGTCGTGTCACGCACGAAGACGGTCCGCGCTTCCAGGCTCTCCTTGTAGCCGTAGCGAATCGCCTTGGCGCGAATGGTCATGGGACGATCGACGAGAATCGGCCCCGTGTACAACCGCCAGTTCGCATTCGGCCCCTCGTCCGTGGTGTACCCGACCGAGGCTCCCTGCGTCGGCATGTAGATGACGACTTCCATCGGCTCCTTGAAGGTCTGCGTCTCGAGTCGTACCGGATCGCCGGTCGATCGGCGCGGCACGATGTACGGCTGCGCCGTCTGCGGCTGCACGCCGCCGGGCCACATGCGCTGGATCATCTCCGCTTCGTTGATCAGGCCCTGATCGCCGCTGCGCGACATCCACTCGGTGACGGCGTGCCGCATCCGTTCGAGCGTCGTGCGGTGCGCCGGGTCTTCCGCGAGGTTCTCGATCTGGTGGGGATCGGCTCTCGTGTCGTAGAGCTCCTCCGCCGGCCTGTGCGTTCGCATCCAGAGCGCCGCGGGACCTGTCAGCTTTCGCTCGGCCTGCAGCCGCAGCCACTCCTGCATGATGTCGCTCTGATTGCGATAGATGATGTGTCCCGCGTACGGCAGCTCCGGCTGGAAATTGCGAATGTACAGGAAACGCTTGTCGCGCGCCGATCGCATCATGTCGTATTCGATATCCATGCGGTCGCGCGCCGCGAAAATCAGATCGGGCTCGGGGCCGGCGCTCGGCCCCACGAGCACGCGCCCCTGCAGATGCGTCGGGATCGCCACTCGGGCGAGCGCGAGCACGGTCGGCGCGAGGTCGACGAAGCTGACCAGCTGGTCGCTGACCGTGCCGGGCGCGAACGGCGGTGTGAGACTCGGCGGCCATCGGATCATCAGCGGAACGCGCAAGCCTGAGTCGTAGAGCGAGCGCTTCGCGCGCGGCACGCCGTCTCCGTGATCGCTCCAGTAGAAGACGACCGTGTTCTCGGCGAGGCCGTCCTCGTCGAGCTGGCGGAGGATTTCCCCGACTTCCCCGTCCATGTCGGCGATGTTGTCGTACATGCGCGCGAGCTCCGTGCGGACCAGCGGTGAGTCCGGATAGTACGGCGGCACGACGATCTTCGCCGGGTCCGTCACGAGCGGCTTGCCCATGCGAGCGGGACTCGTGGGGAAGATCTGGCTCTCGTGTGTCACGAGCAGATTGAAGACTGAGAAGAAGGGCTGGCTCTTGTCGGGCCGGTTACGCCAGTGGGCCTTCGGACCGAGATCGTCCCAAATCGTGAACGGCACGCCGAACTGATAGTCCGTCTTCGCGCGATTGGACGTGAAGTAGCCGGCCGCCCGCAGATATTCGGGAAAGGCCTTGACATAGAAGGGCGGCACGGCGAGGTACGGCCCCGGCAGCTCGGGCACGCGGTCCTCCGTCGTGCGCATGTGCTGCGCGCCGATGGCGTTCTGGTGCATGCCGGTGATGATGGCCGCGCGGCTCGGCGCGCAGACCGGCGCAGTGGTGAACGCGTTGGTGAAGCGGATCGAGGCCGCCGCAAGCCTGTCGAGATTGGGCGTGCGCGCCAGCGCATCGCCGTACGCGCCGAGCCGCGGGCTCATATCCTCGTTCGAGATCCACAGGATGTTCGGCCGTGCGGGAGCGCGTGAGGTGCCCTGCGCGCCGGCGGCGGGTGCGAGGCCAAGAAGGATCGCGAACGCGAAGAGGAGCCGGCGCGTGTGATTGATCATCGATTCAGATCTCGTCAAATGGTACACGTATCGGCCAGCCCGGGAACTGCCGCGCCTCAGGCGCGGCAGGATTGGCGTTCCACGGCCAGCATTCCATCACGATCGCGCGTGCCGTCCGGTCGATTCGGACGATGCCGTACCCCTCGCTCTTCAGGCGTCGATCCCCCAGTCCCTGCGATCGTCCCGGCCGGTAGGTGCGATAGTGCTTGAAGGTGATCTTCGGGTTCGCGACGGCGTGCACGTGAAGCTTGTTGCCGAACGCATCGACGAAGTCGCCGGTGTTCGCTCCGTGCGCGTTCGGCAGCGGATCGGCAGGTTGGAACCAGCGCTGCCAGCTCGTGCCGGTCGCCGGCCCGCTGAACTGCAGCACGCCGTCGCTGAACGTGTCGATGCCGTGCCGAACGACGCTGGCCAGGTGCTGGTCGCCGGCAACGACCAGCGCGTGCGCGTCGCGCAGGAGCCTGATGGCGCGATCGCGCTGCAGCTTGGGATACCCGTTCGCGTCGAAATCGAGGAGCGGCCGACCCAGCGGGCTCGTCTGCAGGCACGCGAACAGCGTTTGTGTCAGGCAGATCCGCGGCGCATCGCCATCGGGCATGGTCGCCCACTCGGCCAGGAAGTGCTCCTGCCGCGGACCGAGCAGCTCCGCTTCGTGCACGTCGAGGTCGGCGCCCTGGATCGGCGCCGTCTTGAATTTGCGATCCTCGAGGAGGGCAAAGCTGACGCCGCCGAACCGGAAGGCGCCGTAGTAGACGCCGATTTCCTGATCGACCGGTGTCGGATCGTACGGATCCGGATTGTGACCACACTGCGTGCGCTGGACGACGTCCACGAAATCAGGCGTGCACCGGTAACCGCCGCGGTTCTGATCCCCTTGCGGCGCCGGTCGTCCTCCATTGCCCCAGACATTGCCGTGATACACGTCATGATCGTCGACGAGGAGGATCGCGGGCGTATCGCGCGTCAGCTCGCGGAAGGCCCACAGCCACAAGTACCACTTGTACAGATAGTCGAGGGTCGGTGTGAGGCTATTGTCCCGCCGCGTCGGGCTGTTCTCGTACAGCTGATCCCCTGCGAACACGAGCAGATCCGGATCATGGTGGCTCGTGTGCCGCACGACTTCCGCGTGAGGAAAATAGATGCTCTTCGAGGTATACCGGCCGAGCGGTTCCGCATCGGGCAGGTCTGGCTCGGCCCCACCTCCTTCGAGCGAGCGGACCGTCGCAATCGCACAACTGAAAAGGCCGATGGTGAGCGGCCCGCGATCGGACGGCTCCCTGCGGATCCTCCCGCTGTACGTACTGTCGCCGTAGACGACCCTATACTCGGCGTCCCGCGAGCCATCCCAGTTCTCGATCCGGAAGTGCGCGGTGTAGCCGGGCGCGAGTCTTGCGGCAGCCGCTTGGCGCCAACGCCCGTTCTCAGTGCGAAATTCCACGTGGGCGATTTGCGGATCGGTCTCACCGATCGGCATGAACTGGGCGCCGATCTTCAGGTCGGTGCCGTTGAGCGAATGCAGCGCCCCGACGATCGGACCGAGCGCGCGCTCGGGCCAGACGACAATCTTCCGGCCGCCGCTGCGCACATCCGTAAACGAGAAGCGCGCCCCCGCCTTGCCGGTGTTCGGGGACGACACGAGCGCGATACCGCCGAGAAGATCGGCGTCGCGAACGTCATCACGCGCCGCCCCCGCGAGGTGGGCGCCGGTTTGCGGATCGCGCGCCGTGAACGTGATCGAGAAGCGCCCGCGTGCGTCGGGCTGGATGTCGAGCTGAAGCCGAACGTCGGCGGCGAACCGCGCGCGTCTGTCGACCGTGGCTTGTGCGGGCAGCACTCTGGACGGCAGCTCTGCGAATGCGAGCGGCTGTTCTTCGCTCGTGTGATCGCGAAAACGAATGCTGCCGTCGGTCTCGTACACGCAGAGCAGGCCGCCGCCCGTGCCTGACGCCTTCTGCACGAGCGCGGCGGCGCGGTGATCCAGCGCGCCCGCGCCTGCGCCGATGAGAAACCCGCAGAACCCGCCACCGCCGGCGTCGTCGAGGAGCCCCGCCCGTACGCTCAGGTGCGCCGGCGCATGGCCCGCGACCATTTCCCGAGTGAGCCATGCGACCGTGCGCACCTCGTCGCCAGCGGCTCCGGTCAGACACTCGATACGGCCGTTGTGCAGCCGCCAGTCCTGCAGCCGATTCGTCCAGAAGTGCGGGCCGATCCACGTTCTGGTGACATCCGGCGGCAAAGCATCGGCCGGATCGAGCACGGACTTCTGGGCCACGCCGCTGCGCGCGTCAAACGCGGCGGCGAGCGATGCCGCAAGTGCACGTTTCTGGAACTCGCGGCGCGACATCGGCTCCATGGTCGCTGATTCTATGCGTCATCCGCGCGCATGAGAACAGGCATCAGATACCCGTGCATCCGTCAAGCCGCTCGCGCGCGGGGGAGACGGTCATTGTCAGCGTCATGTCGCGGCGCTGACGATCCCTCGACCGACGGAATTCGACCGGCAGCCGACCTGCCAACGCCACGCCCGGCAAAGCCTGAAGGTGTAGACCTCCGCGAAGTCAGGCTGTGGTCCGCAAAAACATCACACCGCCCATTCGAACCGACTCACGCAATCGCGGCTCAAGGCGATACTCGTGGTGAAGGCCGCCGAGAGTTGGCGTGGCGATGACGCGCTGGCTGTCGCCAATTCGATGACCGTTCAACGTGGGTGTGCTCTCAGCGCCATCGGGAAGGCCCGGTCCGAGACTCGCGTGGGGACGCCCACGGTTGTAGTGCGCCACCCACTCCCGAAGAACGTATCGCAGGTGACCCTCGTCGAACGGAATGCACCCAGTCCAGGCATTCGCGCCGAATGGTGCCAATCAGTCGCTCACCGAACGCATTCGCTTGCGGCGCTCGCACAGGCGTCTTGAGAATCGTCAGGCCCATCGCCGCGATGGCGCGATCCACCTCCTCGGAGTAGATGCAGTCACGGTCATGAATGAGGAACCGATACGGCTCGTCGGCTGACATCACCATGCGAAACTGCTGCGCCGTCCACTCGGCCGTGGGGTGTTCAGTCACGTTCCAATGCCGAATTCGTCGGGTGCCGACGTCCAACATCACGAAGACGTAGAACACGCGGAACGTCGCCGAGATCGCCACGAAGAAATCACACGAAAGGACGGCAGTGGCGTGATTGCGCACGAACGTGCTCCACCGCGGCGACCGCGTGCCAGCCCGAGGCGCGCCCTTCGTTGGCATATATCGCCGCACCGTCCGCGGCGACACGCGAATCCCCAACTTCACGAGGAGCTCGGACGCGATGCGCTCTTCGCCCCACGTCCGATTCGTGGCGGCCATTTCCACGATCAACCGTTGCAAGTCGGCGGGCAATCGAGGTCGGCCAGGTGGTCGTGAGTTCCACCGCCAAAACAACTGGAAACCCTTGCGATGCCATCGGATCAAGGTGTCGGGTTTCACGACTGTTACGATTCGACGCCATTCGATCAACCACGACAGCACGACGAGTGCGATCCGTGTCGGATCGTCGGCACGACGGGCTTCACGCGGCGCTCCACGTACAACGCCAGCTGCTTTCGTAGGAATAGGTTCTCGGCGGCGAGTTGGGCATGCGACCGCATGGCCGCTGAGGTGAACCGCGCGACGTCACTGATGATGCATAGGATCGTCCGGGCAGCCGTGCGAGATCGAGACCGGCTCATAGTCGTCGTGGCAATCGTACGCGATCACCGACGCGGCCAGCGCCAGGGATGCCGTGAAGGCGCTACTCAGTCGAACCGCCGTCTCGATCTTGCCGGAATTCTTCCGCACGAAATTTTTGCGGACGACAGGTTAGGTGGAGCCCTGCGCCCGTTCTGATGAAGAGCGGCCCACGCCATCGCTCCCAACCGAGGCGCACGTAGAGCACGTCGTCGGCCGGTGACAACGCGCCAAGCTCGTAGCTTCGAATTCGAATCTCTTGCGCGAGGTATCTGAGAACCTCGCTCGCGAAACCGCGGCGCTGAAATATCCGTTTGGTCGCGACTGCCTCCACATAGGCGGTGTGCAGCGGCGCACGTCTCCCTGGCTGAAGCGCGCGAGCGACCCACATCGCGTGGGAGATGATACGTCCCTCAGAGCGGCCGATCACGTGGACGCCCGGCCCCAGCGATTCGAAGGCACCAGTGAAATCCTCCTGGTACGCGTCCGTACAGAGCTCGCAAATCTCAAGTAAAGTCGATTGTTCTATCAATTGCGACTCGACAACTTCGATCGCAAGGGACATCAGCGTCCTCGTGGAGAGCCGGTCACCACACGCGTGGCGTCCGACATGAATTGAGATCTATCTCACGCCCTCCTCCGGGCGCAAGTCAGTGTGCACCTTCGTGCGCCAGTTGCGCGGTCCGCATTTGAGTACGTGTGCGTGGTGGAGCAGGCGATCAAGCAACGCGGTAGCTGCGGCGGTGTCGCCGAGAAGTTTGCCAGTCGTCGACGGGCCCGATTTGAGGTCAAGAGCGTGGACGCTTCGCAGCGTCGGAGATCCTCGGCGGCGGTGTGGCGAGTCTCCGCATGTCGAGATCGTCGATGATCAGCAGCGGGACTGTTGCGGGCTCCGCGAGGTTAGCCCTTGCGCGTGCCGGCGAGCGTGGCCTCCGCGACGCGTGCTGGCCGGTTTTCACGAATATCTTCCAAACGACCCATCGTTCCACGACGTTATGAGGACCCTGGTCATGCAGCGATTCGCGGGTGCTCCTCAGGTCGGAACATGAGACCCCCAAGATTGGGGATTCTTCGCAGCGGCCGGCGCCGCTGTGTTTACGGTTGCCGCCGCGATTGCCGGTGCCCCCGCCGGCGCGCTCGGCGGCTTCGCCGTGGCCGCAGCGGCGGGATGGGCGTCTCACGCCTTGAGCCGGAGATATCCGGGGCCCATGCCTCACGTGTTTCGATGGGGGCTGCTATGGCCGAGAGGTTTTCACTCTCCTCGCCGTCTCGGTGATGTGCTCCAACCGTGCAGCGGCGAGCGCATCTTCGAGCTTGGGCCCGGCATTGGGGTGCACACGCTTCCCCTGGCCGCATCGCTCGGGGCAGCCGGAAGGCTCGACGTCCTCGACATACAGCGACCGATGCTCGACCACCTCGTACGGAGGGCCGCCAAGGCACGTGTCCTCAACATCGCGCCGGTAGTCGGCGACGGTAGGAGACTCCCTTACGCGTCGGCGAGCTTCGACGGTGCGTACCTGATTGACGTGCTCGGAGAAACGCCCGATCCGCCCACGGTCCTTCGAGAATTACGGAGGATACTCAGACCGGAGGGGAGACTCGTCGTCGGAGAGCACTTCATGGACCCTGACTTCGTCTCCTTCCGTTCGCTCAAGGAGCGTGCTGAGGCTGCGGGGTTCACGCTCGAGCGCAGGAGCGGGACACCGCTCATGTATCTGGCTCGCTTCCGCCCGACGTAGCGCGAGCATCTGCGTCTCCCAAAACGTTGGCCCGCGACACGTGTGAAACCCCCGCTGATCGTTAACGCGCGATAAACGATAGGACTCTATCGAGAGTGACCCGGAACGCCGCAGGGGATCGCGAATTCCGGTGGCAACCTCGGTCGGCGCCCCAACTCCTCGGGCCGGCCAAAAACCCCCTGTCCCACCTCGCTTTTCGGCGACCCGCCCGGGACATTGATAGAAGCGCAGAAAAAATCTCGCCAGTTTTCCTGGCCGTTTCGGGTACCTGCTCTACCCAGGATGGTGAAGGGTGACGATGAAACTGAGGTCCTTACATTCTTGTTCTAAGAAACAATAAATACAGAGTTGAGTATTAATTTATCTAAGAGAAAGGGATAGTGAAGGGGCTGTTCATCTTCACCCTTCACCCTCGAGCGACTTGGATTTCGGGTCTGCGTGGGTTCGCCCCCCACGTTCAGCAAGAAAGGCATCAAGGATCGCTGCTGGCCTCGAGGAAGCGCGCTGCCCGCCTATCAGTGGCGCACAGCGCATCGACCAACTTGCTCCGCTCTGGACCTACAAGACGCGTTACTCGCTCGATCTGTTCAAGGTGTTGCCGCCCTCGGCGTCCGCGATCGACGCGAACTCACGCGAATGTCGGAGATGGGGAATGTGGCCAGGCTATGTCGAAGTGGTTCACGAGCTGAACGTCGGATTTCTCGCTCGTGGCGTCCTGTTTGGGTTCATACGAAACAGGACGCGCGCGGTCCCTTCGACGTGGCCTTCAGGGTTTGCGTGGCCTTTCCGGATCGACAATCTCGTCGATCGTGTCGGACGCTTCTTCGATGTCTTCCTGAAGCTGATCGAGCGTTTCGCCGCTCGGTGCTCTTCGCTCTTCCACCGTGTCCTTGAGATCCTCGAGCGTGTCGGACATGTCGTCAAGGTTGGCTGCAACCTCGCCCAGCTTGCGGTCAGTGTCCATGGTCGGGTTCCCCTGCAAACACGTGAAACGGCCTCGATACAGACTCGACTGTACGACCACACCGGCTGACTTTCAAGCTGAGGCGTGAACCCCAGAACGGTACGTAAGCCCAAGCTGAATGACAGGGCTAGGTGAGCGCTAGGTGTGGCCGTAGTGGCATACCAGACGAGGCCGAACGCTCCCCGGCGACGCCCGCCGCCGAATGCTATCCGCGATCGAACACGATGACTTGCTCGAACGCTGCCCCTGCCGCGTCCGTCCCGGCGACCGTGGCAGTGAGTGTCGCTCCGTCTTCCGAGACCGCATAGGTGCCCGTGCCGACCGTGTGCCGTCCTTCCGTCCTTCCGACGTCAGAACATGAGAGTCACCCACTTGGTAACTACAGCTGGGGCTTGGGAAGAGACTGGATGCTCCTGTCCGTCCGGATGGAGCACCGTCGTGCCGGATTCCTGCTTTGCGGCCATATTGACCCAGAATGGGTTAACGTGACAACGTCGCCGGACACCTCAAAGCTGAGCGTTCGCACTCTGGAATTGATGGTTCGCATGCCGACGGGACTTTTCGATGTTCTCGACCCACGTGCCGACGAATGGATTCATGCTACTCCTCAACCTTGCCGCGTGTTCGGTCAGCGGTCTGACTAACGTCCTGCGCTTAGCCGCGAGCTGAATTGCGGACAATGAGCCAGGAGACGGCCATTGATCAGATGACCTCCCACTCGGGTTTGCCTCGACGTCCCTTTGGTATCGCTTAGGTCATTACGCGAGGCTGCACGAAATTCACATCCGCACGGTACAACCGCGTGTCGATGCACCCGTCCGATGACATTCCGGTCCACTTACGCGACGCGGTCATTCCTCCCTCTACCACACGACTGCGGACGTCGGTCTTGCCGGCGAAGACGATGCTTGGTGCTGTGGCGGTCTCAACGAACAGTTTCTCGCCAGCGATTCGAAAATGACGTCTTGCTCGGTGCCGTTCCACTCCTCGCTCCAGGACACATCAACGCACGTGACAAAGTCCTCGCCTTCGACGCCAAAAATCAGGTCCGATCGATGGGCTGTGGCGATTCCTCGACGGGTGGAGGCGAGTCCTGCCGCGGTAGGAACGTGGATGGTCGTTGGCTGACGTCACCTTCGCACCGGCTCGCACGGCAGAGGTACAACGGACAATTGGGGTGGTCGCTTTCCTCGTATGTGGAATGGCGGCGACTCAGCAGGATCCCGCACAGCGATCTGCTTTGTGCAACGCTGCTGATTCTGGCTCTGGCAGAGGCTGGCCTCTGCTTTGCTCCCGATCCCAGCCGTATGACAGTTGGCCGCGATCGATGCGGCGCGTAAGGACACACGGGACACTGCTCGGAGGACAAAGTGATTACCATTCTCATCGTCATTCTTCTCTTGATGGCCCTCGGCGCCGTGCCGGCGTGGCCGCACAGCCGCAATTGGGGGTATGCGCCGAGCGGGACGCTCGGGCTGATCCTGATCATTCTCATCGTGCTGTTACTTCTCGGCCGCATCTAGATGCGTTGCGTCGAGAAGGATCGCGCGATGGACCTCGCCGGCCTGGCGCGCACGCCGGTCGGTGAGATCATCCGATGAGGATCGACCATTTGCAAGCAGGCCACGAAGAAAGGCTGGAAAGAACGGCGGCCCAGAGGCAGTCGCCCAGACTGGAGTCGATCATGGCACGAGCTTCTTCGATCACTCTTCTTGCTGCTGTGGTTCTGTCGAGCTTCGCAGGCGCGGAGACGAACGGCGGGAGGTGTCGTGACCTCAGTTTAGAGGGCGCTTGTGAGATTTTGCCGAATCGCGGCTTGCTCGGCCGAGCGAGATCGGACGCTAGACAGACTAAGGCTAGCAGCCCGTGGCAAAAGCCTTCCGAGCACCAATCTAATGCCGTGTGCGTCGCGACGTGTGTGTAAGTCAGTTGGTGCCGTCGAGGGCCAGAAACGCGTCCAGATCGTCGTAGCAGTCGTTTCCGGATGCCACATGAGCGACCACAACGTGGCAAGCAGCGCCGCTGCACGGCCCTGGAGCCCTCGTGGCGTGCCGACGCCGAAGAGCGTGCGCATGAGCAAGCCGAGATTCAGCGCCGCGGCGTGCACCAGCAGTCGTTTGCGAATATTGTCGTGACCCCGCAGATGGACGCGCCGCATCCGTCCGGTTTCATAGAGGTGGGCACACGGACGTTCGAGTCGCTCCCCGCGCTGGCGCAAGAGCCGTTTCCCTCGTGCGCCCCGAATCCGTCTCCGGTTGCGGTACACGGCATCACGGGCCTCGGTGTTGTCTTCCCACTTCCGACGGCCGCGATCCGGCTCCGAGATGTAGCTCCGGACGCCGACCGCTTCGAGGTCCACCAACACTTGATTACTGTGATAGCCCTTGTCGGCGACGACTTCTTAGATCTCGCCGTCGGGCACCACGGTCTCCACCTGTTCTGCGGCCTCGATGAGCGTGTCGACGCTCGTGGCCGTATCGCCTGCGTCCGCATCCTGCACCGTGACGGCCACCACGGCACCGGTCTCCAAGTCCACGGCGTGCTCGGCTTTGTGCGCCAGGTGGGTCGGCCCGTCTTTCATCTTCGTGATTTTCGCGTCGGGGTCGAGCGGATGCGTCCAGTCGTCATTCGATCCCTTCTTCGGCCGCTTGCGATCGAGGCGCGCCAAGTCCTCACGCGTGGGCGTCTCGAAGCCCGAGGCCTGCGCCAACTGGGTCAAAAACTCCTGATAGGTGGCGGCGGTGTCCCGACGCACGATGCTGCGCAAGGCCGCGTTGGCCTCCAATGTCGTCGCGTCCATGCCGATCGTCTTGCCTTTGACCAACCCGGCGTCGGCGAGTCGTTGCAGAATCCAGGTGAAGACGGCGTGATGCGTCTCGAGATCAATCAGACGGCGCGTGCGCGAAATCGTCGAGTGATCCGGTGGGGCCTCCGGCAGCACCAACCCAAGAAACTCCCGGAGGGCGAACGAGTCCGCTGCGCGCCAAGCGATGCCGCGCTCCGAGTCGATGCCCTCGAAGTAGCCAATCAACAGCAACCGGAAATAGATCCCCGGCGGCACGCCGGGCCGGCCCATCGTTTCGGCGTAGAACGTGGCGCATTGAGCTTCTGCGAAGTCGTCGAACCCATGCTCGCGCAGCAGCTGATTCAATCGCCCTATAGAACGGGTGGCTGGCGGCGGTCGGGAAATCCGTCGTGGCCACCCACATCGTCGGCTGTCGATCGCGTGTGCGTTTGCCCATCGCCATGGGCAGAGTGTAGTACGAAAGATCGATCGGGTCGATCTGTTAAGACGGGCGGCTAATTAGAATGGGTGTCTTGTTGTCGATCCTTCTGTACGCATTCGGCCTCGTCGCCGCCGTTGCCGCGCTCGCACTTATCCGGCCCATTTCATGGCTCGGACTGCGTACGCGGCGCCGAGCCTTCGTCGCTTGGTTTCTAGCCATTGCCGTCGGCGTCGGCACGCTGGTATGGCCCACGCACGAGACTCGCGTGGCATCGCCGGTCAGCCGGCTCGACCAGATCGTTCCCGTCTACCAATTCAGCGAAGTGCACGAGACCACCATCGAGGCGTCCCCAGAACGGACCTACCGTACCATTTGTGCCGTCACCGTGAACGAGATCGCGCTACTACGGACGCTCACATTCATTCGGCGCTTCGGACAGCCAAGGCCTGACAGCATTCTCAATCCCCCAGGCGACAAGCCGTTCTGCGAGGTTGCGCTGAGCAGTGGCTTCTATCTCCTCGCGGATGAGCCACCGAGTGAAATGGTCCTCGGCACGTTTGTGGCGGCGCCGAAGGCCGCAAGGGCGAACCCACCGCCCCAGATTACGGCCGCGACATTCACGGCGATTCACTCGCCGGGCTTTGCCATCGCTGTCATGAATTTTCGGCTGCGATCCATTGGATCGACTTGGACGCGGCTGACGACGGAGACGCGCGTGTTCACAACCGATGCGACGATTCGCCGGCGCTTTGCAGCATACTGGCGTGTCATCTATCCCGGTAGCTCAATCATTCGGATGATGTGGTTGCGAGCCATCAAGCGGCGCGCAGAGTTGCCAGCGGCCTCTAACTAACAGGCTGTGCCCGACTTTCACCACGGGCTGCTAGGCTTAGGCTAGATACTGTTTTGAAGTCCAGACCGGACACGCACCGCTCGCAGTATATCGTCCGGAGCGGTTGAGCTCCCGAGTAGCTCGACCAATACGATCAACGGCAATGGCGCTGTATTTAGCGGCCTTCGCCGCCGCTCTTCTCGTCGACACCGTTCCGGTGTTCGCGCCGCCCGCGTGGACTATCCTCGCTTTCATCATTGTCAAGTGGACACCGAATCCGTGGGCCATCATCGCGGCGGGCGCCATCGGCTCGGTGATCGGCCGTTACATCCTCATGCTCTACATGCCGCGCGTCTCGGCCAGAATCTTCCGCCGCTGGGAGAACGACAACCTCTCCTTCCTTGGAAAAAAACTCGGCAGGCGATTCTGGCACGCGAACACGTTCGTCATGCTGTATGCGATTTCACCACTCTCGACGACGGCCCTTTTCACCGCGGCCGGCATGGCGCAAGTGAATCCATGGAATATTCTGCCGGGGTTCGCCATCGGCAAATTCCTCGGCGACGCCTGGGTTCTCTTCACCGCCAAAGTGACCGCAGAAGAAGCAACCGATCTGCTGCACGGCAAGGTCTCTTGGCAAACGGGCCTGACGGCGGCCGCCGGTGTGCTGCTGATTTCCGGCGTGCTGTTCATCGACTGGCGGGAACTGCTCGGGCGCAAAAAGCTGCGCCTGAACTTTGCCATCTGGAAACAATGACCAAGGCTGGCCTGCAACCGAAGCTCAGGCTCAGGATGGCAGGCGTGAGCGAAGGCTGGGCGCGACAGTCATCTCCAATGACATTTTGCGAATGCATGTCTTCACCTGCCGGTCGACAACGATGACGTGCAAGATTCTTCAACTCTACGCATCATAGGGGCGATCGTGAGCGTCGAAATGCAAATTAACAAAGTAGTATTAGAGGCGGAGGGGGTGAGCACCTCGCTGACGTCTGTCGGATCAACTTCGACCTCCGCTACCGCCTAGCAATCGCTGACCATTAACGTCCGGTTCGATAGGAGTTGCGAATGGGCTATCCACAGGTCTGCCCCTTCGGCCACGCGGGCTTCGTCGCCTTTCCAAAACACAAACAATTCCAGCGCGTCTTTAAACTCCCCATGCAAGACCCGGAGAGGTGGCACTGGCGGGAATGGTGTCGAGCGCCGTTTTGAGGTTGACCGAAAAGAACCCAAGCAAGGTGAGGCGCTCGCCTACTGATACGTCCGCCCCGAGGGTTGCGCCATCAACGACAATCCCTCTGAGCGCTTCATACACGAGCCGTTTGTATTGATTCGAGGAGTAAACGTCGAGTGTCAGCGCGGTGCCGCCGTCGATGTTCGACGTATCGGTAATTTCAACAGGAAGCTGGCAGAAGTTCGATGCATCTTGAAGGCTGCACGAAGAGGAAATCGTCGTCTTGGTATGCCTTCAGCCAGTCTCCCGCCTCGTCCAAAACCTTCTCGTATTTCGAGAGTCCGTAGCCCCGATACCCAGCCATCGTTCTTATGAGGGAAGGTTGGTCGAACACTCCAACCTGAAAAGGTAAATCGGCATGCAGGATGAACTCCAAACACGTGGTGCGGATTGCTCGGATGAACGGTCCCCCCAGTGCCCCTCATTCCACACACGGAAAAAACCTTCAACTTCAGTCCCCCGGAGGCGAAAAGCCTGGGCTCAGGTGGCCGATGATCGAATCAGCGCCAGTGCCGCTTCGCCATCGTCCCAGCTGAGAATGCGCGGCTCTTTGCCTTCGAGTGCCGTCGCCGCAACCAAGAATTGCTCGATCTCTTGGCGGACGCGCACAGTCAGAGCAACCTCTCGTCGGGAGGCGACCGGCACCGCCAGGACTCGATCGTTACGAATGCGGCCGGAGTTGTCCGCCTTGTTCTGTTCGACGCGTACGACCGCCAGGGCGCGGCACGGGATAACGACGCCCGGATAGGTGGTAACGTCCCACCAGATCGCCGCATCGATTGGATCACCGTCCGGACCCTCCGTTGAGGGCACGAAACCCCAGTCGCACGCGTACATGACACCAAGCACAAGCGGGCGGGAGATTGACATCGCCCCGAGATCCGACGAGTACTTCAGCTTCACGACCGCTCCACGAGGCGATTCCACTACAACATGAAACACATCCTCGCCGGCGAATGTCTTGAGTTTGTGGAGATCGCGCAATGAACCTCACGCGGCGGCTGTCTGCTGCGGACGTGGCTGTTTGGCGGATCTGCGAATCCAGCGGGCGAACGCCTTCGGTTTCCGGACATACAACCGGCGGCCGAGCGCGAACGCGCGCTGCCGCAGTGGTTGACGCATCCGCGCGGCAAGACGATCGATATGCCGGATGTCCGCGCGCATCGTTCGCAGATCGCGGCAGCCTCTCAGCGTTGCCGCCAGGACGACGAGATTATGGTCGTCACCCAGT
>JBKPCD010000213.1:0-9166 GCA_046727175.1 Acidobacteriota bacterium | reverse complement strand
TGACCAGCGATGGCCGCGTCAAGATCCTCGACTTCGGACTGGCGAAGCTGACCGAGGCCGCCACCGCTTCCGCGGAGACGGTGCTGATCAGTGCACCCGTCGCCGAGACCTCTCCGGGCCTGGTGGTCGGGACCGTTGGGTACATGAGCCCGGAGCAGGTTCGCTGTCAGCCGGTGGATCATCGCAGCGACATCTTCAACCTCGGAGCGATTCTCTACGAGCTGCTGAGCGGCACGCGCACCTTCGCGGGCGCAACATCGGCCGATACGCTCAGCGAGATCCTGGGCAAAGACCCGCCCGAGCTGACGTCCGGACGCCGCAGCATTTCTCCCGCGCTCGATCGGATCGTGACATTGTCTCGAGAAGGCGCCGTCGCAGCGCTTTCAGTCGGCGAGCGACGTCGCGTTCGCGCTCGAAAACGTCGGGATCACGACTGAAGTGCCAGGGCCGGCCGCATCGGCGGCGAGTTCGAGACGGTGGACCACGCCCGCGCTCGTCGCGGCGACGGCCATTGTCGCGGCGAGCATTGGCGCTCTGGCAATCTGGCGGCTGGATAGACAGGGCGCAGCACCCACGAACGATCATCTGTCGCTGACCGAGGTGGCCAGGCTGACGCACGATGTGGGCTTCTCGGACTCGCCGGTCTGGTCGCCAGACGGGACCGTCTTCGCGTTCAGCTCGAACAAGAGCGGGAATTTCGAGATCTACGTACGACGCGTCGAGGGTGGCCACGAAGTTAACGTCACCAACGATCCATCCGAAGATGTCCAACCCACGTTCTCGCCGAATGGCACTGAGATCGCCTTCGTGTCGACGCGGACTTCGAAGAGGCGCCTGGTGCAGCGGGCAGCCTTTGTTGGGAGTTTTCAGTTTCGTACGTATGGTGGAGATGTCTGGATGGTGCCGCCCTTGGCGGGCGCGCGCGGCGTATCGCAGAGAATGGCAATTTCCCAGTCTGGCGTCGGGATGGACGCGCGATTGCGTACGTCAGTGGTCCGGAGTCTCACCAAGCGATTCTCGAGGTGCCCCTAGAAGGAGGGGAGCCGAAGGCGCTCTTACCGAGTTCAGCTTCGAAATGGAACATCGCGACCTTGAGGTACTCCCCTGACGGGCGTTGGTTGACGTTCGAGACCCTTGACCGGGAGATTCTGGCGCTGTCGACGATGGGTGGGACTCCGCAAACCGTGGTACGCGGGCACAGTCACGACTGGGCTCCAACGGGCCAGCGCGTGTACTTAGCGAACGACGAGCCTGCAGGTGGAACCCGGCTGCTTGCAGTCGATATCCATGAGAACGCGAGAACCTTGTTGTCCAAGGTTTCGCCGATCGCGTTGGTCACCGGACTTCTTCGTGGCCTCGCGGTCTCGTCTGACGGCCAGCGTGTCCTCGCCTCTGATCTGCAACAGTCGCTGAACCTCACCCGATTGCCGCTCGCCGCAGGTGGCGGCGGTCCCGCCGGTCCGGAAGAGGAGCTGAGCACCAGCGGACAGGTGCGGGATGGGAACCCCGCTGTATCAGCGGACAACCATCGTGTCCTCCTCTTCAGCACGCGGTTCGGGGTGGCAGAATTGTGGATCCTCGATCTCGAATCGCATGAGTGGGAGCGGATTGAGGTCCCGCAAAAGGCGTGTGCTCATGGCGTCAGTTGGGCATCGTGGGCGCCGGATGGTCGACATGTGGCTGTTGCCTGCACTGTCCGGGACGGTACGTTCTCAGCGTGGCTCATCGCGCTCGACGGCAGCGGGATGAAGCCGCTCGTATCGTCGAGGCCAACCTTGGAGGCTGGCGCCAATTCGTCCGAGTTCTCGCATAACGGACGGTCTCTTTTATTCACCTCTGTCAAAGATGGTTTCAACCAGCTGTTCGTCCTCGACGTCGACAGTAACCGTGAACGGCAGCTAACGACGTCGCAATCCGATAAATACGATGGTCGCTGGTCTCCCGACGATCACTGGATCGTATTCCCGTCAAACGCCGGTGGCTCTGTGCAGGTGTGGAAGGTTTCCGCGCAGGGCGGTAAAGAACAGCCGATGACGTCCGGCAACGAACGGATGCGACATGTCTTCTATTCGCCGGATGGTCGATGGATTTACGCGCAGCCAGATCACCGCAACATCTATCGGCTTCCCGCGGAAGGCGGGCCGCTCCAACCAGTCACGCACTTTCCAGAGTCGGGACTGTATCTCGAGGAGCCCACGATCTCCCCGGATGGAAGATTCCTGTACTACTGCAAGAGTCGCGGCGGCTCGTCGCTGTGGCTGCTCACGCTCGGGCCGGCGAATCACTAATCACTGATCACTCATCGTGAAACCCTTATCCGCGAATCGCTGTATCGACGAATCAGTGCATCGCGACTAGCGGCGATTCGATTTGTGATTCGAAGGATTCGATGATCCGCGGATTCGACGATCAGTGATTCACGATCAGTGATTAGGGATTAGGGATTCGAAGGCACCATCCACGGAAACACGTACGCCTGGAGCAGCACGATCACCCCCATGATCGTGGCAAGCGCGACGCTGTGCCAGAACACGAAGCGCAGGATGCGCCCCTCCTGACCGACCTGCTGCGTCGAGGCGGTCGCGACGACGATGCTCTGCGCGTCGATCATCTTGCCCATCACGCCGCCTGTGCTGTTCGCCGTCGTGATGAGCACCGGATTCAAGCCCAGTTGCTGCGCCGTGATCTTCTGCAGGCTTCCGAACAGGACGTTCGAGCTCGTGTCGGATCCGGTGAGCGCGACGCCGAGCCATCCGAGCATCGCGGCGAAGAACGGATAGCACACGCCGGTTTGCGTGAACGCGAGGCCGAGCGTCGCGTCGGTTCCCCCGTACCGTGTGACGTAGCCAACAGCGAGCATCGCGGCAATCGTCAGAAGTGCCGGTCTCAATCGAACGAGAGTCGTTCTGGCGATCCGGAGCGACGTCTGCCACGGCACACGCAAGTACAGCATTGTCGCGATCGCGGCGAGCAGGATGCTCGTTCCGGTCGCCGATGCCCAATTGAACGTGAAGCGCGCGGCTTCGGCGCGCTGGTTCCGGTACGCAGGGTCGTGCGCCCGCTGGCGATCGACGGCGGTAGCCTCGACGGGATACTCGCGATAGACCATCCGGTGCAGTGACGGCACATCGACGACGGGCGATAAGACCGGCGACGTCAGCGCCCGCTTGACCGGAGCCATTCCCCACGCCGTCACGGTAACGCTCAGGAAAATCCACGGCATCCACGCGCGCACCAACTGCGATCTCGAGTAGCGCATGATTGCGGCCGGCCTCGGGGCGGACGCGGAGTCGTCGAACGCCCAGCGATCGCGCGGCCGCCAGACGAGGAGCAGCGCCGCAAGTGAGGACAGCGACACGAGCCCGCCGATGATGTCCGTCAGCTCGGGTCCGATGTAGTTGCTCCAGACGAACTGAGCAACGGCAAAGGACCCTCCCGCCGCCAGAACGGCCGGCCAGACCGTGCCCAGTCCCCGCCAGCCGCTCATCGTCACGATCATCCACGCGGGGATCAGCAGCGAGACGAACGGCAACTGGCGTCCGGCCATCATGCCGAGCGTCATCGGCGGAATGCCCGTAATCGCGCCAAGCGTCAGGATTGGAGTGCCGATTGCGCCGAACGCGACGGGCGCGGTGTTTGCAATGAGCGCGAGGCCCGCAGCATACAGCGGCGGAAACCCGAGCCCGAGGAGCAGCGCGCTCGAGATCGCGACCGGCGTGCCGAAGCCCGCGGCTCCCTCGATGAAAGCCCCGAATGAAAAGGCAATGAGGAGCGCCTGCACGCGGGGGTCCTCGGACAGCGCGGCGACCGACGCTTTGACGATCTCGAACTGACCTGTTTCGACCGTGAGCGCGTACAGGAAGATTGCGTTGACGATGATCCAGCAGATCGGGAACAGACCGTAGGCCGCGCCGTAGAGCGCCGTTGCGAGCGCGGCGGGGATCGGCATGCCGTAGATGACGATGGACACCAGCAGCGCCGAGAGAAGACCGGCGATTGCGGCGCGGTGGGCCGGCCAGTCGAGCAACGCGAGTGAGCCCAGAAGGACGATGACCGGAAACGCGGCGGCGAGCGTGCTGAGCCAGGCGTTGCCCAGCGGGTCGTAGGTCTGGATCCATTCCATCGGCGACTGCAGCATACTGTATTGCCCCGGTTGGGGCAGATTTTGCGCCGATAAAGGATCCATTCATGCCTTTCGCCAGGGTCAGCGTGTGCGTCGCTCTGTTCGTATTGGTGTTCTTGATTCCCGCGAGACCAATCGCCGATCAACGTCCGCCGGTCATGGGTCGAAATGCCGGCGTGTCTGCTGGACATCCGCTCACGACTGCGGCCGCAGTCGAAATCCTGCAGAAGGGCGGGAATGCGTTCGACGCGGGCGTCGCCGCGATGCTCGTCGGGTCCGTCGTCGAACAGGATCTGTACGGGTTCGGCGGCGAAGGGCTCGTCCTCGTGTATCCCAGGCACGATCGCAAGGTCACTTCAATCGTCGGACAAGGCTGGGCGCCGAAGGGTGCGACGATCGAGTGGTACACCGAGCGTGGCAAGTCGTTGGACGGCGCAGGCCTCGATCCCGCCGTTGTGCCGGGTGCGCCTCACGCGGCGCTCACGGTGCTCGAACGTTGGGGGACGATGCGCTTCGAAGAGGTCGCCGCGCGCGCGATCGAGTACGCGCGCGATGGATTCCCGTTGCGGCCGCGCACGGCGTCGACGATCGAGCGTGAGCGAGGCTTCATCGAGAAGTGGTCGACGAACACGAAGGTGTGGCTGAAGCCGGACGGCACGTTCTACAAAGCCGCGGAGACGATCAAGCTCACCGACTTCGCGGCGACGCTGACGAAGATGGTGGAGGCGGAGCGATCGGCCCGCCGCCAGGGCCGGGCAGCGGGGCTCGCCGCGGCACGCGACCGCTTCTACAAGGGTGACATCGCGCGGGAGATGGTGCGGTTCCTCCGCGAGAACGGTGCGCCGTTCGACGAGAGCGACTTCGCGGAGTTCTTCGCCCGGGTCGAGGAGCCGGCCTCGACGACATACCGCGGCTACACCATCTACAAGCAATCGTTCAACAGTCAGGGGCCTGCGCTCCTCCAAGCGCTCAATATCCTGGAGAATTTCGATCTCCAAAAGCTCGGTCACAACAGCGCCGACTATCTGCACGTGCTCGTCGAATCGCTGAAGCTCGCGTACGCAGACCGGGACAGCTACTACGCCGATCCTGCGTTCGTGAACGTGCCGGCCAAGGGGCTCCTGTCGAAGGAGTACGCAAAATCGCGCGCCGCGCAGATCGATCTGCACCGCGCAATGCCGACACAGGTCGCTGGCGATCCGCTGCCGTTCGATCCGGAAGTACGCGAATGGCCGTTCTGGGTCGCGGGCCGCAATACGCCGACGATGGAGCCGCAGGAACATGCGACGACGGATCCCAGCCTCCACCCCAGCGCGCAGAAAACGCGCGCCGGGGACCCCAGCCTCCGCCCCAGCGCGCAGAAAACGCGCGCCGGGGACCCCAGCCTCCGCCCCAGCGCGCAGAAAACGCGCGCCGGGGACCCCAGCCTGAAGGACACGACGCACATCTCGGTAATCGACAAGGACGGCAACGTTTTCGACGCCACGCCAAGCGGCGGTTGGATCAGCGGCGGCGTCATCCTGGGAAACACCGGAATTGCGCTCTCGACGCGAGGCGAGCAGTTCTGGCTGGACAGGTCGCGCGCCGCGCAGCTGCGCCCGCGCTCGCGACCTCGATACACGCTGACGCCCAGCATCGTCCTTCGTAGTGGCGAGCCCTTGCTCGCAATTGGCACTCCCGGCGGCGACAATCAGGAGCAGACGATTCTGCAGGCGCTGCTCAACGTGCTCGAATTCCAGGACAAGTGGTATCCGAACCTGCACACCGCGTTCGAGTGGCCGCGTGTCCAGACGTTTCACTTCCTCGCCTCGTTCTGGCCCCACCCCATCGATCTGAATCGCCTCGACGTCGAGGCGGGCGTGTCGGAAGACGTCGTAAAAGAGCTGCGGGCGCGAGGACACAATGTCCGGACGGTGGCGCCAGCGTCGATCTCCGGATGCGCAACCGCAGCCATGATCGATCCGCGGACGGGTAACCGGTTTGCGGGAGCTGATCCGCGGCGGGACTGCTATGCGTTCGCGTACTGATGGACCCGACAAGATGGCTTTCGGCTCAAGGCTTTGGGCTTTGGGCCTGCTCTGCGGAGGCGACGGTTTACCCTTGTGAGTGGCTTCGTTCACGCGTCGTCATCCCGTCGGGTCTGCACGTTCGTTTGACAAGGCCCAAAGCCGAAATCCATGAGCCAAAGCCTGTTCCCTCGCCTGACGAGCCCCGGATCCCCGGACCCCCGAACCCTGATACGATCCGCGTTGGAGGTTTTAGGAAATGCCGTTCGTCATCACTGATCCGTGCATCGGGACGAAAGACAGCTCCTGCGTGGATGTGTGTCCGGTCGACTGCATTCACCCCCGCAAGGACGAGCCCGAGTTCGAGGCGATGACGATGCTCTACATCCATCCGGAGGAGTGCATCGATTGCGGCGCCTGCGTGCCCGCGTGCCCGGTGACGGCGATCTACGACAGTCACGATGCGACGCCCTCGAACCAGAAGGACCTGATTGCCGCCAATGACGTGTACCGCAGCGGCGATCCCGAGGCGATGGCGCGTGCGGAAGCAATCGTCAAAGCACACGTCGAAGCCCACGCCGAGCTGATGGCGCTCGACCCGAAGGATCGTCAGTCGGCTCACGCGTAACGCCACCGTGGCACAGAGCTACGAGAATCACGCCCATCGGCCGATCGCGACGACGGTCGGCTTCCTCTTCGTGGGAATTGCCGTCGTCGGGTTCGTCGGCGCGGTCCGCTCGGGCGGAGGATGGAATCTCGCGCTGGCTTTTGGAGGGCTGATAGCCTCGGTTCTCGTCCTGCTGTCGATCAGCCGCACCTACATCACGCGACTGCAGGATCGAATCATCAAGCTGGAGATGAAAGTCCGCTGCGCGACGCTCCTCAGTCCCGAACAGCAGCGGCTCCTCGCGAAGCTCGATAACAAACGGATTGCCGCGTTGCGGTTCGCGTCGGAAGAGGAGCTGCCGGAGCTGCTCGAACGCGCCTCGCGCGAGTCGATGAAGCCGGACGAGATCAAGCGCGCTATTCGGAACTGGGTCCCCGATTACGACCGGACCTGATCGCAGAGAGACGGAGGTCATGGGGAAAGCGTTCACCGCGGAGTCACGGCGTTCACGGAGAAAACATGATATTTTCTGCGTGTGCTTCGTGACTCTCGGGTGAACGCGTTCGTTCCATGCGCTCCGGCCTCTCCCGGGAGAATTCCCAGCCGTATCATGTAAGCTGCTCACGCCAGGCCTGCACTGAGGAGCCGAAATGTCTCCCGTGCGCCGTCTCGCGATTGGAAGCGTTGCGGTCCTGTTCGCCGCGTGCGAAGGCCAGGAGCCGATCGGGCCGACGCCGCCGGATGAGGGCGTGATCGTCTACATCCACGCGAACTTCGTCGGCACCTCGCAGCAAATCAACCAGGACGTTCCCAATCTCCAAAACGTAGAGGGACCTTGCGTCGTGGGCGATGAGAACGGATCCACGGCGACCTGGAACGATTGCATCTCGTCGGTGCGCGTGCTTCCGGGATGGCAGGTGACGCTTTACAAGGATCGCGATTTCAGGGGTCCATCGCTGGGCACGACGGAAGACATCCTGGACCTGAGGCGGCGATACGGTCCGTGCGACGGCAGCTTCAACGACTGCGTGACGTCGATGCGCGTGTCAAAGCGTTGAAAATGGCGGCAGTTGACGAACGCGTCAATTGTGAGTGGTGAACTGTGAATTGAGAATTCCAGGCTGAAACCGTCCGTACGGATGACTTGCCCGAAGGCGGCTAGATTCACAATTCATCATTCGCAATTAGATTGGTGCTGCGGTGGTCTGTCCCGACGCTTCCGCATCTGTAATTCGCGCCCGCCGTCCTTGAACGCCACTTCGTCCATCAGCTGATTGATCAGGAATATCCCGCGACCGCCAGGCTTGAGGACGTTCTCGGGCGCCAGCGGATCCGCAACCGACGCGGCGTCGAATCCCGATCCGGGATCGCGCACGACGATGGTGACCTCGTTCGGCTCCTGGACGGCCACGCAACACTGCAGATATCTCGCCGGATCGTTGCCGCACCCGTGGCGGATCGCGTTCGTAAGCGCCTCCTGCAGCGCGAGCTCGACTTCCATGACCTTCTGATCGTCCCAGTGGCGTCCCTGGAGCATCTGCGTGACGCCGTCGACCACGGGGGGAATCGCCTGGGGGTCCGCGGCGATGACCATGTTGAACTGACACGTCGAGCAGAACGGCATCAGCGCGCTCAGTTTGTTGACGCTCGCGAGCGCGTTCTGGAGCTCGCTGACCAGCTGCCTCTGCGCCTGTTCGGCGCGATCACGCTCGGTCAGCGCCGACGAGAGCTCGTGGATATTGCGCCGCAGCTCGAGCTGCGCGAGCGTCTGCCGGCCCAAGGCCTGCAGTGCTTCGACCTGCGGGGGCGTCAGCGTGCGAGGGACCGTATCCGCGACGCAGAGCGTGCCGAGCGCATGCCCTTCGGCCGTCACGAGCGGCGCGCCCGCGTAAAAACGGAAGTGCGGCGCGCCCGTCACCATCGGATTGTCACGAAAGCGATCATCGGTATGCGCGTCGGCAACGATAAACAAGTTCTGCTGCTGAATCGCGTGCGCGCAGAACGCGACGCTCCGCGGCGTTTCGCTCGCGTCGATGCCGACGCGCGACTTGAACCATTGACGGCTGGCGTCGATGAGCGTGATAAGCGCGTACGGCGTCTCGCAGATGTGCGACGCGAGCAGGGTCAGATCGTCGAACGACTGCTCCGGTTGCGTGTCGAGGATGCGGTACTTGCGAAGGGCTTCCAGACGCGCCGATTCGTCCATGGCCACAGCACTCCGGTGCATGCGGATACTCTACTACGTGTGATGGCTCTCCGTGAAAGGCTCTTGGCTCACGGCTCTCGGCTCTTGGCGTGCAAAAGCCATCTTTCATCAATGGGTTAGCGTGTTACCTCGATTTTTGTTGAATCTAAACCTGCGCGTCATTGAGATAGCCTGTCTCTTATACACATCTGACGCTGCCGACGAATGTGTCAATGTGTAGATGT